>NZ_MECK01000619.1 GCF_014596465.1 Streptomyces sp. CBMA123 | reverse complement strand
TCTCCGCCCGGCTGAGCGCCGCCGGCCTGCACGCCTGCGAGCCCGACGCCGCCGTGGTCTCGGTCCGCGCCCCCGGCCCGGAGGCCGCCGTCACCTGGGCCGCCGACTGCCTCCGGGCCGGCCTCGCCGTCGGCTGCTTCCGCCCCCCGTCCGTCCCGGACGGCATCTCCCGCCTGCGCCTGACCGCCCGCGGCGACCTCACCGACGCCCAGATCACCGAGGCCGTCCGGATCATCGCCGACCTGGCCCCGGCGGGCGCCCGGAGCGCCTAGATGGGCGATCTGCGCTGGGACGAGCATGTGGCGTGGCTGCTCGACCCTTCCGACGGGGGCTACCTGCCGGATGTGTACGTGGCGGACACCACGGTGGCGGACTGGCAGGCGCTGCTCGACCTGGTGGCGGAGCGGGGCTGGGCCTTCGAGTACGCCGAGGGCGACGCGGTGCTGCCGCTGCCCCGGGCCGAGGTGGTGCTGTCCCGAGCGGCCGGTGCCGAGTGTCCGTATCTGCGGGTGTGGCCGGATCCCGGGGTGTGCGCGATCTTCCGGTTCCTCGCGGACGAGCAGATCGACTTCGACGTCTCCCTGAGGGAGCTTCAGGGCCAGGAGAGGTTGGACATCCTCTGTGGGTTCCTGACGGCGATCGGGCGGCGGCTGGGCAAGTCCGTCTCGATGTACTTCGAGGGCAGCACCCGGGAGCCCTTCCTCGGGTACGACCTCGAAGCCGACCGGGTCCGGGTGTTGTGGACTCCTCCGGAGGAGTGACATGGGCGATCTGCGCTGGGAGGACCACCAGGGGTGGCTGCTGGATCCGGACCGGGACGGCTGGCTGCCGGGTGAGGGCATCGCGGACACCGCGGTGGCGGACTGGCAGGCGCTGCTGGACCTGGTGGTGGAGGAGGGCTGGGGCCGGACCTTCGTCGTCGGCTGCTTCGAACTGCCGTGGCCGCGGGCGGAGGAGGTGCTGTCCCGGCCGGTGGGTGCCGCGTGCCCGGTGCTGAGTGTGCGGCCGGGGCCGGAGGTCGGTGCGGTGTTCCGGTTCCGCGGGGCGGGGCGGATCGACTTCGACGTGGACGTCGAGCGGCTCCGCGGCCAGGAAGGGCTGGACGTGCTGTGCGGGTTCCTGGCCGCGGTCGGGCGGCGGCTGGGCAGGTCGGTGCCGACGTACGTCGAGGGCGACGGCCCGTTCCTCGGCTACGACCTGGAGGCCGACCGGGTCCGCTACGGCCGCCCGAGGACCAGCAGGGCCTCCGCGCCCACCGGCCGGTAGCCCGCTGCCTGGAAGGCGCGGACGCTGGGGGCGTTGCCGGGGGCCTGCTGCGCCCAGACGGCGTCGCCCTCCGGCAGCAGGTGGCGGGCGGCGGTGGCCAGGGTGCGGCCGAGGCCGCGGCCCTGGGCGGTGGGGTCGACCTCGACGGCGGTCTCCCAGCGGCCGGCCACGCCGCGGCCGAGGATGAGCACGCCGCCGTCGGCCTGGTACACCCGGACGTCCTCGCGGTAGCGCAACGCCCTTACCACGCGGGGGTGTTCGCGGTCCTCGACCGGTGTGAGCGGCAGTGGTGGCGGGCCCGGGAGGCGGTCGGCGACGCTGAGCAGGTCGACGTTGTTGACGGTCCGTCCGGTCCGCTCGGCGAGGGCGGTCAGGAAGGGCGGGCAGAGCGGCGCGGACAGCGGGTCGCCGGGGTCGGCGGCGAGGGTGCGGTGCACCCAGGCCGGGTCCTGGTCGGCGAACACCACGGCGTGCGCGGCGAAGGCGATCACCCCGGCCTCGCGCGGCGTCGGCTGCGGCAGCACCGTCACCGCCCCGTCCGGTGGCGGGAACACCCCGCCCGCCGCGTCCGCCAGGATCTCCGCCAGCCCCCGTACGCCCATCACGAATCCCTTTCGGCCCCGGTCGATGATCGCCAGCCTAGCCCCGGCGCCAGACCAACGGGTGACGCCGGAAGGGCAGTTGCCGGAGCGTGCACCCCGGAGGCTGCCGCCCGGTGTTCGCCCGCACCGCGGCGGACGTGCTCTGCGGCCATGCCACCGGGGCCGTCACCGCCGGGCGCCGGGCGGCAGGGCGCGCAGCAGCAGCGGGTGGTGGTCGTTGTGGTCGAAGGGCAGCCGGTCGGACTAGGCCGGCTTCCTGCGGGCCCGGCTGGGCTGTACCCGGGGTGGCTCGCCGACGGCCTTGGGGTGGTCGGGCGGGTACGGGAGTTCGCCGAGGCCCTCGTCGTGGAGCTGCTTGTCGTAGAGCTCCAGCAGGGCGTCGAGTCGGAAGGCGTGGTCCGCCATCTCGGCGTTGGGGTCGCCGAGTTCGGCGAACCGGGCGGGGACGGTCCGCAGGTCGAAGTCCTCGGGGGAGGCGTCGTCCAGCTCGTCCCAGCGCAGCGGGGTGGAGGCGGTGGCGCGGGGGCGGGCGCGCAGTGAGTAGGCGGAGGCGATGGTGCGGTCGCGGGCCATCTGGTTGTAGTCGACGAAGATGCGTTCGCCGCGTTCCTCCTTCCACCAGGCGGTGGTGACCTTCCCGGGCATCCGCTGTTCCAGCACCCGGCCGAGGGCGATCACCGCGTGCCGGCCGTCGGTGAAGGTCCACTCGGGGGCGAGCGGCACGTAGACGTGCAGCCCGCGCCCGCCGGAGGACTTGGGCCAGCCGCGCAGTCCGTGTTCCTCGAGCAGGGCGCGCAGTTCGTGGGCGGCGCGGACGGCGTCGTGGAAGTCGGTGCCGGGCTGCGGGTCGAGGTCGATGCGCAGTTCGTCGATGTGGTCGGTGTCGCCGCGCCGGACCGGCCAGGGGTGGAAGGTGAGGCAGCCCAGGTTGGCGGCCCACAGGACGGCGGCGGGTTCGGTGGGGCAGATCTCGTCGGCGGAGCGGCCGCTGGGGAACTCGATCCGGGCGGTGGGCAGCCAGTCCGGCAGGCCTTTGGGTGCGCGCTTCTGGTAGAAGAACTCGCCGTCGACGCCGTCGGGGAAGCGTTGCAGGGTGGTGGGCCGGTCCCGCAGTCCGTGCAGCACTCCGTCGGCGACGGCCAGGTAGTACTGCGCGACGTCCAGCTTGGTGAAGCCGCGCTCGGGGTAGTAGACCTTGTCCGGGTTGGACAGCCGGACGGTGCGCCCGGCGACTTCCAGTTCGACGGCTGAGCCCATGGTCCCCACGCTAAGGGGGCCGGGCCCGGCGCGCGCCCCGGGGCGAACCGGGTGAGGATCGGTGCCATGGACCTGCCCGTGATGCCGCCGGTGGCGCCGATGCTCGCCAAGTCGGTGGCCGAGATCCCGCCGGGAATGCAGTACGAGGCCAAGTGGGACGGCTTTCGCAGCATCGTGTTCCGCGACGGCGCCGAGGTGGAGTTGGGGAGCCGCACCGGCAAGCCGCTGACCAGGTACTTCCCCGAACTGGTGGAGGCGCTGCGGCGGGAGTTGCCGCCGCGCTGCGTGCTGGACGGCGAGGTGGTGATCGCCCGGGACGGGCGGCTGCGCTTCGAGGAGCTGCTGGAGCGGATCCACCCGGCGGCGAGCCGGGTGAAGCTGCTCGCCGAGCGCACGCCCGCCTCCTTCGTGGCCTTCGACCTGCTCGCCCTCGGTGACGACTCGCTGGTCGACGAGCCGCTCTCGGTGCGCCGCCGGGCCCTGGAGGCGGCGCTCGCCGGGGCCGCCGACCCGGTGTTCACCGCCCCCGCCTCGACCGACCGCGAACTCGCGCGGACCTGGTTCGCCGAGTACGAGGGCGCCGGGCTGGACGGGGTGGTGGCCAAGCCGCTGGACCAGCCGTACCGGCCGGGCGAGCGGACCATGTACAAGATCAAGCACGAGCGCACCGCCGACTGCGTGGTGGCCGGCTACCGCGAGCACAAGAGCGGCCCGGTGGTCGGCTCGCTGCTGCTGGGCATCCACGACGCCGAGGGCAGGCTGCAGCACGTGGGCGTCTGTGCGGCCTTCCCGATGGCCCGCCGCCGCGAACTCGTCGAGGAACTGGCCCCGCTGAGGATGGACGATCTCTCCCAACACCCGTGGGGCGCCTGGGCGGAGGAGTCCGCGCATGCCGAGGGCCGGCTGCCGGGGGCGGTCAGCCGCTGGACCGGCGGCAAGGACCTGTCGTGGATCGCGCTGCGCCCCGAGCGGGTGGTGGAGGTGGCGTACGACCACATGGAGGGCACCCGGTTCCGGCACACCGCGCAGTTCCGCCGCTGGCGGCCGGACCGCACGCCGGAGAGCTGCGGTTACGGGCAGTTGGAGGAGCCGGTCTCGTACGACCTCGGCAAGGTGCTGGGGATCTGACCGTACGTCGAAGGCCCGGCCCGGTGCTCCGGGCCGGGCCTTCGGGGTGGTTCAGGAGATGTGCAGCGAGGGGGTGCCGCTGGGCGTGGCCGGCGAGCCGGAAGCCGAGGCCGACGCCGAGCCCGGGGCCGACGGCGAGGCCGATCCGGGCGGGGTGGGCAGGGTGTAGACGTTGTTCGGCGAGACGATCTGGGTGATCGCCCGGGCCAGGAGCGTCGACGGCTCCGAACCCTGGTACGTGATGTCGGTGTTGAGCAGGATGACCAGGCTGGCCTGGGCGTCCGGCAGGTAGATCACCACGCTCTCGTACCCGGGCAGCGAGCCGTTGTGGCCGACCCAGCCGTGGGTGGTGAAGACCCCGAAGCCGTAGCCGAGGTCGGGGCTGCCGACGCTCTTGGTCTTCAGCCGTTCCGCCTGGGTGGCGGGGCTGAGCAGTGGCGCGCCGGTGGCCAGGACCTTCGACCAGGTCTGGAGGTCGGAGAGGGTGGAGATGGCGGCGCCGGCCGCCCAGCCCCAGGACGGGTTCCAGTCGGTGGCGTCCTCGACCGCGCCGGTGGCCGTCTGGTTGGTGTAGCCGTGGGCGTGCGGGTCGGGGAAGGTGGCGTCGGTCGGCAGGGTGGTCTTGGTGAGCCCGGCCGGGGTGAAGACCTGCTGGTTCAGGAAGTCGGGGAGCGGCTGCCCGCCGACCTTCTCGACGACCTGGCCGAGCAGGATCAGATTGGTGTTGGAGTACTCGAACTTGGCGTCCGGCGCGAAGTTCGCCGGGTGCTTGAACGAGTACGCGAGCAGCTGGTCCGGGGTGAAGACGCGGTCCGGGTTGCTGAAGAACGCCTGCTGGAAGTCCGGGTCGAGGGTGTAGTTGTACAGGCCGCTGCGCATGTCGCCGAGTTCGCGGATGGTGATCCCGTCGCCGCCGGGCACGTTCGGGATGTACTTGGAGATCGGGTCGTCCAGGCCCACCTTGCCCTGTTCGACCAGTTGCAGGATGCCGGTGGTCGTGAAGGTCTTGGTGACGCTGCCGATCCGCATGTACATGTCGGGAGACATCGGCGTCCCGGCGTTCTTGTCGGCGACGCCGAAGGTGCGCTGGTAGCTGCCGTCGGGGGTGGTGTAGCCGACGATCACCCCGGGGATGGAGGCCTGGCTCATCACCTGCTTGATCGCGACGTCCAGCCGGCTCTGCACGTCCGGGGTGAGCGGGACGACGCTCGCCGAGGCCGAGGTCACGCCGGAGGCGCCGCCGGACAGGGTCGCGGACGGGCTGAGCGCGGCCGGTTCGGCGGTGACCGCCGCGCCGCCGGCCGGCTGGGAGGAGGAGGACCCGCCGGAGCAGGCGGAGACCGCGAGCAGGCCGGTCAGGGCCAGGGCGGCGGCGGTCGCGCGTCCGGCGGTGCGGGAGGCGGCCGGGCGCGGCCGTCGGGTCTTGGTCATGTGTCGAGGCGCCTCTCTGGGGCGAAGGGCCCCGGAACTCGGGCGGGGGCCCCGGAACCGGGGCGGACGGCCCCGGAGTGCCTGCTCCACGGGGCCGCGGGGGAACCCGGCCACCGTAAGCACCGCCCTCGAACACCCGCGCGCCGGTGGCGGCCGGGCTGGCCCGAACGGGCCCAAGCCCCACCCGAGTGGCCCGTTCCCGCTGGCGGCGCGGTGTCAAGTACCCGGACGGCACGGCCGGTTGGTGTCGCGGCCGACGGCCCGCGCTCGGCCGGACGGGTGAGCACCGGCATGCCGCAGCCGCCCCCGGGCCCAGCTCGGGCACGATCGTTTAGCCCAGCTGTGGTCGCCCTTAAGAATTCCTCGATGGACCGCACCCCCTCCCACCAGGCAGATTTCTGCCTGCCGGAGCGTGCCCGTCAGGAGCGGCCGAACCGCGCCCCCTCGGCCTGCCCGCACCCGAAGGCCGCCCCCGATCAGCACGTCAGGAGCCGTCGCCCGTGAAGGCACTCGTCAAGCAGAACGCCGAGCCCGGCCTCTGGATGATCGACGTCCCGAAGCCCGAGATCGGCCCCGGCGAGGTGCTGATCAAGGTGCTGCGCACCGGCATCTGCGGCACCGACCTGCACATCCGCAAGTGGGACGGCTGGGCGCAGCAGACCATCAAGACCCCGCTGGTGCTCGGTCACGAGTTCGTCGGCGAGGTCGCCGAGCTCGGCGCCGGCGTCGCGGACATCGCGATCGGCGACCTGGTCAGCGGCGAGGGCCACCTGGTCTGCGGCAAGTGCCGCAACTGCCTGGCCGGGCGCCGCCACCTGTGCCGCAACACCATCGGCCTGGGCGTCAACCGCGACGGCGCCTTCGCCGAGTACGTGGCCCTGCCCGCCTCCAACGTCTGGGTGCACCGGGTCCCGGTCGACCTCGACGTGGCCGCGATCTTCGACCCCTTCGGCAACGCCGTGCACACCGCGCTGTCCTTCCCGCTGGTCGGCGAGGACGTGCTGGTCACCGGCGCCGGCCCGATCGGCATCATGGCCGCCGCCGTCGCCAAGCACGCCGGCGCCCGCAGCGTGATGATCACCGACGTCTCCCCGTACCGCCTCGACCTGGCCCGCCGGGTCGGCGTGACGCTGGCGCTCAACGTCGCCGAGCAGACCATCGAGGAGGGCCAGCAGAAGCTGGGCCTGCGCGAGGGCTTCGACGTCGGCCTGGAGATGTCCGGCCGTCCCGAGGCGATGCAGTCGATGATCGCCAACATGACCCACGGCGGCAAGATCGCCATGCTGGGCCTGCCGGCCGAGGACTTCCCGGTGGACTGGGCCTCGATCGTCACCTCGATGATCACCATCAAGGGCATCTACGGCCGCGAGATGTTCGAGACCTGGTACGCGATGTCCGTGCTGCTGGAGGGCGGCCTGGACCTCAGCCCGGTGATCACCGGCCGCTACGCCGCCTCCGAGTTCGAGGCCGCCTTCGACGACGCCGCGAGCGGCAACTGCGGCAAGATCATCCTCGACTGGACCGCCTGAGCCACGCCGGTCCGACGATCCGCCGCTACGACTAGGAGTCTGCCCGTGTTCGACAACGTGCGCGCCGACATCGCCACCACCCTCGACGAGATCCGCGAGGCCGGCCTGTTCAAGCCGGAGCGGGTGATCGGCAGCCCGCAGAGCGCCGAGGTCACCGTCACCTCCGGCGGCCGCCCCGGCGGGGTGCTGAACTTCTGCGCCAACAATTACCTCGGCCTGGCCGACCACCCCGAGGTGCTCGCCGCGGCCAAGGACGCGCTGGACCGCTGGGGCTACGGGATGGCCTCGGTGCGTTTCATCTGTGGCACCCAGGACGTGCACAAGGAGCTCGAGGACCGCCTCTCGGCCTTCCTCGGCCAGGAGGACACCATCCTCTACTCCTCGTGCTTCGACGCCAACGGCGGCGTCTTCGAGACCCTGCTGGACGACCGCGACGCCGTCATCTCCGACGCGCTCAACCACGCCAGCATCATCGACGGCATCCGGCTCAGCAAGGCCCGCCGCCACCGCTACGCCAACCGCGACCTGGCCGACCTGGAGCAGCAGCTCAAGGAGACCCAGGACGCCCGCCGCCGCCTGATCGTCACCGACGGCGTCTTCTCGATGGACGGCTACGTCGCCCCGCTGCGGGAGATCTGCGACCTGGCCGACCGCTACGACGCCATGGTCATGGTCGACGACTCGCACGCGGTCGGCTTCGTCGGCGCCGGCGGCCGCGGCACCCCCGAACTGCACGGCGTGATGGACCGGGTGGACATCATCACCGGCACCCTGGGCAAGGCGCTCGGCGGCGCCTCCGGCGGCTACGTCGCGGCCCGCCGCGAGATCGTCGCCCTGCTGCGCCAGCGCTCCCGCCCGTACCTGTTCTCCAACTCGCTGGCCCCGGTGATCGCGGCCGCCTCGCTGAAGGTGCTCGACCTGGTCGAGCAGTCCAACGAGCTGCGCGAGCGGCTGGCGGCCAACACCGCGCTGTTCCGCTCGAAGATGACCGAGGCCGGGTTCGAGATCCTGCCGGGCGACCACCCGATCGCCCCGGTGATGATCGGCGACGCGGCGAAGGCGGGCCGGCTCGCCGAACTCCTGCTGGAGCGCGGCGTGTACGTGATCGGCTTCTCCTACCCGGTGGTCCCGCACGGCCAGGCCCGGATCCGGGTCCAGCTCTCCGCGGCGCACTCCACCGAGGACGTCGAGCGCGCCGTCGCGGCCTTCGTGGACGCGCGCGCCGAGCTGGAGGGCTGACCGCCCCGCAGGCCGGGCCCGGGCAGGGCCCGCACAGGCTGCCCGCGGGCCGGTCCGCTCGGAACCGGACCAGCTCGCGGGCTCACAACGTCCGTGCGGCGGGGGCGAATCGATTCGCCCCCGCCGCACGGTCACCAAGACCAACTGCCCCACCCTCCCGCTACGGGGGTGGGACGCCGGCCCGTACCGGTGTCCCACCCCCGTTCGCGGTTTCCGGGTCTCCAGGGGACTCCGGGGTGCCGTGTGGCGGGGGTGGCCCGGTACGTTACCGGCCAGTAATTTGGCTGATCATCGCCTCCTCTGAGACATCGTCAGCTCGCTAGGCTCACCAAGATCACATCGGGTGGACTGAGGGAGCAGAGCGTGCTGGCACGACCCCATCGGACTGGCGGACACCGGACGGCGAGCGCCGTCCTCGCCCTGGCGCTCGGGCTCGGGGCGGGGGTCGCGGCGCAGCCCGCCGTCGCCGCACCCGCGCCCGCCGGCGCGTCGGCCTCGGCGGCGGCCGCCGCCTCGGCGTTCGGCGGCTTCCGGCTGGCGGACATCACCGCCCGGGACGGGGTCGTCCTCAAGGCCGACGTGTTCACCCCGCCCGCCGGGACGCCGGGGGCGGACGCCCAGGGGCGCTACCCGGTGGTGGTGCAGCCGGCCAGCTGGGGGCAGAACGACCTGGAGTACGTCGCCCAGGGCCACAGGTTCGCCACCGCCGGGTACGTCGTCGTCACCTACACCGTCCGCGGCTTCTGGGGTTCGGGCGGGGAGGTGGACGTCGCCGGGCCCAAGGACGTCGCCGACATCTCGACGGTGATCGACTGGGCGCTCGCCCACACCCCGGCGGACCCGGACCGGGTCGGCATGATCGGACTGTCGCTCGGCGGCGGCCTCACCCTCCTCGGTGCCGCGTTCGACCCGCGGATCAAGGCCGTCGCCTCGCTGAGCGGCTGGGCCGACCTCACCGACGCGCTGTACAGCGGCCAGACCCGGCACACCTCCGCCGCCACCCGGCTGGCCACCATCGAGGGCCTGACCGGCCGCAAGAGCCCGGAGTTCGCGACCGCGCTGGACGACCTGTTCGCCGACCACGACCTGCCCGAGGTGGTGAAGTGGGCGAACCTCCGCTCGCCGGCCACCTACCTGGACCGGATCAACGCCAACGGCGCCGCGGTCTACCTCGCCAACGGCTGGAGCGACAGCTTCTTCAACCCCGGCCAGATGACCGACTTCTACCAGCGGCTGACCGTCCCCAAGCGCCTCGAACTGCGGCCGGGCGACCACGCCAGCCAGGAGTTCACCGGCCTGCTCGGCTTCTCCAACGCCACCTGGGACAACGCCCGCGGCTGGCTGGACCGTTACCTCAAGGGCTCGCCCGGCGCGGACGACCGGCCGCCGGGCGTGGACCTGGAGGTCCGCCCGGGCGGCGCCCACGAGGCGTATCCGGACTGGCGCTCCGTCAACTCCCGTACGGAGCGGCTGAGCTTCGGCGACACCGCCACCGTCCGCGGCGACCAGCCCTCCGGCGCGAGCGGCGGTGTCGTGCTGCTCTCCGGCCTGGTCGACCAGTGGCTGCACCAGCCGCCGACCGTCCTGGTGCCCCTGCTGGACCGGGGCGCCGCCGCCGTCCGGCAGTCGGAGCCCTACCGGCAGGGCCTCTCCGTGCGCGGGGCCGCCCGGGTGCGGACCACCGTGACCAGCTCCGCGCCGCAGGGCACCGCCGTCGCGTACCTCTACGACGTGGACGCGCTCGGCGTCGGCCGGCTGATCGCCCACGCCCCGCAGAGCTGGAGCGGCCGGCCGGCCGGGCAGCCCTTCCCGCTGGACGTCACGCTGTTTCCCACCGCGTACGACCTCCCGGCCGGCCACCGGCTGGCGCTGGTGCTCGGCACCCACGACGACCTCTACGGCGGCGAGACGCCGAAGGGCAGCACGGTGACCTTCGGGCCGGCGGAGGTCTCGCTGCCGGTGCGCTGAGGTCCCGCCCCTCCTCCCCGGTCGGCGGGCGCGCGGGGAGGAGGGGACGGAGCGAGCCCCGGGTCAACAGCTGAGATGGATTCGGTCGGAAACTACGTCAACTGTTGTAAGTGGCCCGGGGTCGGTCAGAGCCGGCGCAGGAACACGTCCAGGAAGCTGTTGGTGTCGCCCGGGACGAGATTGGCGTCCTCGGCCGTGAAGACGACGGTGTCCCCGGTGGCGTCGACGTACGGGCTGTCGGAGCCGCCGGTGCTCTGCCCGCCGTCCCGGGTGGCGGTCACCCGCTCGATCCGGCCGGTCCGGAGGTCCCGGCGGAACACGTCGTTCTGCCCGTTGGTGTCGCCGGGCACCAGGTCGTCGGCGCTGGAGTCGAAGTAGACCCATTGGCCGTCGTCGGTCATGGCCGGGTCGTAGGCGCCCTCGGTGGTCGTGGTGCCGGGCAGGGCGGTGTTGACCAGGGTGGTCCGGCCGGTGGCCAGCTCACGGACGTAGAGGTCCATCCGGATGCCGTGGGTGCCGGGCCGGCCCGCGCCGTAGACCGGCAGGCCGTAGAGGGCGAAGAGGCCGTCGGGGCTGATCCGGGCGTCGTTGCCGCTGCCGGTCAGCGCGCCGGTGGCGTCCAGACTGGCGCCGGTGATCTTTCCGGAGTCGGCCTTCCAGACGAAGTAGGGGTAGAACCGGGGCCCGGCCAGAGCGGCCGCGGCCTCCGGTGTCGTGGAGGGTGCGGAAGGGGCGGCCGGGACGAGGTTGCCCGCCCGGGAGAGGAAGCCGACGGTGGCGCCGTCCGCGCTGATGGTCGGGCGGAAGGAGTTGTTGTCGGCCGGCTCGCCGTCGACGCCGGTGGTGACCAGCTTGGTGGTGTGGGTCCAGCGGTCGGTGACGAAGACGTTCTGCTTGCCGGGGTGCCCGCCGGGGGCCAGGTCGGTGCGGTCGGAGGCGAAGGCGACGTAGCGGCCGTCCCGGCTCAGGGACGGGTTGACGGCGCCGCGGACGGTCTCGTCGTCGGTCGTGGTGAGGCTGCCGGTGGAGACCAGTTCGGTGCGGCCGGTCCAGCGGTCGCGGACGTAGACGTCGCTCCGGTGCTTCGCCTGGCCGGGCAGCACGTTGGTGGCGGCGGTGCTGAACGCGACGTAGCGGCCGTCGCCGCTGATCGAGGCGTCCGTGGTGGCGGCGTTCAGCCGGGCGCCGTCAGCGGCGACGCTCGCCCGCTCGACGTGCCCGTTGCGCAGGTCCCGGACGTAGACGTCGCTGCCGTTCGGAGCGCCGTCCGGCAGCAGGTCGGTCGCGGTCGAGGAGAACAGCGCGGCCCGGCCGTCGGCGCTCAGCCCGAGCGCGTACGAGTGGCCGTCGAGCTGCTCGCCCTTGCTGCCCTCGCTGACCCGGGCGGTGTCGCCCTTGGGCGGCCGGGCCTCGGCGGCCGGCATCACGGCGCCGGCCGCGACGGCGGCCAGCAGCACAACGGCGGTACGGGCCGGCCGGCGGCGGGAACGGGCGGTGGTCATGGATCATCCTCCCCTGATGACGGTGCCGGGCCCGCGGATCCCCGCGGCCCGGCTCGGCCACGAGCCAAGCGCCGACCGAGCGGGACGGTCAACGGCGCCCGGCGATCTCGTCCCGAAATACGCCACCGGTGGTACTGCCCCGAAACCGCCCCCGACGGGCCGCACCGCGACGCTGGCAGAATGGGCCTGTGATCGACGCACGACGGCTGCGGACCCTCCGGGCCGTGGCGGACCACCGCACCGTGACCGCCGCGGCGGCCGCCCTCTACCTGACCCCCTCCGCGGTCTCCCAGCAGCTGGCCGCCCTGGAGCAGGAGACCGGCCACCACCTGCTGGCCCGGGAGGGCCGGGGCGTGCGGCTGACCGCCGCCGGGGAGATCCTGCTCGGCCACGCCGACGCGGTGCTCGCCCAGCTGGAGCGCGCCGAGGCCGACCTCGCCGCCTACAGCGCGGGCGTCGCGGGCGAGGTCACCGTGGCCTCCTTCGCCACCGGCATCTCGCACGTGCTCGCCCCGGCGATCGGCCTGCTCGCCCTGCGCGCGCCAGGGGTGCGGCTCAAGGTGCTGGACGCCGAGGGCGACGCCAGCCTGCCGATGGTGCTGGACGGCCGGGCCGACCTCGCGGTGGCCGTCGAGTACCGGGGCGCCCCGCAGGGCGACGACGCCCGGCTGACCAGGGTCCCGCTGTACGCCGAGCCGTTCGAGGCGGTGCTGCCGCTCGCCCATTCGCTGGCCGCCGAGTCCGGGCCGCTCGCGGTGGCCGCGCTGGCGGACGAGCTCTGGATCGGTCCCTACCCGGGCAACCCCTGCCACGACGTGGTCCTGCTGGCCTGCGAGCACGCGGGCTTCCAGCCGCGCCTGCTGCACTCCTCGGACGACTTCAGGGCCGTCGTGGCGCTGGCCTCGGCCGGCGCGGGCGTCGCGCTGGTGCCGCGGTCGGCGCTGCGCGGGGTGGACCTGGCCCGGGTGGCGGTCCGTCCGGTCGACAGCGAGCTCGCCACCCGCCGGGTCTTCGCCGCCGTCCGGGCCGGCGCCGACGGGCATCCGCTGATCCGCCCGGTGCTGGACTCCCTCGCCGAGGCGGCCGCCTCGGGCGCCTGACGTTCTGCGGGTGCCCGGCGTTCTGCGGGTGCGTGACGTTCTACGGACGCGGGTCCCGGGCCGCCTACGGGCGCGGGGGGTGGGCCGCCCGGCGCGGCGGCGTCGCGACTTCGGCCGGGCGGGGCATGCGCTCGATCGCGGAGATCAGCGAGGAGCGGGCGACGCCGTGGGCGTCGGCGACGGCGACCAGCTGCCGCAAGTGCTCGGAGAGGCCCGCGACATCGGCCTGCCCGGGCCCGGAACGCGCGACGACGATGATTCCGCGGCCGCGGCCGAAATCGATCAGGCCTTTCGCCCGCAATTTCCGCAGGGCGCGCAGCACGGTGTTCCGGTTGACCCGGAAATTCGCCGACAAGTCGCTCGCCGAG
Organism: Streptomyces sp. CBMA123; assembly: GCF_014596465.1. GTDB lineage: Bacteria > Actinomycetota > Actinomycetes > Streptomycetales > Streptomycetaceae > Kitasatospora. The sequence goes on along the minus strand of NZ_MECK01000619.1, from coordinate 24,261 downwards.
GGCAGTGACTCGCCTTCGGTGTATTCCCCCCGCTCGATCGACCACTGGATCCGACGCTCGATCTGGACGTGCAGTGGCGATTGCGAGCCCGTCAACGCAATGCTCATGTCAGCGATGTTAACCGGTTTGGTTTAGGGCGAGTCAAGTGTCGGTTGCGCCGACGCCGGCGGGATGGACCCGGACCTGACAAGTGGTGGGACGAATTCCGGATAGCCCGGGCCGGTTCTTCCGGTCGCCGCGGCGGGCACCGGCCGAAGGCCTCCACGGACGGTGAGAATGGTGCCAATGAAACCATCCCCGCCGAATGGCGGGGGTTTCGCCGGAGCGTGGCCTTCCGGCTGCGCGGGGAATCCCGTGGTGCCACCGGACACCGCCTCCGACGGCCCGGATCGCCCGGTCGGGGCGGTCCTGACGCTCCGTAGCCGCCGACGGATCATGGTTGCTTCCGGTCCGAACAGTGCCTACGTTCAGTCCTGTGCGGCCCGGACGGAGCCGCCCCACCGAATCCGTCGGATGGACAACGGGGAGATGACGTGAATGACTTCGCGACGACCGCGGCGGCCGCCGGAAGCGAACCCGCCTGGACCCGCGCACTGGACCGTCTCGGCCGGCTGACACCCCGCGAGCGCGAGGTGTTCGTGATGCTCGCCGAAGGTCTGACCAATCACCAGATGGCGGCCCGGCTACAGGTCACCGAACGCACCGTGCGGGCCCATCTCACGGCCGTCCTGGAGAAACTCGAACTCGAATCCCGGCTCTCCGGTTGCCTGGCCTCCTATGCCCACCTCATTGCGCCCGACCGTACCTCCCGGGCCCCCGCCGCCTGAATCCCGGAAAGCCCGGCACTGTCGCCCGCGACAATAGCCATGGAAAGCGGGCCGGGACATCATCGAATCGCGGGGGAGAAGCCCCCGAACCCCTCCGGGAAACCGGAGTGGGCGGATTCGAAGGGAATTTACGATGTCCGACAACGCATTCGACCTGGACGCCCGCATCAGCTCGCCGGTCCAGGGCGGCGGTCAGCTGCCCACGCCGTCGATCAGCAGCCTGGCCACCCGCACGATCTGCACCCGGGTCGGCTGCAAGGTGACCTCGACCTGTGTCTGCACCTCCCTGTGCACCTCGGGCTTCTGCTCGAACCCGCAGCAGGACTGACATCCGGTGAGGTGACGGGTGCTGCCGTGGATTCAGGACACGGCAGCACCCGTCCGCCCATTCTCGCGCCGGGCTGCCACACCACACCAGGGCCGTCACACCACACCAGGGCCGTCACCACGCCGGCCCGTCACGGCCCGAGGCCACGCCACCTCTCCGAGGGAGAACGCATGCACACCGTCCGGGAAACCGGCGAACCGCCCGTCCGCACCCCCGACGCCCCGCTCGCCGAACGGGTCCGCGACGCGGTGCGCCTCGTGGTGTCCCGGACGGCGACGACCGACCAGTGGACCGAACTCGCGCTGCGCGCCGCCGACCAGGCCGCCGTGCCGATGGGCTGGTACCCGCCCAGCCTGAGCCACGGCCAGGCCGGCCTCGCCCTGCTCCACCTGTACGCCGCCCGGGCCGGCCTCGGCGACCTCGAGCACGCCCACGGCCACATCCGCGAGGCGGTGCTCGCCACCCAGGTCGAACCGCTGTCCGGCCCCGGCCTGTTCGGCGGCACCGCCGGCCTCACCCTGGCGCTGGCCGACTGTGCCGAGGACGAACCCCGGTTCCGGCCCAGCCTGCTGCGGCTGTACGAGCAGCTCGCCGGGCAAGCGATCGCCACCGAGTGGCCCGGGGACGAGCACCCGCTCAGCGACTCCGACTACGACGTGGTCAACGGCGCGGCCGGCGTGCTGACCTGCCTCAGCGCCCTGGCCGACCCGAGCCCCACGGTCCGGGAGGCCGTCGCCGTGCTGCTCGACCGGCTGATCCGGCCCTCCGGCCCCGACCGCCCGGACGGCACCACGCCGGGCTGGCTGCTCCGGCCCGAGGTCTACCCGCCGGTCGGCGACTACCACCGGCAGTACCCGCACGGCTACCTCAACCTCGGCGTCTCCCACGGCGTGCCCGGGGTGGCCGTCGCGCTCGCCGTCGCCTGGGCGGCCGGCCACCGCCGGCCCGGCCAGCGCGAGGCCCTCGCCGCGCTCACCGGCTGGCTGCTGCGCCACCGGCTGACCGACGACCAGGGCCCGCTGTGGGCCAACGGCGTCCCGGTCGACGAGCACGGCGCCGAGCGGCCGCTCGCCCACTGTCACGACCAACTCGCCTGGTGCTACGGCACCGCCGGGATCGCCGCCGCCCTGCTCGCCGTCGCCGACTCCACCGAGGACGCCGGGCTGCGGGCGAGCGCCGTCGAGGCCTTCGAGGCCGCCCTGCGCCGCGCCGCCACCGCCGAACTGCGCGCCCCCACGCTCTGCCACGGCCTGGCCGGGCTCGTCATGCTCGCCCGGGAGTTCGCCCCGCACAGTGCCGCCGCCGGGGAGGCGCTGCCCGGCCTGCTGGAGCGGCTGCTGGCGTACGCCGACCCCCGGCACCCGGTGGTGTTCGCCGACGAGGACGTCCCCGGCAACACCGTGGACGACCCGGGGCTGCTGTCCGGTGCCGCCGGCGTCGCCCTCGCCCTGCTGGCCGCCCTCGCGCCGGAGCGGCCCGCCTGGTTCCGCGTCTTCCTGGGGCGGTGAGCCGGGTGTCCCGTTACGTCCCCGCCGACTTCTTCCTGCTGCGCGCGCCGGCGCTGCCCGTCGACACCTACCACCGGATCACCGCCGACCCGGCCCGCACCCGCGCCGAACTGCTCGCCCTCGCCGAGGACCCGGAGGTCCGCCGGGCGCTGCTGGTGGCCAGCGAGGACCTGGTGGCCGCCCTGGAGCGGCTCGACCGGACGGACGAGCGCCGCGCCCGGCGCCTGCACTCCCGGCTGCTGCGCTACCTCACCCGGATGTCCACCCGGCCCACCCCGTTCGGGGCGTTCGCGGGCGTCGCGATGGGCGAGTTCGGCGAGTGCACCACCGCCCGGCTGGGCGGCCCGGCGATCGGCGACACCCGGGTCCGGGGCGACCTGGAGTGGCTGTTCGCGCTCATCCACCGCCTGGAGGGCGACCAGGCCCTGCTGCCCCACCTCGACGTGGTCGCCAACTCCACCGCGCACCTCGCCGGGGACCGGGTTGTGCTGCCGTTCACCGAGGTGCACGGCAGGGAGGACAAGCGGGCCGTCCGGATCCGGGCCACCGAGCCGGTCCGGCTGGTGCTGCGGGCCGCGGCGGCGCCAGTCCCGTACCGGCGGCTGGTCGCGGAGCTGACCGACGCCTTCCCGGCGGCCGGTGAGAGCGCCGTCACCGGTCTGGTCCGCCAGCTGTGGGAACTCGGCTTCCTCGGCAGCGACCTGCGCCCGCCGCAGACCGAGGCCCGGCCCGAGGAGTACCTGTTGAAGAAGGTCACCGGCCTGCCCGGGGCCGAGGACGTCGCCGAGGGCCTGCGCGCCGTGGTCGAGCTGACCCGCACCCCCCACGACGTGACGGGCCTGCGCGCCCTGAGCGCCGCCCAGAGCGCGCTGGTGCCCGAACACCACGGCCGCACCTACCAGTTGGACGCCACCCTCGACCTACGCACCCCCACCCTGAACCGCGCCGTCGGCGTGGCCGCCGCCGACGCCGTCGACGTGCTGCTGCGACTGGCTGCCGCCTCCGGCACCGACCACCAGCACCTGGCCCGCTACCGCGAGGAGTTCGTCGAGCGCTACGGCGCCGGCGCCCGGGTGCCCGTCCTGGAGGTGCTCAGCGCCGACGCCGGCCTGGACGCGCCACCGCTCTACACCCAGCCCGGCCGCTCCTTCGACCTGCCGCCCACCAGCACCCCGCCGGACACCGCCCGGTACGACGCCGCCCTCCTGGACCTCGCCCAGGAGGCCTGGTGGGAGCGCTCGTTCGAGGTCGAGCTGACCGACGCCCGGCTGGACCGGCTGGCCCCGCCCGGCACCACCGGCGCCGGGCCCGTCCTGCCGGTGGTCGACGCCTACCTGAGCATCGAGGCCGCCGACCGGGACGCGATCGACCGCGGCGAGTGGCGGGCCGTGCTGCGCTCCGACGGCATGGCCCAGGGCGGCCGCACCTTCGGCCGCTTCTTCGACCTGCTCGGGGACGGCGCCGTCGAGCGGCTGCGCGACTACGCCCGGCGCGAGGAGGAGCTCTTCCCCGACGCCGTCCACGCCGAACTCGCCTTCCAGCCGACCTGGGGCCGGGCCGCCAACGTCGCCGTCCGGCCGCGGATCCGGCCGTACGAGATCCCGGTCAACAGCACCCCGTCGGTGCCGCCGGACCGGGTCGTCCCGCTGGACGACCTGCTGCTCGGCGCCACCGAGGGCCGGCTGTACCTGTGGTCCCGGCGGCTCGGCCGGGAGGTGGTCGTCGCCCAGCACCACATGCTCAGCCCGCTGATCGCCCCCGACGTGGCCCGGTTCCTGCTGGAGGTCTCCTACGACGGGTACGTGCTGCCGGTCGCCTTCGGCTGGGGGCGGCTCGCCCGGGCGCCGTTCCTGCCCCGGGTGGTCCGCGGCCGGGTCGTGCTCCGCCCCGCCCAGTGGCGGCTGACCGCGCGCGACCTCGCCGACCCGGCCGGCTGGCGGGCCCGCTGGAACGTCCCCCGGCACGTCTACCTGGTCGAGGACGACAACCGGCTGCTGCTCGACCTCGACCACCCGCAGACCCTCCCCGAGCTGCGCGCGGCGCTCACGCCGGGTGCGGCGCTGACCTTCCAGGAACTGCTGCCGGCCCACGACCGGCTCTGGCTGACGGACGGGCACGGGCGGCGCCACCACGAGGAGATCGTCGTCCCGCTGATCGTCCGGGACGCCGCCTCGGCCGCCCGTCACCCGGCCGGCGGGCGGACCACCGCCCCGGTGCCGCGACACCTGCCCGGCGGCGAGTGGTCGTTCCTCCAGGTGTACGCCGGCCCGGAACGCCAGGACGAGATCATCACCGGCCCGCTGCCCGACCTGGTCGCCGAACTGCGCGCCGAAGGGCTGCTGGACCGCTGGTTCCACCTCCGCTACGCCGACCCCCACCCGCACCTGCGACTGCGGGTGCGCAGCGCCGACGCGCCCCGGACGCTCGCCCGGCTGCTCGCCTGGGGCCGCGAGCTGGTCGCCCAGGGCCTCGCCCGGGACCTCGCGGTGGCCTCCTACACGCCCGAGGTCGCCCGCTACGGCGGCGCCGGCCCCTACGACGCCGTCGAGCGGCTCTTCGAGGCCAACAGCGAGGCCACTGCCGCGCTGCTCGCCCGGCGCCCCGGACTGCGGCCCGAACCGCTGCTGGTCGGCGCCGTCGACCTGCTGTACTCCCAGTGGGGCGTCCCGCTGCCCGTCCGCGCCGACCTCGCCCCCGGCGGCCGGACGGACGAGGAGGCCGTCCGCCGGGCGTTCCGCGCCGACCGCGACTACCTGTGCGAACTGTTGCAGCCCTGGCCGCGCCGCCCGCACGAGGAGGGCGCCCGGCACCGGCTGTTGCTCGCCGAGGCCTTCGCCGCCCAGCGGCCCGCCGCCCAGGCGGCCGCCGAGGCGGTCCGCCGGTCCGCCGCGGCCGGCCGGCTGGTCGGCACCGAGCGGCAGATCCTCGCCAGCCTCGCCCATCTGCAGGTCAACCGGCTGCTGCCGATCGACCTGGCCCGCGAGGACCGCGCCTACGGCCTGTGGCGGCACACCCTGCGCGCCGTCCGCGGCCGGGTCGCCGCCGAGGACGGCAACCGCGGCACCGGAGCGGAGGACGGCCGATGACCTGGCTGCGCGTCATCGCGCTGTTCTGGCGGCTCAGCCCCGGCAAGGTCACCGGCTACGCGTTCTGCACCGTGCTGAACGCCGCCGTCCCCGGCCTGCAGATCGCGCTCACCGCGCAGGTCGTGCAGAGCGTCGCGGACGCCGTCGGCGGTCAGGCCGGAGCCCGCGACGACGCCTTGCGGGCCGGTTACCAACTGCTCGCCCTCGCCGTGGCCGGGCACCTGCTCGGCGTCGCCGTCCAGTACCTGGACTCGCTGCTGCGGCTGGAACTCACCACCAGCATCGGCGAGCAGGTGATGCGCAAGGGCATCACCCTCGACCTCCAGCAGTACGAGGACGCCGACGCGTACGACAAGCTCCAACGGGCCTTCCAGGAGAGCAACGGCGGCCGGGTCTACCAGCTGTTCGCCGAGATGCTGGAGGCCGCCCGCGAACTGGTCACCCTGCTGTCCGTCAGCGCGGTGCTGTTCGCCTGGAGCCCCTGGGTGGCGCTGGTCATCCTGGCGTCCCCGATCCCCTCGGTGGTCGCCCACATGGCGTTCAGCCACAAGGTCTTCGAGATCGAGTACGCCCGCACCGCCGACCGCCGACGGCTGTACTACTACCAGTACCTGACCACCACCGACCACTCCTTCAAGGAGGTCCGGCTCTTCCAGCTCGGGCCCTACCTGATGGACCGCTACCGGGAGCTGGTCCGCCGCTTCTTCCGGATCGACCGCGGCGTGGCCCGCCGCCAGTCGGTCACGGTCGGCGGGTTCGGCCTGCTGAGCGTGCTCGCCTCCGCCGGTGCCCTGCTGTGGGCGATCCGGGACGCCGTCGACGGCAGCCGGGTCGGCGAACTGGCCGGCTACCTCCAGGCCATCGGCACCGTGCAGGTCGCCGCGCACGGACTGCTGCTCGGCGCCGCCTCGCTCTACAAGGACACCCTCTTCCTGGGCAACCTGTTCGGCTTCCTCGACCTCCCGGAGCGCCGGATCGCCGGCGGTGACCGGCCCTTCCCGGCCACCCTGCGCGAGGGCATCGAGTTCCGCGACGTCAGCTTCCGCTACCCCGGCACCGACCGGCCCGTCCTGGACCGGCTCAGCTTCCGCATCCCGGCCGGCGCCTGCGTCGCCCTGGTCGGCCAGAACGGCGCCGGCAAGACCACCATCGTCAAACTGCTCACCCGGATGTACGAGCCGACCGGCGGCCAGATCCTGATCGACGGCGTCCCGATCGAGGAGTACGACGTCGACGCGCTGCAACGGAACATGGGCGTGATCTTCCAGGACTTCATCCGCTACGAGATGAGCGTCCGCCACAACATCGGCTTCGGCCGGGTCGAGTCCCTGGACGACCTCGGCCGGGTCCGGCAGGCCGCCGAGTCGGCCGGCGCCGCCCCCGCCGTCGACGCCCTGCCCGGCGGCTACGACACCATGCTCGGCCGGCACTTCGAGGAGGGTCATCAGCTCTCCGGCGGCCAGTGGCAGAAGATCGCGCTGTCCCGGGCGTTCATGCGCCGGGCCCCGATCGTCGTCCTCGACGAGCCGACCGCCGCGATCGACGCCGAGGCCGAGGCCGAGATCTTCGGCCGGCTGCGCGACATCGCCGGCGAGGCCACCTCCCTGGTCATCGCCCACCGCTTCTCCACCGTCCGGATCGCCGACCGGATCGTCGTCGTCGCGGACGGCCGGCTGGCGGAGGAGGGCACCCACGACGAACTGCTCCGGGCCGAGGGCCTCTACGCCCGGCTCTTCCGTCTCCAGGCGTCCGGCTACCTCACCGACGCCGCTCCGCACTGACAACCGACCCCTCCCCGCACCGACAACCGACGCCTCCCCGCACTGACAACAGACGCCCCGCACTGACAACCGACCCCGCCCCGCACCGAAAGCCGGCCCATGCCCACCTCCGTCGTCCTCCCGGTCATGCCCACCGACCCGGCCCAGCTCGTCCCGTACGCCGAACTCGTCCGGGACGGCCGGGCGGCCCGGCTGTGGCAGGGGCAGTCGCTGCGCCTGGAGACCCACCAGGCCTTCGCCTACCTGGCCGGCCTCGGCCACCGGGTGCCGGTCGGCACCGCCGTCGCGCTGATGCCCCTGCGGCACGAACTCGACGCCGCCCTCCAGGCCCGCTCACTGGCCCGGCTGACCGGCCACCGGACCGTCCTCGGCCTCGGCCCGGGCGCCGCCGACTTCGTCGCCGAACTGCGCGGCGCGCCCTACCCGCGCCCCGGCGAGGCCGCTGCCGGGTACCTGCGCACCGTCCGCGCGCTGCTCGCCGGGGCCTCCCACGGCGGCCTTCCCGAGGAACTCGACCACCCCGGAGTTGAGTTGGGCCTCGGCGTGCTGCGGCCCGCGCTCGCCCGGGTGGCCGGGCGGGAGGCCGACGCGGCCATCACCTGGATGACCCCGCCCGGGTACCTGCGGGACACCCTCGGCCCGGCGCTGGCCCGGGGCGCCGGTGAGGCGGAGCGGGCGGTGCCCCGGCTGGTAACCGTCGTCCACGCGGCCCTGGACCGCCCGGGGCGCAACCCGTACCGGCTCGCCTACGACGCCGCCCACGTCCACCTGGCCTCGCCGCACTACAGCGACATGCTGCGCCGGGCCGGGTTGCGGGTGCACCCCTCCAGTCCCTCGCTGGGCGCCCGGGCCCTGGTCGACTCCGGCACCTTCGTCCACGGCGACGCCGAGGCGGTGGCCGCCGGCCTGGCGGAGTACGCTCGGGCGGGGGTCGACGAGGTGGTGGTCAACGTCGCGGGCGTGGCGATCGCCGAAGGGGCCGAGGCGGCGCTGGCGGACCTGCGGGAGATCCTCGACGCCGTTCAGCGGACGGCCCGCTGACTGATCGTCAGTTCATGGGGGGCGGTCGGACCGGCCCGGTCGTTCGCGTAGGATCGGATGCTCGGGCCGGGGCGAAGGGGTGGACGTGAGCGGTGACGTGACGGACTGGCTGGCCGCGAACGCCGTCCCGCTGGACAGCCTGGACGCCGGACACCCGGCCGACGACCTGGCGCCACTGCGCCGGGTGCTGGGCGAGGTCAGGGTCGTCGGACTCGGCGAATCCACCCACGGGACGGCCGAGTTCTTCCGGCTGAAGCACCGGCTGCTCGAATTCCTGGTCCGCGAACTCGACTTCGGGGCGCTGGCGATGGAGGCCAGCGCGGCCGACGCCGAAGCGGTGGACGCCTACGTCCGGTACGGCACCGGCGATCCGGTGGCTGCCCTCGACCGGCTCGGCTTCTGGACCTGGAAGACCTACGAGGTGCTCGCCCTGGTCGAGTGGCTGCGCGAGCACAACCGCGCGCTGCCCGAGGCCCGGCGGGTGCGCTTCGTCGGCATCGATCCGCAGCGCAGCGCCTCCTCCGCCGAGGAACTCCACGCCTTCCTGCGGCAGGTGGCGCCCGAGCGGGCCGCCGCCGTCCATGACACCCTGCGGGCGATCGGCGACAGCGCCCCGGCCGGCGGCCTGCCAGGGTCCGGTGAACTCCTGCATGGCGCAAGGCAGTTGCTCGACGAACTGGATGCCCGGCGGGAGGACCACGCGGCCCTGGCCGGCGCCGCCGCCACCGACCGGGCGATCGCCCACGCCCGCAACCTGGTCCGGGCCGCCGACCTGGCCGGCCGGCCGCCACTGGGCGCCGACGGCGCCGTCGAGGAGGGCTCACTGGCGGCCCGCGACCGCCACATGGCCGAGGCCGTCGCCGAACTCCACGACACCACCGGACTGCGGACGGCCGTCTGGGCGCACAACAGCCATGTGATGACCGGCCGGTACGCGGCCGGCGTCCCCGCCATGGGACGCCACCTGCGCGAACGCTACGGCGACGACTACTACGCCCTCGGCCTGCTGCTCGGCAAGGGCGCGTTCCGGGCCCGCACCGGCGCCACCCGCGCCCGCCCGCCGCGCCGCCACGGCATCGGCAGCGGGGGACCGAAGTCCGTCGAGGGGCAGCTCGCCGCCGCCCACCGCGACGACCACCTGATCGACCTGCGCGCCGCCCGGGGCGAGCCCGCCGTCCAGGCCTGGCTGGCCGAACGCCACTACCTGCGCAGCTTCGGCGCGGGCGTGCCCCGCTTCACCTACCGCTTCGAACTGGCGCCGACGGTGCTGGCCGAGGAGTACGACGGCCTCGGCTACGTCCGCCGCTCCACCTGCTCCCGGCCCCTGCCACTGCCCCCGGAGCCGGGCGGCCGCTGACCGCCGGGGGGCCGGCCGCTGCGGCCCGATAGGGTCGGGCCCGAGGGTTCGTACGCGTCCGGGGAGGGGAGCGCCATGACGGTCGCCGTCTGGGAGGCCGTACGACGCCGCCCGCTGGGCTTCCTGTGCTCGTCGTGGCCGCTGCGCGCCTGGGCGTTCCTGCTGACCGGCACCCTCCAGGGCGCCGCCGCGCTGCTGCTGCTGGCCGCGCTGCTGCTGGTCGGGGTCGGGCTGTCCGTGGTCGGGATCGGGCTGGTGGTGCTGGCCGGGGTGGCCGTGCTCGGGGTGCCGCTCGGCGTGCTGGAGCGACGGCGGCTGCTGCTGGTCGAGCCGGTGCCGCTGCCCGACCCGCACGGCTCGCTGCCCGGGGCGGGGGCGCGGGCCTGGCTGCGGACCAGGCTCCGGGAGCGGGCGACCTGGCGCGAATTGGCCTACCTGCTGGTCCAGTCCCTGCTGTTCACCGCGAGCGGCCTCGGCTTCCTGGCGCTGCTCGGGTTCTCGCTGATGCTGCTCTCCACGCCGGTGGTCGTGTGGGCGATCAACCCGGACACCGTGACGCTGATACCCGGCCAGGCGATCTCGCGCCCGCTCGCGGCCCTGCCCGGCAGCGCCGTCGGATTGGCCGGACTGGTGCTCTGCGCCTACACCGGGGCCCTGCTGGCCGGGGTCCAGGTGTGGACGGCGCACCTGCTGCTCGCCGCGCGGGACGAGGACCTCGGCCGCCGGGTGGTCGAACTCACCCGCTCCCGGGCCCGCCTGGTGGACGCCTTCGAGGCCGAGCGGCGCCGGATCGAACGCGACCTGCACGACGGCGCCCAGCAGCAGCTGGTGGCCCTGAGCATGACCCTGGGCCTGGCCGAACTGGAACTGCGCGGACAGCACCCGGCCGCCGCCGAGCTGGTCACCCGGGCCCGCGGCGAGGCCAAGCGGGCCCTGGAGCAGCTGCGCACCCTGGTGCGGGGGATCCATCCGCAGGTGCTCACCGACCACGGGCTGCCCGCGGCGGTGGCCGAGTTGGCGCTGCGCCACCCGATCCCGGTGTCCGTCGACATCGACCTGCCGGACCGGTTGCCCGGCCCGGTCGAGACGGCCGCCTACTTCACCGTCACCGAGGCGCTGACCAACGCCGCCAAGCACAGCGGCGCGGCGGAGATCGCCGTCGCGGCCCGGATCCAGGGCGGGAAGCTGGTGCTGCTCGTCACCGACGACGGCCGTGGCGGGGCCGATCCCGCCACCGGCGCCGGCCTCCAGGGGCTGGCCGACCGGGTGGCCATCCTGAGAGGACGACTGATCGTGACCAGCCCGCTCGGCGGACCGACCCGACTGCGCCTGGAGGTCCCGTGCTCCGGGTAGTGCTCGCCGAGGACGCCGTCCTGCTGCGGGCCGGCCTGGTCGAACTGCTGGGGCGGGTCGGGCACCGGGTGGTCGCCGCGGTCGGCGAGGCCGGGGAGCTGGCGCGGGCGGTCGACGCCGAACGGCCCGACGTCGTCATCACCGATGTGCGGATGCCGCCGGACTTCCGGGACGAGGGGCTCCGGGCCGCCGTCGAACTGCGCTCCCGGCACCGGGGCTTGCCCGTCCTGGTGCTCTCCCAGTACGTGGCGACGGCGTACGCGACCCAGCTGTTCGGCGAGGACGCGGCCGCCGACGGCGGCCTCGGCTACCTGCTCAAGGACCGGGTCGGCGAGGTCGCCGACTTCCTCGACGCGCTGGAACGGGTGGCGGACGGGCAGACCGTCCTGGACCCGGAGGTGGTGCGGGTGCTGCTCCGGCAGCGCACCGCCGACGAGCCGTTGAAGCGCCTCACCCCGCGCGAGCGGGAGGTGCTGGCCCTGATGGCGGAGGGGCTCAACAACCAGTCGATCGCCAGGCGGCTGACCGTCACCGAGGCCTCGGTGGTCAAGCACTCGGGCAACATCTTCATGAAGCTGGACCTCGATCCGGCGGAGGGCAACCGGCGCGTGCTGGCCGTGCTGGCCCACCTGCGCGGCCGGCCGCTCACCCCGCCGGGGGGACGGTGACGGAGCGCAGCTCCACCCCGGGGGTGAGCAGCCGGGTGAGCTGCTCCGCCGAGGCGTCCCAGGACCACTGCTCGGACACCCACGCCCGGCCGCGCCGCCCGAACTCCCGGGCCCGGTCGGCGTCCAGCAGGGCCGCCGCGACGGCGTCCGCGACGGCCGGCACGGACCGGCCGTCCACCACGCTGCCGGTCCGGCCGTCCAGCACGGTGTCCGGGGCGCCGCCGGAGTCGCCGGCCACGACGGGAAGCCCGCTCGCGGCGGCCTCCAGGAAGACGATGCCCAGCCCCTCCGCCTCCAGTCCGGCCTTCCTGGTCCGGCACGGCATGGCGAAGACGTCCGCCGCGGCGTAGTACCAGACCGTCGAGGCGTGGTCCTGGCCGCCCGCGAACACCACTGCGCCCGGGGCGAGTTGGCTCGCCAACCGGCGCAGCCGCGACTCGTCCGGGCCGTGTCCGACGATCACCAGGACGGCGTCCGGGACGCTTCGGCGGATCAGCGGCAGCGCCCGGATCAGGGCGTCCTGGCCCTTGCGCGGCACCAGCCGGGACACGCACATGATCACCTTGGCGTCGCCGAGCCCGTACTGCTCGCGGATCATCCGGCGGTGCTCCGGCGAGGGCCGGAAGGCCTCGGCGTCCACACCGGGGACGAGCCGCACCAGCCGGGCCCGCGGCCCCAGCGCCGGGGCGATCCGGCGCCGGGTGTACTCGCCGAGGTAGGTGACCACGTCGACGTGGTCACCGATCCGGCGCAGCAGCCGGCGGGCGAGCGGGGCGCGGGCCCACCAGATCTCGTGGCCGTGGGTGGTGGCGACGGTCCGCTCGATGCCGCCCCGCCGCAGCGCGGGCGCCATCGCGGCCAGCGGCGCGGCGGCGCCGAACCAGACCCGGTCGCAGCCGTGGGCGCGGGCGATCTCCAGCGTCCGGCGGGTCACCCGGGCGGTCGGCAGCAGGGTGCGGCTCCGGTCCCGGACCACCGGGAAGGGCAGGGTGGCGTCGTACGCGGCGTCACCCGGCTCGCTGGAGGTGTAGACGACCACGTCGTCGTCCGGGACGCGCACCGCCATGGCGTGCACGAAGGTCTCGATGCCGCCCTGCCGGGGCGGGAAGTCGTTGGTGACGATCAGGGTGGTTCCCATGGGGGTTGTGGCCTCGCATCCGGGAGGGGGTCGCGGCGGTCGCCGCCGGGCTGCGGGAAGGCAGCGCCCCGCCATTGCAGCCGCCGGCGGCCGGTGACGTCACGACAGCCAGGTCGAGGACCGGTGGTCGGGTTTCCTCTACCATCCGTGCGCCGGGCGGCCGTTGAGCACCGTCGGTCGGCGGGCCCGGAACGGTCGGAACGGACCGCGTAGGGTGGCCGGGACGAAGATCGGCCGCACCCCAGGGAGCACCCATGACCTCGACCGCTGTCCCCGCCGGCCCGCTGCCGGTCGGGGTGATCGGACTCGGCGACATCGCGCAGAAGGCGTACCTGCCGGTGCTGACCGCCCTGCCCGGCCTGGACCTGCGGCTGATGACCCGGGACCGGGCCAAGCTGGACCGGCTGGGGGAGGCCCACCGGATCGACGCCGAGCGGCGGTTCACCGACCTGGACGCGCTGGTCGACAGCGGCATCCGGGCCGCCTTCGTGCACGCGGCCACCGACCAGCACGTGCCGATCGTCGAGCGGCTGCTCGACGCCGGGGTGGACGTGTACGTGGACAAGCCGCTCGACTACACCGTGGACGGCGCCCGGAAGCTGGTCGACCTCGCCGACCGGACCGGCCGCTCGCTGATGGTCGGCTTCAACCGGCGCCACGCGCCCGGCTACGCCCAGGCCCTGGAGCGCCCGCGCGACCTGATCGTGCTGCAGAAGAACCGCGAGGGACTCGCCGAGGCCGCGCGGACGCTGGTCTTCGACGACTTCGTGCACGTGGTGGACACCCTGCGGTTCCTGGCGCCCGGCGAGATCGAGCACGTGGACGTCCGGGCCCGCAAGGACCGTGAGGGCCTGGTGGAGCACGTGGTGCTCACCCTCGGCGGCGAGGGGTTCACCGCGCTGGGCATCATGAACCGGGTCTCCGGCTCGACCGAGGAGGTCCTGGAGGTCTCCGGCGGCGACTCCAAGCGTGAGGTGCGCAACCTGGCCGAGGTGATCGACCACCGCGGCCAGCCCACCGTCCGGCGCCGCGGCGACTGGGTGCCGGTGGCCCGTCAGCGCGGCATCGAGCAGTGCGTGCTGGCCTTCCTGGACGCCGTCCGGGCCGGGCGGACCCTGGACGCCCACGACGCGCTGCGCACCCACGAGCTGTGCGAGCTGATCGTGGAGCGGATCGGGGAGTGAGCAGGGGAGTGGGCCGGGGAGTGAGCAGGGGAGTGGGCCGGGGAGTCGGCTACGCCACGGACGACGTGGCGCACATCAGCGCCGAGTCCGCCCGGCAGGCCGGCGGCCACGACCCGCAGGCGGTCCGGATCAAGCCCTGATCCCCGGCCCGGTTATCCTGCCTCCGCCGCCGGTGACCACCGGCGGCGGAGCCATTGCACCTGATGGGGGACGGCGTGGACGGTACGAGGACCGAGGCCGGAGGGGGCGGCGCGGCCGGCCCGGAGTACCGGATCGAACGGATCGGACGCGAGGACTGGGAGCGGCTGCGCACCATCCGGCTGGCCCAACTCCTGGACACTCCGCTGGCGTTCGGCGAGACCCACGCGTACGCGCTGCTCCAGGGCGAGGGCAACTGGCGGGCCCGGACGGACTGGCTGAACGAGCCCGGCCGGATCGGCCTGGTCGCGGTGGATCCGGCCGACGGCCGGTGGGTCGCCACCATGCTCTCGATCCCCAGCCGCAAGACCGCGACCGTCGACCTGATCGGCGTCTGGGTCGACCCGGCGCACCGCGGCCGTGAGCGCGGCGTCGCCGACGCCCTGCTGGACGCGGTCATCGCCTGGGCCCGGGAGGGCGGCGCCGAGTGGATGCTGCTCGGCGTCCACGAGGCGAACGACCGCGCCGCCGCCTTCTACCGGCGGCGCGGCTTCACGTACACCGGCGGCGAGACGCCGTACGTGCTGGACGAGAGCGCCCGGATCCTGGAGATGGTCCTTCCGCTCGGCTGAGGCCCGTCAGGCGCCCACGTACTCCGCCAGGTGCTCGCCGGTCAGCGTGGAGCGGGCCGCGACCAGCTCGGCCGGGGTGCCCTCGAACACCACCCGGCCGCCGTCGTGCCCGGCACCCGGGCCGAGGTCGATGATCCAGTCCGCGTGCGCCATGACGGCCAGGTGGTGCTCGATCACGATCACCGACTTGCCGGAGTCCACCAGCCGGTCCAGCAGGCCGAGCAGCTGCTCCACGTCCGCCAGGTGCAGACCGGTGGTCGGCTCGTCCAGGACGTAGACCCCGCCCTTGTCCGCCATGTGGGTGGCCAGCTTCAGCCGCTGGCGCTCACCGCCGGACAGCGTGGTCAGCGGCTGGCCCAGGCTGACGTACCCGAGGCCGACGTCGGCGAGCCGCTCCAGGATCCGGTGCGCGGCCGGCAGCTTCGCCTCCCCGTCGCCGAAGAACTCCTCGGCCTCGGTCACCGACATCGCCAGCACCTCGCTGATGTCCCGGCCGCCCAGCCGGTACTCCAGCACCGAGGCCTGGAAGCGCTTGCCCTCGCAGTCCTCGCAGGTGCTGGCCACCCCGGCCATCATCGCCAGGTCGGTGTAGACCACGCCCGCGCCGTTACAGGTCGGGCAGGCGCCCTCCGAGTTGGCGCTGAACAGGGCCGGCTTGACGGCGTTCGCCTTGGCGAAGGCCTTGCGGATCGGTTCGAGCAGCCCGGTGTAGGTGGCCGGGTTGCTGCGCCGGGAGCCCTTGATGGCGCCCTGGTCGACCGAGACCACGCCGTCCGCCGAAGGGATCGAGCCGTGGATCAGCGAGCTCTTCCCGGAGCCCGCGACCCCGGTCACCACGGTCAGCACCCCGAGCGGGACGTCCACGTCCACGTCCCGCAGGTTGTGGCGGTTCGCGCCGCGGATCGCCAGCGTCCCGGTGGACTTGCGCACCTCCTCCCGCAGCGCCGTCCGGTCCGCCAGGTGGCGGCCGGTGACGGTGCCGCTCCCGCGCAGCCCGGCCACGCTGCCCTCGAAGCACACCGAGCCGCCCGCCGCGCCCGCCCCGGGGCCGAGGTCCACCACGTGGTCGGCGATCGCGATGGTCTGCGGCTTGTGCTCCACCACCAGCACCGTGTTGCCCTTGTCCCGCAGCCGCAGCAGCAGGTCGTTCATCCGGCTGATGTCGTGCGGGTGCAGCCCGGTGGTGGGCTCGTCGAAGACGTACGTGGTGTCGGTGAGCGAGGAGCCCAGGTGGCGGATCATCTTGACGCGCTGCGCCTCGCCGCCGGACAGGGTGCCGGAGGGGCGGTCGAGGGAGAGGTAGCCGAGGCCGATCTCCACGAAGGCGTCCAGCGCCTGCCGCAGCGCGGAGAGCAGCGGCGCCACCGAGGGCTCGTCCAGGGCGCGGACCCAGTCCGCCAGGTCGCTGATCTGCATCGCGCAGGCGTCGGCGATGCTGATGCCGGCGATCGTGGAGGAGCGGGCGGCCGCGCTCAGCCGGGTGCCCTCGCAGTCCGGGCAGGCGGTGAAGGTGACGGCGCGCTCCACGAAGGCCCGGATGTGCGGCTGCAGCGCCTCCTTGTCCTTGGACAGCATGGACTTCTGGATCTTGGGGATCAGGCCCTCGTAGGTGAGGTTGACCCCGTTGACCTTGACCTTGGTGGGCTCCCGGTACAGGAAGTCCTGGAGTTCCTTCTTCGTGTACTCGCGGATCGGCTTGTCCGGGTCGAGGAAGCCCGAGTTGGCGTACACGCCGACCGTCCACCAGCTGTCCACCTTCCAGCCGGGGATGGTGATGGCGCCCTCGGCGATCGACTTGCCGTCGTCGTACAGCTGGGTGAGGTCGATGTCGGAGACGCTGCCCCGGCCCTCGCAGCGCGGGCACATGCCGCCGGTGATGCTGAAGCTGCGCCGCTCCTTGACCGTCTTGCCGCCGCGTTCCACCGTCACCGCGCCGGCGCCGCTGATCGAGGGGACGTTGAAGGAGAAGGCCTTGGGGGAGCCGATGTGCGGGGTGCCGAGCCGGCTGAACAGGATGCGCAGCATCGCGTTGGCGTCGGTCGCGGTGCCGACGGTGGAGCGCGGGTCGGCGCCCATCCGCTGCTGGTCGACGATGATCGCGGTGGTCAGGCCCTCCAGAACGTCCACCTCGGGGCGGGCCAGGGTGGGCATGAAGCCCTGGACGAAGGCGCTGTAGGTCTCGTTGATCAGCCGCTGCGACTCGGCGGCGACGGTGTCGAAGACCAGCGAGCTCTTGCCGGAGCCGGACACCCCGGTGAACACCGTCAGCCGGCGCTTGGGGATGTCGACGCTGACGTCCTTGAGGTTGTTCTCGCGTGCCCCGTGCACGCGGATCAGGTCGTGGCTGTCGGCGACGTGCGGCTCGGCCATCGTTCTCTTCGCTCCTGGTGGTCGGGCGGATCCTACGGACAGGTGGATCGGGCCCGCCCCGGCCGGGGGTGGCCGGGGCGGGCCCGGGAGGGGTCAGCGCACTTCGTTGAAGCGGACCATGTTGCCCGCCGGGTCGCGGAAGGCGCAGTCGCGGACGCCGTACGGCTGGAGGGTCGGCTCCTGGACGAGCTCGGCGCCGCCGGACTTCAGCCGGTCGAACACCCCGTCCAGGTCGGCGGTGGCGAGCACCACCCGGGCGTACGTTCCCTTGGCCATCATCTCGGTGATGGTACGCCGCTCGTCCTCGGTGATGCCCGGGTCCGCGAACGGCGGCTCCAGCACCAGCGACACGCTCGGCTGGCCGGCGGGCCCGACGGTGATCCACCGCATCGGGCCGCCGCCGACGTCCTGGCGGACCTCGAAGCCCAGCAGGTCGCGGTAGAAGGCGAGCGAGGCCTCCGGGTCGGTGTGGGGGAGGAAGGTCCAGTGAATGCTGATGTCGTTCATGACGGCAACGCTAGGCGCGGCCCCCGGGCGGGCGCTTCTCGAATCCTGATCGGTCTGCTCCGGGGGTGTCCGGTTTCTCCGGACGGCACGGCTTCCCCGGGCAGCCCGACGGCCCGACCCCCGGTCGGACCAGTGTCCGGGGGCCGGGCCGTCGGGTCCGCTCAGGTACGCAGGCGCCCGGCCGCTTGGGTGGCTCAGCCGCTCCAGCAGCTCGGACGCTCAGCAGCTCAGCAGCTCGGACGCTCAGCAGCTCAGGCGCGGCAGCGCAGCAGCTCCAGCGGCGGGTGGGCGAGCACATCCGCCCAGAACTCCGCGCCGAACTCGCGCAGGCCCGCCTCGGAGATCCGCAGCGGCACCCACTCCAGCTCGGTGAACCCGGCCGCCCGCAGCGACTCCTCGTAGATCTCGCGGCGCGGGACCGTACCGAGGATGCTGATCGGCTGGGGGTCGAGGAGCGCGGTCACCCGCACCCGCGGGCCGGTCTCGGCCTGCTCACCGGTCGGCTCGCAGCGGAACCCGTACCGCTCCAGGGAGGGACAGTCGAAGGCGTAGTCCGGCTTCTGGGCGAAGACGTAGAAGCCCGCGCCCGGCACCAGGCTGCGGTGGATGGTGCGGCACATCCGGTCCAGCGCGGCACGGTCCTCTGCGTAGTTGAGGCACTGCACCGCCAGCGCCACGTCGAACTGCCGTTCCAGCGGCCGTAGTTCGGCCACGTCGCCGACCTCGTAGCGGACCCCGAGCGGCTCGCGTTCCTCGAACGACCGGGCGGCGGCGATCATTTCGGTGGAGATGTCGACCCCGAGCACGTCCGCCGCGCCGCGCCGGCGCAGCTCCCGACTGTAGAAGCCGGTGCCGCAGGCCAGGTCCAGGACCGCCTTGCCGCGCACGTCCCCGACCAGGCCGAGCACGCTCGGCACCTCGCCGTAGCGGGTCAGGGGCAGTGCCTTGAAGCCCTCGAACGCCTCGCCGATCAGGTCGTACTGCTGCACGCTCATCGCGTCGTCCTCCCGTGTGCGCCACCGTGTGCTGTGCTGGGAGTCTTGCGCAGCCTGACGCGCCGTCGTACTGGCGGAAGCCACGAATCAGCGGCGCCGCGCGAGGTGCGCGGTGATGTCCGCGTCCAGTCGGACGCGCTCCGGCAGCGCGGCCAGGATCCGGCGGAACACCTCCGCCCGGGTGTCCTGCGGCAGGAGGAGATAGGCCGAGACGGTGGACAGATGGCCGACGTACTCCTCCGCGGTCCTCGTCAACTGCCGGGCCAGCACGGCCTGTCGGATGTCGGTGAACCACTCGGAGCGCCGCAGCTCGGTGCCCGGCCACTGCATCGCCTGCTCCGGCGGCGTGCCGTCCGGGGAGGGCACGTCGTCTCTCTCCAGGAACGGCGCCCGGGCCGTGCGGACGGCCTCCGCCACCGCCGGGTCGGCCGGCTCCACCGGCCCGCCGAAGCAGGCGAACACCCCACCGGGCGCCAGCAGTCGGGCCATTCGCGCCCACCGCCCCCGCGGGCGGGTCCAGTGCAGTGAGGCCGCCGCGTACACCAGGTCGTACGGTTCGCCCGGGGGCAGCTCCTCGAAGGCCGCCCGCACCGTCCGGACGTTCGCCGGGGTGTGCCGGCGCAGTTCGGCGAGCATGGCGCCGTCCGGCTCGGTCGCGGTGACGGCCACGCCGCGCCCGGCGAACAGCCGGGTCGCCTTGCCCGTCCCGGCGCCGATCTCCAGGGCCGTGCGCACCGGCCGGCCGGCGTACTGCGCGACCAGGTCGAAGAGTTCGGCGGGATACCCGGGCCGGTAGCGCTCGTAGGCCTCGGCGACCGGTCCGAAACTCCGCGCGCGCTCAGGCATTCGGGGCCTCCGGCAGCGCCAGCCACTCCTCCCAGGTGAGGTCGCGCCCCAGGAGCCGCGGCTGCCGGAACGGCCAGTCGGTGGCGATCCATCGCGGCACCAGCGCGTCCAGGGCCCGCTCCACCTCGCCGCCGGCCAGCTCGTCCACCACCCACCAGGCGATCTCGCCGTCCGCCCCGGCCCGCTCCGGCGGGTCGATGTACACGCACCCGCGCACCGCCGTCTCCGCGTCGTCCAGCAGCACGTAGTTGAACGACTGGTGCGCGGCGATCTCCCGTTCGTGCCGCGCCAGGTCGACCCGGTTCGCCTCGGCCGTGATCGTCTCGGCCGGCCACCCCCAGGCCGGTCCGAAGATCCCGAACAGCCGCTCCCGCGACCCCATCACGGCCGGATAGTCCATCGGTGCGTCCGCCTCCCGGATCGGCCGCAGGTGGTACGCCCCGCCGAGCAGCGGCACATGGACGGGGTGGACGAAGTCAGCGGGAAGCCAGGTCATACCGCTGAGGCTATCCACGAACCGGCCGTGAACGCACCGGGTATCCGCCCGGCCCCCAGGCCGGCAGCGTCCGCCCGCCCGGTGATGGCGGCCGCGCCCCGGGAGGGGGAAAACAAGCAGGCATGATTGATTTTTTCTCCGGCCGGTGCCACGCTGCTGCCCGGTGGCACTCGTGCGGAGTGCCGCCAACCCACCGGCAGGGGAGGCGCATTGGCGCGCGCGAGCTCGGTACTGCGGATCGGCAATGCCTCGGGGTTCTACGGGGACCGCTTCGCGGCGGTGCGGGAGATGCTCACGGGCGGGCCGCTGGACGTGCTCACCGGGGACTACCTCGCCGAGCTGACCATGCTGATCCTGGCCCGGGACCGGTTGAAGGACCCGTCGCTCGGATACGCCCGGACGTTCCTGCGGCAGATGGAGGAGTGCCTCGGGCTGGCCCGGGACCGGGGCGTGCGGATCGTGGTGAACGCCGGTGGCCTCAATCCGGCCCGACTCGCCGAGCAGCTGCGGGAGTTGGCGCGACACCTGGGCGTGCCGACGGCCGTCGCCCATGTCGAGGGTGACGACCTGCTGCCGCGCCGGGCCGAACTCGGGCTGCCCGAGGGCCTGTTGGCCGCCAACGCGTATCTCGGCGGCTTCGGCATCGCCGCCTGCCTGGCCGGGGGCGCGGACGTGGTGGTCACCGGCCGGGTCACGGACGCGGCGCTGGTGGCCGGGCCGGCGATCGCCCACTTCGGCTGGACACCCGAGGATCTGGACGCCCTCGCCGGGGCGGTGGTGGCCGGGCACGTCCTGGAGTGCGGGGCGCAGGCCACCGGCGGCAACTACGCCTTCTTCCGCGAGCACGACGTGGACCACCCGGGCTTCCCGCTGGCCGAGCTGCACCCGGACGGCTCCAGCGTGATCACCAAGCACCCCGGCACCGGCGGGGCCGTCACCGTCGGCACCGTCACCGCCCAACTCCTGTACGAGACGGGCGGGCCGCACTACCTCGGCCCCGATGTGACCGCCCGGCTGGACACCGTCCGGCTCACCGAGGAGGCCCCGGACCGGGTGCGGATCGACGGCGTGCGCGGCGAGGCCCCGCCACCCACCCTCAAGGTCGGGCTGAACCGTCTCGGCGGCCACCGCAACGAGGTGGTCTTCGTCCTCACCGGACTGGACATCGAGGCCAAGTCCGCCCTGGTGCAACGCCAGTTCGCCGCCGCCCTGCCGCCCGAGGCCCGCCCCGCCGAGCTGCGCTGGACCCTGGCCCGCACCGACCACCCGGACGCCGACACCGAGGAGGCCGCCTCGGCCCTGCTCCGGCTGACCGCCCGGGACCGGGACCCGGCCCGGGTCGGGCGCGAACTGGGCAAGGCCGCGGTGGAGTTGGGCCTCGCCGGGTACCCGGGCTTCCACCTCACCGCCCCGCCCGGCCCGGGTGCGCCGTACGGGGTGTTCACCGCCGCCCGGGTGGACGCCAAGCTGGTCGAGCACACCGCCGTGCTGCCGGACGGCCGCCGGATCGCCGTCCCGCCCGCCCCGGTGACCTCCCAGCCGGTCGACACCCACCCGGCCGACATCCAACCGGCCGACACCCAAGCCGAGTTGCCCGACCCGCTGCCGCCCGGCCCGACCCGCCGCGCCCCGCTCGGCCTGCTGCTCGGCGCCCGCAGCGGCGACAAGGGCGGCGACGCCAACCTGGGCGTCTGGGCCCGCAGCGAGGACGGCTGGCGCTGGCTGGCGCACACCCTCACCGTCCCGAAGCTGCGCGAACTGCTGCCCGAGACCGCCGAGTTGCCCGTCACCCGGCACCTGCTGCCGCACCTCAGAGCGGTCAACTTCACCCTCACCGGCCTGCTCGGCGAGGGCGTCGCCGCCCAGCACCGCTTCGACCCGCAGGCCAAGGCCCTGGGCGAGTGGCTGCGCTCGCGCCACCTCGACATTCCGGAGGTCCTGCTGTGACCGTGCTGCCCACCCGCGTCGACCCGGCCGGGGCCGAGTACGCCGAGCACCGTGCCGCGATGACCGCCAAGCTGGCCGCGCTGGACGCCGAGCACGCCAAGGCGCTGGCCGGCGGCGGCCCCACGTACGTGGAGCGCCACCGCAAGCGGGGCAAGCTGCTGGCCCGGGAGCGGATCGAGCTGCTGGTCGACCAGGACTCGCCGTTCCTGGAGCTGTCCCCGCTGGCCGCCTGGGGCAGTGACTACCCGGTGGGCGCCGCGCTGGTGACCGGGATCGGGGTGATCGAGGGCGTGGAGTGCGTGATCACGGCCAACGACCCGACGGTGCGCGGCGGCGCCAGCAACCCGTGGACGCTGCGAAAGGCCCTGCGGGCCAACGAGATCGCGCTGAACAACCGGCTCCCGGTGGTCAACCTGGTGGAGTCCGGCGGCGCGGACCTGCCCAGCCAGAAGGAGATCTTCATCCCCGGCGGGGCCCTGTTCCGCGACCTCACCCGGCTGTCCGCGGCCGGGATCCCCACCGTGGCCGTGGTGTTCGGCAACTCGACGGCCGGCGGCGCCTACGTGCCGGGCATGTCGGACCACACCGTGCTGGTCAAGGAGCGCGCCAAGGTGTTCCTCGGCGGCCCGCCGCTGGTGAAGATGGCCACCGGCGAGGAGGCCGACGACGAGTCGCTGGGCGGCGCCGAGATGCACGCCCGCACCTCCGGGCTGGCCGACCACTTCGCGGTGGACGAGGCGGACGCCCTGCGGACCGCCCGCCGGATCGTCGCCCGGCTGGACCACCGCAAGCCGGGCCCCGGGCCGGACCGGCGCGCCGAGCCGCCCAGGTACGACGAGGAGGAGCTGCTGGGCATCGTCCCCGGCGACCTCAAGGTGCCCTTCGACCCGCGCGAGGTGATCGCCCGGATCGTCGACGGCTCCGACTTCGACGAGTTCAAGCCGCTCTACGGCAGCAGCCTGGCCACCGGCTGGGCCCGGCTGCACGGGTACCCGGTCGGCGTCCTGGCCAACGCCCAGGGCGTGCTGTTCAGCGCGGAGTCCCAGAAGGCCGCCCAGTTCATCCAGTTGGCCAACCAGCGGAACACCCCGCTGCTGTTCCTGCACAACACCACCGGCTACATGGTGGGCCGGGACTACGAGCAGGGCGGCATCATCAAGCACGGCGCGATGATGATCAACGCCGTCGCCAACTCCAGGGTGCCGCACCTGTCCGTCCTGCTGGGCGCCTCCTACGGGGCCGGCCACTACGGCATGTGCGGACGGGCCTACGAGCCGCGCTTCCTGTTCTCCTGGCCGAGCGCCAAGTCCGCGGTGATGGGCCCGCAGCAGCTCGCCGGGGTGCTGTCGATCGTGGCCCGTCAGTCCGCCGCGGCGAAGGGGCAGCCGTACGACGAGGACGCCGACGCGGCGATCCGGGCGATGGTCGAGCAGCAGATCGAGGCGGAGTCGCTGCCGGTCTTCCTGTCCGGCCGGCTGTACGACGACGGCGTGATCGACCCGCGTGACACCCGTACGGTGCTCGGCCTGTGCCTGTCCGCGATCCACAACGCGCCGGTCGAGGGCGCGCGTGGCTACGGCGTCTTCCGACTGTGAGAGGGCAGATGACTTCCAGGAAATCGATCGGCAACCTGCTGGTCGCCAACCGCGGCGAGATCGCCCGCCGGGTGTTCCGCACCTGCCGGGAGCTGGGCATCGCGACCACCGCCGTCCACTCCGACCCGGACGCCGACGCCCCGCACGTACGGGAGGCCGACGCGGCCGTCCGACTGCCCGGCGCCGCGCCCGCCGACACCTATCTGCGCGGCGAGCTGATCATCCGGGCGGCTCTCCAGGCCGGCGCGGACGCCGTCCACCCGGGGTACGGATTCCTGTCCGAGAGCGCCGAGTTCGCCCGCGCCGTGCTGGACGCGGGCCTGGTGTGGGTCGGCCCGCCGCCGGCCGCGATCGCCGCGATGGGCTCCAAGACGGCGGCCAAGCGGCTGATGGCCGCGGCCGGGGTGCCCGTGCTGGCGGCGCTCGCCGAGCCGGCCGAGGCCGACCTGCCGGTGCTGGTGAAG
>NZ_MECK01000618.1 GCF_014596465.1 Streptomyces sp. CBMA123 | reverse complement strand
CCCACCCCTCCCCCCCCCCCCCCCCCCCCCCCCCCCCCCCCTACCCGCCTCTCTTCCGATCTCCTCGGCGGCCGCGCGCCCTGCCTCGGCGAGGTGGCGCCGGCCGGCGGCGTCGAAGGCGGCGGGCCAGTCCAGCAGGGAGGTCAGCCCGGCGGTCACCCGGTCGTACTCGTAGAGGTCGAGGCCGGCGCCGTGGGCGCGCGGGCGGACCAGCGCGACGAACTCGGGCAGCAGACCGGGGGTGTCGAAGAAGGACACGACAGGAGTTCCTTTCCGGAGGCGTAATCAGGCGACGGTCAGCACGGCCTTGCCGCGGATCCGGCGCTCGCGCAGGTCGGTGAGGGCGGTCGCGGTCTGCGCCCAGGGCGCGACCCGGCCGATCTCCGGGGTCAGCCGGCCGGCCGCCGCCAGGCGCACCAGGGTGGCCAGGTCCTCGCCGTCCGGGACATCGGAGTCCGCGTAGTGGAAGTGCCGCAGGGTGGCCGACTCGGGGCCCTTGAAGAAGTCGAAGAAGTCCAGGGTGGCGGGCGTCCGGGAGGCCTGGCCGAACCAGACCAGGGTGCCGCGGCGGGCCAGCCGGGCCAGCGCCAGCGGCAGACCGGCACCGCCGGTGGACTCCAGCACCAGGTCGTACGGGCCGCGCGCCGCCCCGAGGTCGTGCACCACCTCGGCCGCCCCCAGCTCGGCCAGCCGACGGCCGCGCTCCGCCGAGGCGGTGACCACCGTCAGCTCGGCCCCGGCCGCCGCGGCCAACTCGGTGAAGTAGTGCCCGACCCCGCCGGACGCCCCGGTCAGCAGCACCCGCCGCCCGGCCACCGCCCCCACCGTGCGCAGCAACCGCAACGCGGTGAGCCCCGCCAACGGCAACGCCGCGGCCCGTACGGCATCCAGGCTGTCCGGCAACTCGGCCAGCGACGTGGCCGGCACACACACGTACTCGGCCCACCCGGCCGCCGGCGGATGAGCCACCACCCGCCGACACACCGCGGGCCCCGACCCGTCGGCGGCGGCCTGCACGACCAGCCCGGCGACGTCCTTCCCCGGCCGCCACCCGGCCCTGGGCGCCTCCAACTGGAAGGTCTCCCCCCGGTTCACCGAGAACGCCTCCACCTTCACCAGCACCTCCCCCGGCCCCGGCTGCGGCTGCTCCACCTCCGCGAACCGCACCGGCTCCGCCGCGTCCCCCGTCGCCACCAGCGCCTTCATCCCCGCACTCCCTCCACTCGCCATGCCCCCACCTCACCCCGCCCGACAACGCCCGGTCCAACAACCGACCCGGAGCAACGACAACCACCAGCTGTCACCCCACCCCCACCCCAGCGGGCGCGCCGGGCGAAAGCCCGCGCGCCCGCAACTCCCCCACCCCCCACCCGCACCCACCCCCAGCCACCCCACCCGCACCCACCCACCCACCTCCCCCTCCTCACCAGGCGAGAAGGACGCGCTGCGGGAGGGGGCGGCGCAGGGGGTGGCTGCGGAGAGGGGCGTGACGGGTGATTTTCAGACTGCCAACGGCGCCCAGCCCCCCGCTATGAGGGTCGGCAGTCGGAAAATCATCCAGCCCCCGGAGCGGCCACCCCCGGAGCCGCCCCCGGCACCCACCCACCCTCCCGAGAGCCCCCCCCACGAACACACCCCCCGCTAAGGTGCCCCCCGTGGATCTGGATCTAGGACAGGTACGAGCCTTCGTCACCACCGCCGAGGAATCCCATTTCGGCCGCGCAGCCTCCCGCCTGGGCATCAGCCAACAAGGCCTGTCCAAGCGCATCGCCCGCCTGGAAGCCGCCCTCGGCGCAAGACTGCTGGAACGCGACGCCCGAGGCGTGGGGCTGACCGGCGCGGGTGCCCGCTTCCTGGAGCCCGCCCGCCGGGTGCTGACACAGGGCGAGCAAGCGGTATCAGCCGTACGCGGGGCCGCCGGACGGCCACTGCGGATCGACGTCTGGGGCCACCTGTACGCCCCGATGCGCACCCTCGCCCAGACGGTGGACGCCGCCCCGGGGCTGGAGGTGGAGCCGGTGCCGGGCCGGGACCTGCCGTCGGTCGCGGCGGCGTTGCTGCGCGGGGAGTCGGACGCGGGGTTCGGCCGGGTGCACGCCCTCCAGGACGGTGCCGACGCCGGGTTGACGCACCGGCTGGTCCGGCTGGAGCCGGTGGACGCCCTGCTGAGCGTCGACCACCCGTTGGCGGGCCGGGACGCCCTGGCGCCGGCCGAGCTGCGCGGCAGTGTGCTGCGCTACCCGGCGGCGGTGGACCGCTTGGACTTCCTGACCCGTTTCGCCACCCGGTTCGGCATCACCGGCCGGGTCGGTTCGACCAATCTGGGTCTGGAGCACTTCCTCGACCAGGTGGCCGCCGATCCGAGCTGCTTCTCGCTCGTCCCCGCCGACGCCCCGCTGCCCGACCGTCCGGACGTCCGCGCCGTGCCGCTGGTCGGCCCGACACCGCTGTACGCCTGGTCACTGCTCTGGCGGACCGACCGGGACGCCGACCGGGACGGTCAACTGGACGTCCTGCTAAGGGCGTTCGCCGCCGAGGCGGCCCGCTGCAGGTGGCTGGAGTACGACCCGGCCCGGGACTGGCTTCCGGACGCCGACGAGGCCGCCCTCCAACCGTGAGTCCGCCCGGCCACCCCAGCCACGGCCCGGTCGCCCCGCACAGCCCGGCCACCCCGCCACGGCCCGGGCGCCCCGCCACGGCCCGGCCACCCCGCCACGGCCCAGGCAGCGAGCGGATGCCGCACGACGGCGGCGGCCGGCCCGTTCTTGACGATCCGTCGCGCCGCGGGATCCACGGTGCCGCCCGGCGCCCACAACCGGCGACTCACTCCGTGACCCGACGCCGGATCACCACCAGGTGGTCTGGGTCCGCAGCACCGACCCGTCCGCGGCGTAGGAGGTGGCGGCGTTGTCGCTGGAGCCCGGCTTGCGGACGACGGCGTACCAGCGGGACGTGGAGTCCCCGACCGCGACCGGCACCGCGTCGACGGAGCCGCCGTTCTTCCAGGTGACCACGACCCTCGCGACGTCGGGCCGGACCCGGACGACCACCATGTCCGGGATGCCCACCGCCCCGACCACCCGGTTGAGCACCTCGCCGCTGATGATGGCCGGCGAAGGGTCCTTCTCCGTCCCGCCCGGGGCGGGGATCGACTGCACGTGGTCGCCGGGCTGCCGTTTGCCGTCCACGGTCAGGTAGACGTCGGACCGGTCCATGTGCGGGTCCCAGCGCGCGTCGGGGTTCGGCTGGTCGCTCGACGACAGGACCGGGTCGGCGGCGTGCCGCTCCTCCCAGATCAGCTTGTCCTGCTTGAGGCCGTCGTCCGCGGTGGGGGCCGCCGGCCACAGGGCGATCCAGGCCTCCAGGGTGTGGCCGTTCACGGTGCCCTCACCGGCCTTGACCCGGGTCGGTGTGAACGGGTCCCGGGTCGGCCCGGCCGAAGCGGCTCCGGCGACCGCCGAAGCGGCGGCGCTGACCGGCGTGGCGGCTCCGGCGACCGGCGTGGCGTTCCCGGACGGGGAGGCCGACGCCGTCGGGGAGACGCCGGACGCCGCCGGGGCGACCGCCGAGGACGCCCTGTGCCCGGACCCGCCGAGCACCGCCCCCGTCCCGCCGACCGCCACCACCAGCGCCGCGCCCAGCGCAGCGGTGAGCAGCCGCCGGCGCCTCAGTCGGCGCTGCCCGCCGGCGAGCAGCCGGTCGTACGGCACCGGCCCGGCCTCGACGCTGTCGGCCAGATCACCCAGTTCCCAGGAGATGGCGGCCTCGACCTCGGCCGCCTCCACGTCCTCGTGCCCGGGCATGGACTCCGTGCTCATCTGCTACCTCCGATGCTGGTCAGTCCGTTGATTGAGGAGGCCGCCCGCAGCTTGGCCAGTCCCCTGGCCGCCTGGCTCTTCACCGTGCCGATCGAGCAGTCCATCGCCGCGGCGGTCTGGGACTCGCTGAGGTCCTCCCAGTACCGCAGGACGACGGCCTCGCGCTGGCGCGGCGGCAGGGCGGAGAGCGCGCCGAGCAGCACGGCCCGGTCGTCCGGGTCGGGGCCGGTCGGGGCGGGCCGGTCGGGGAAGGCCTCGACCAGGTACTCGGCGGGTCTGCGCCGGTACCGCCGGGCGTGCTCGTTGATCAGGATGCGGCGCACGTAGGCGTTCGGGTCGTCGGCCGCCCGGACCTTGTTCCAGTGGACGTAGGCCCGTTCCAGTGCCTGCTGGACCAGGTCCTCGGCGCCGTGCCGGTCCCCTGCGAGCAGGTATGCGGTGCGCAGCAGCCGTGACCACGCACTGCCGGTGAACTCCCGGAACTCCTCGTCCCGGGCAGCCTTCTGGGCTCCCATGAGCACCTCCTCGTCCCTCCAGAGTCCGGAACCGCAGTGGACCGTTGCCCGGCGTTCGCGATTCCCCGCCGGCGGCTGTGACACTGGAGGGGCTCGAAAACCGAGGTGCGCTCCGCCGTGCCTCCTTGCGAACCTAGAGGGATGCCCGCAGTGAGTTCTCCCGCAGTCCAGTCCGCCTCCGTTCCCGCCGAGGGTCCCGGAATCGGTGAGCTGGCCGCCCGCCTGCCCGAGCTGACCCTGCGCGACGAGGTGCGGATCGGGCGCCGGCTGGAGGGGGCCCGCCGGGTCCGCAAGCCGGAGGCCCGGCAGAAGGTCGCCGCCGAGATCGCCGCCGACATC
Source organism: Streptomyces sp. CBMA123 (assembly GCF_014596465.1). GTDB lineage: Bacteria > Actinomycetota > Actinomycetes > Streptomycetales > Streptomycetaceae > Kitasatospora. The sequence continues at coordinate 33,046 of NZ_MECK01000618.1, read as the reverse complement.
GATCGCGCCGAGCTGCTGGTCGAGCAGCGCCGGGGCGCCGTGCCGAAGATCACGTATCCCGCCGAGCTCCCGGTCAGCCAGAAGAAGGACGACATCCTGGCGGCGATCCGGGACCACCAGGTGGTGATCGTCGCCGGTGAGACCGGTTCCGGCAAGACCACCCAGATCCCGAAGATCTGTCTGGAGCTGGGCCGCGGCATCCGCGGTCTGGTCGGCCACACCCAGCCGCGCCGGATCGCCGCCCGCACGGTGGCGGAGCGCGTCGCGGAGGAGCTGGACACCCCGCTCGGCGAGGCGGTCGGCTGGAAGGTCCGGTTCACCGACCAGGTCGGCCAGGACACCCTGGTCAAGCTGATGACGGACGGCATCCTGCTGGCGGAGATCCAGACCGACCGGGATCTGCGCCAGTACGACACCCTGATCATCGACGAGGCGCACGAGCGCAGCCTCAACATCGACTTCCTGCTCGGCTACCTCAAGCAGCTGCTCCCGCGCCGCCCCGACCTCAAGGTCGTGATCACCTCCGCGACCATCGACCCGGAGCGCTTCGCCCGGCACTTCGGCGACGCCCCGGTCATCGAGGTCTCCGGCCGTACCTACCCGGTCGAGGTGCGCTACCGCCCGGTCGTCGACGAGGGCGACGAGGACCAGGACGAGAACGACCGCGACCGCGACCAGATCCAGGCGATCTGCGAGGCCGCCCAGGAGCTGCAGGACGAGGGCCCGGGCGACATCCTGGTCTTCCTCTCCGGCGAGCGCGAGATCCGCGACACCGCCGACGCCCTCACCAAGCTGAAGCTCAGGAACACCGAGATCCTGCCGCTGTACGCCCGGCTCAGCTCGGCCGAGCAGCACCGGGTGTTCCAGCGCTCCCACAGCCGCCGGATCGTGCTGGCCACCAACGTGGCCGAGACCTCGCTGACCGTCCCCGGCATCAAGTACGTGATCGACCCGGGCACCGCCCGGATCTCCCGCTACAGCCACCGCACCAAGGTGCAGCGACTGCCGATCGAGGCGGTCAGCCAGGCCAGCGCCAACCAGCGCAAGGGCCGCTGCGGCCGCACCTCGGACGGCATCTGCATCCGGCTGTACTCGGAGGAGGACTTCCTCTCCCGCCCCGAGTTCACCGACGCCGAGATCCTGCGCACCAACCTGGCCTCGGTGATCCTGCAGATGACCGCGGCCGGTCTGGGCGACATCTCCGCCTTCCCGTTCCTGGACCCGCCGGACTCGCGCAACATCAAGGACGGCGTGCACCTGCTGCACGAGCTGGGCGCGCTCGACCCGGAGGAGAAGGACCCGCGCAAGCGGCTGACCGCGCTCGGCCGCAAGCTCGCCCAGCTCCCGGTGGACCCGCGGATGGCCCGGATGGTGCTGGAGGCGGACAAGAACGGCTGCGTGCGCGACGTCATGGTGATCGCCGCCGCGCTGTCCATCCAGGACCCGCGCGAGCGCCCCGCCGAGAAGCGCCAGGCCGCCGACGAGCGGCACCGCCGGTTCACCTCGGAGACCTCCGACTTCCTCTCCTACCTGGCGATGTGGCGCTACGTCCGGGAGCAGCAGAAGGAGCTGTCCTCCTCGGCCTTCCGCCGGATGTGCAAGTCCGAGTTCCTGAACTACCTGCGGATACGGGAGTGGCAGGACGTCTACACCCAGCTGCGCACCGTCGCGAAGCAGTTGGGCGTGACGATCGAGGAGCAACACCCCGACGCCGAGCCGGACGCGGACCGGATCCACCAGTCGCTGCTGGCCGGACTGCTGTCCCACATCGGCCTGTTCGACGTGGAGAAGCGCGAGTACGGCGGCGCCCGCGGCGCCCGTTTCGCGGTGTTCCCGGGCTCCGGCCTGTTCAAGAAGCCGCCGCGCTGGCTGATGTCGGCCGAGCTGGTGGAGACCTCCCGGCTGTGGGCGCGGATCAACGCCAAGATCGAGCCGGAGTGGGTCGAGCCGCTGGCCGGGCACCTGATCAAGCGCAGCTACAGCGAGCCGCACTGGGAGAAGAAGGCCGGCGCCGTGCTGGCGTACGAGAAGGTGACCCTCTACGGGGTGCCGATCGTCGCCCAGCGCAAGATCAACTACGGGAAGATCGACGCCGGGCTCTGTCGCGAGCTGTTCATCCGCAACGCGCTGGTCGAGGGCGACTGGGAGACCCACCACAAGTTCTTCGGCGAGAACCGCAGGCTGCTCGGCGAGGTCGAGGAGCTGGAGAACCGGGCCCGCCGCCGGGACATCATGGTGGACGACCAGACCCTGTTCGACTTCTACGACGCCCGGCTGCCCGAGGAGATCGTCTCCACCCGGCACTTCGACTCCTGGTGGAAGAAGGCCCGGCACGACCAGCCGGACCTGCTGAACTTCGAGAAGTCGATGCTGATCAACGACGCCGCCGGCGGCGTCACCGAGGCCGACTACCCGGACCACTGGCAGCAGGGCAAGCTGCGCTTCACGCTGACCTACCAGTTCGAGCCGGGCAGCGACGCGGACGGCGTGACCGTCCACATCCCGCTGCCGGTGCTCAACCAGGTCACCGCGGAGGGCTTCGACTGGCAGATCCCGGGGCTGCGGGAGGAACTGGTCACCGCGTACATCAAGTCGCTGCCCAAGGCGATCCGGCGCAACTTCGTGCCGGCCCCGGACTTCGCCAAGGCGGCGCTGCGGGCGGTGAAGGACCGCCAGGAGCCACTGCTGCCGTCCCTGGAGCACGCCCTGAAGCGTCTGACGGCCGTCACCGTGCCGCCGGAGGCCTGGGACGACGAGCGGGTGCCGGACCACCTCAAGGTGACCTTCCGGGTGGTGGACGGCAAGCGCCGGCTCGCCGAGTCCAAGGACCTGGAGGAGCTGCGGCTGAAGCTCAAGCCCAGGCTGAAGGAGACGCTCTCCTCGGCGGCCTCCGGCCAGGGCATCGAGCAGAGCGGGCTGACCGCCTGGCCGGCCGGGCTGCCGGTGCTCCAGCGCACCTTCGAGCAGCGCTCCCGCGGCCACTCGCTGCGCGCCTACCCGGCGCTGGTGGACGAGGGCGCGTCGGTCGGCGTGAAGCTGTTCGACACCCCGGAGGCGCAGGCGCGGGCGATGTGGGAGGGGACGCGCCGGCTGCTGATGCTGACCACCACCTCCCCGGCCAAGTCGATCCAGGGCCGGCTGGGCAACCAGGCGAAGCTGGCGCTCTCGCACAGCCCGCACGGCTCGATCGCCGCCCTGTTCGAGGACGTCGTCGCCGCCGCGACGGACCGGCTGATGACCCTCTCCGGCGGCCCGGCCTGGGACGAGGCGGCCTTCGCCAAGCTGCACGACAGGGTGCGGGCGGACCTCTACGACCTGTCCGCGGACACCACGCTGAAGACGGCCACCGCGCTGATCGCCTTCCACAAGGCGTCGACCCGGCTGAAGTCGGTGAGCAGCCCGGTGCTCCTGAGCGCCGTGAACGACGTCCGGCTGCACCTGGCCTCGCTGGTGCACCCGGGCTTCGTGACGGCCACCGGCTGGCAGCGGCTGCCCGACCTCAAGCGCTACCTGCTGGCGGTGGACCGCCGGCTGGAGGCGCTGCCCAACCACCCCCAGCGGGACGCCCAGCAGCTGCTGAAGGTCCAGCAGGTGCAGCAGGCGTACGGGGAGCTGCTGGCGGCGGTGCCGGCCGGGCGGCAGCCGTCGCAGGAGGTGCGGGCGATCCGCTGGATGATCGAGGAGCTGCGGGTCAGCTTCTTCGCCCAGGGGCTGGGCACGCCGAGCCCGGTCTCGGAGAAGCGGATCATGAAGGCGATGGAGGCGGCCCGGGCGTCCCTGTGACCCGGGCGGCGCCCTGAGCTGCGGGTGCGTGGTGGGCCTTCAGGAGCCAGTTCGACCTGGGGGCCCACCATGGGCTACAGTCTGTCTTGTTCGCAGCGCGGCAAGCGAGTGAACGAGATCAGAAAACTCTGGTCCCGTGGAGCAGTTGGTTAGCTCGCCACCCTGTCAAGGTGGAGGTCGCGGGTTCAAGTCCCGTCGGGATCGCCGCAGTGCGAGAGGCCCGGAACCGTCAGGTTCCGGGCCTCTTGCTTTTGACCGTCCGTCGCCTACCCCGGACCAGGTCCGGCCCACAAGTGACGGACCGTGTGACCGTCGTCACCTGAACCCCCCGGGAATCACCCCCGAAGCCCCCTCTCTCGTACAGCACTAATTTAATATGTAAAATTGCACTGTTATTCACTGTAAATCCCCCCCGCCTCATGCGCATCAAATCGTTATCCGGAGTTCGGCATTCCGACCGGCCGGACGGTACCGGAAGGCGACCGGAAGACGGCCCAGAAGCCCGATCGCGGGTACGACAAAGGGGCCGCTAACCGGACCCGGCGGAGTCCGGTTAGCGGCCCCTTCGAAAGAGCCTTCGGCCTATCAGGCTTCAGTGCGCTGAGCGGGAATCCCGGCCAGCAGTGCGCGCACCTCCGCCTCACGGTAACGACGGTGACCACCGAGCGTGCGGATCGACGTCAGCTTGCCCGCCTTGGCCCAGCGGGTGACCGTCTTCGGGTCAACGCGGAACATGGTGGCAACTTCCGCCGGCGTCAGCAGCGGTTCAGCATCAGGGGTACGAGCGGTCATGAGCGGCCTCCTCGGGAGAACCGAACCAGGGCGGTTCTATCCTTCAAATTCTGCACCTTGGCCCGCGATGCCCGAAATGGCATAGACGGGCCGAGTCGGTTATAGGACGAACGGCTTGTCCTGGTGTCTACAACTACACCATCCGTCCAGCCCTATCGACCAAACCGCCAAAATTGACCCCTCACGGGTTCAAGGCTGACGGATGGCGATGGACCACCCCATAACGGACAGTCACACGGCAGTGACGTCCGGTTACGAGGGGACCAGACCCCCTGTTTCCCCGCAAAGCACGCATCGACTCCAGAACCACCCAAAAGTGGGCACGCTCACGTGAAGTTGGGCTGGTTGTCCCATTTTTGCACATAGGGGTAAGTTCGCGTCAACGGTGAGTAGTGTCACGTTCGACAGCTATTGACCCGAACCAGGACCTTGGTCGGCACCGTTGTGGACCAAAGACCCCTCACAGTCATACACGGGCGGTCGGACGTCAGTTCGCGTGCCGCAGGGCCAGCACCCGCCGCCAGCGCCCCGTCAGTTCCCCGTACGCGCGCAACGCCCCGTCGGCGTCCCCCGCCCGCAGGGCGCGCAGCCCCTCCTCCAGCTCCCCCGCCGAACGGTCCGCCAACAGCCGCTCCGGCCCCAGCAGATGCACCAGCCCCCCGTAGTCCAACTCCACCAGCGAACGCGGATGGAACTCCTCCAGCCAGCGCCCGACCTGCTCCGCCCCGCGCACCAGCTCCCCGTCCGGCACCGCCTCGCGCAGCGCCCGGTAGGCGCGTGCCACCCGGCGCCGGGCCTGGGCCATCGGCACCAGGTAGAACAGCGCCGCCGGCCTCCCCCGCTCCCCCTCCCCCTCTTCTCCCCCTCCCGTGCCCGCTCCCCCCGGAACGAAGCACCGGTCCTCGTCCCCGAACGGCAGGAACCAGCGCACCGGCACCTCCCACCGGCTGGTGAGGATCCACGGCCGGGCGTCCGGGTGCCCGGCCCGCCAGCGCTCCCGGTCCGCCTCGGCGGCCGCCCGGGTCACCGGCGGCACCGCGGTGTCCAGCAGCGCCACCGGAGCCCCCGCCCGCAGCTCCTCCAGCGCCTGCCAACTGCGCAGCCTGGTCGCCCACGGGCACACGTACAGTACGCCGTCCACGATCCGCAGGTACGCCCGCCCGCTCTCCTGCTCCGGCAGGGCCCGGGGCGTGCGGGCGGCCAGCTCCGCCAGGGCCTCCCGCTGCTCCTCCAGCCCCGCCTCCGCCACCGACTGCTCCGCCACCGCCGCGTCCGGCCCGTGCTCGGCGGCATAGGCCTGCCAGCGCGCCCGCTCGGGCTCCGGATAGGCCGCCAGCGGCTCGTAGACCCGCAGGTGGGCGGCGTAGGGCGGCAGTACGGAAGTACGTACGACGGTCACGTCCTGCATGGTCGCACGAGCCGCACGGCCCGGGGAGAGCGCGACCCCGAACCGTTCGCGCCCGCACCCCGGCCCCCTTCCCGTCTCACCCTTCGGACAACCGGCACAAGCTCGGACAAGACGGCTGATCGGCGGCTCCGGCGCGACTACGCTTCGCCCCAGACGCCCGCACCACAGCAGCGGGCCCGCGATACTGGAGTCACCACAGTGACCGACGTACAGACCCCCGCCACGCACCCCGCACCCGGCGTGCTCAGCAGGATCTTCCGCACCGAGCAGGACGGCGCCCCCGGCGACGGCCACGAGCAGGTCGTCCTCTGCCACGACCGCAGCTCCGGACTCAAGGCGATCATCGCCATCCACTCCACCGCGCTCGGCCCCGCCCTCGGCGGCACCCGCTTCTTCCCGTACGCCTCCGAAGAGGCGGCCCTGGAGGACGCGCTGAACCTGTCCCGCGGCATGTCCTACAAGAACGCGCTGGCCGGGCTCGACCTCGGCGGCGGCAAGGCCGTCATCATCGGCGACCCGAACAAGGACAAGAACGAGGCCATGCTCCGGGCCTACGGCCGCTTCGTGGAGTCCCTGCGCGGCCGCTACATCACCGCCTGCGACGTGGGCACCTACGTCCAGGACATGGACGTCATCGCGCGCGAGACCGAGTTCGTGACCGGCCGCTCGCCCGAGCACGGCGGCGCCGGCGACTCGTCCATCCTCACCGCCTTCGGCGTCTTCCAGGGCATGCGCGCCAGCGCCCAGGCCCGCTGGGGCCAGCCCACGCTGCGCGGCAAGCGGGTCGGCGTCGCGGGCGTCGGCAAGGTCGGCCACTACCTGGTCGGCCACCTGGTCGCGGACGGCGCCACCGTCGTCGTCACCGACCCCTTCGAGGCCGCCGTCAACCGCGTCCGCGCCGCCCACCCGGAGGTGGAGGTGGTCGCCGACACCGCCGCCCTGCTCCAGGCCAAGCTGGACGTCTACGCCCCCTGCGCCCTCGGCGGCGCGCTGACCGACTCCGTGGTCTCGGCGCTCGGCGAGTTCGGCACCTCGGTCGTCTGCGGCGCGGCCAACAACCAGCTGGCCCACCCGGGCGTCGAGAAGGACCTGGCCGACCGCGGCATCCTCTACGCCCCCGACTACCTGGTGAACTCCGGCGGCGTGATCCAGGTCGCCGACGAGATCGACGGCTTCAACTTCGAGCGGGCCAAGAACAAGGCCACCAAGATCTTCGACACCACCCTGGAGATCTTCACCCGGGCCGCCTCCGACGGCATCCCGCCGGCGGTCGCCGCCGACCGCCTGGCGGAGAAGCGGATGCGCGAGATCAGCGCGCTGCGCTCGGTCCTGCTGCCGGGCAGCCGCCGGGGCTGACCGGGCTCCCTCCGGTGACCCGGTGCGCGGGGGGCCGTCACCTCCGGCCCCCCGCGCATCACGATGTGGAACCGGATTCTCACTTCTCCGCCCGAACGGGTGATCCGACGCCCCCCTAGGGGGGATAATCAGTCCTGGAACGACGGACCCCGATCACCTCCGGACAGCGTGCCAAACGCCGCAAAACCTCCCCTGACCTGGGAAGACCTGGTCTCGGGTGCAGCCGGTGCGCGCCACGTCACACCGACGACGTACCGTCCAGCGGCGGAAACAGGTACCGTTAATGCTCCAAGGGACGGTCCTCCCATTCGGGCAGGCCGGTCCTGATCATGAACACGTGTCAGACTCGGGGCCGTGAGCCCCATCGTTGAGGGGGTCGACCCATGGGGCGCGGCCGGGCCAAGGCCAAGCAGACGAAGGTCGCCCGCGAGCTGAAGTACAACAGCGGCGGGTTCGACGCTAACCGTCTGTCCAACGAGCTGGGCGTATCGCCGTCCACTGCTTCGATCGACCCTGAGCCGATCGAGGAGGAGGAAGAGGACGACGACCCGTACGCGGAGTACGCCGCCCGCTACGCCGACCTCGACGACGAGGACGACACCGGACCGGGCACCGGGCCGTCGCAGGCCTCCCGCCGCTCGTAGACCGCAGCTTCGCCGGACCGGTCCTGACGCCCCTGGGCGCCGGACCGGTCTTCGGCGTTCCCGCGGGCGGGTAGGCGGGTGGGGCTACGGCTTCGGCTTTCGCGTGGCTCTCGGGGCCCGGTCGAACGCCCCCGACGTACGAGAGGGCCCCTCCGGCGCACCGGAGGGGCCCTCTCGCGTCCGCGGGCCGGTCAGCCCGCGGTGAAGCCCTCGTAGGCGTTGTACAGGGCCGCACCGGCCCCGTGCTCGTCGGTGCGCTCCACGATGTCGCCGAGCAGCCAGGCCTCGACGCCGCGGTCCTCCAGGATCGACAGCACCGCGTCCACCGAGTGCGGCGGGACGACCGCGACCATGCCGACGCCCATGTTGAGCGTCTTCTCCAGCTCCAGGGTGGCCACCCGGCCGACCTCGGCGACGGTCCGGAAGACCGGCAGCGGGGTCCAGGTGCCGCGGTCCAGGCGCGCGTGCAGGCCGTCCGGGATGACCCGGGCCAGGTTGGCCGCCAGGCCGCCGCCGGTGACGTGCGAGAAGGCGTGCACCTCGGTCGCGCGGGTGAGCGCCAGGCAGTCCAGCGAGTAGATCCGGGTCGGCTCCAGCAGTTCCTCGCCGAGGGTGCGGCCGAACTCCTCGACCTTGCGGTCCAGCTTCCAGCCGGCCTCGTTCAGCAGCACGTGGCGGACCAGCGAGTAGCCGTTGGAGTGCAGGCCGGAGGCGGCCATCGCGATCACCACGTCGCCGGCCCGGACCCGCTCGGAGCCCAGCAGCGCGTCGGCCTCGACCACGCCGGTGCCGGCGCCCGCGACGTCGTACTCGTCCGGGCCGAGCAGGCCCGGGTGCTCGGCCGTCTCGCCGCCCACCAGGGCGCAGCCGGCCAGCGCGCAGCCCTCGGCGATGCCCTTGACGATCGAGGCGACCCGCTCCGGGACGACCTTGCCGACGCAGATGTAGTCGGTCATGAACAGCGGCTCGGCGCCGCACACCACGAGGTCGTCCACGACCATGCCGACCAGGTCGTGGCCGATGGTGTCGTGCTTGTCCATGGCGGCCGCGATGGCCACCTTGGTCCCCACGCCGTCGGTGGCCGAAGCCAGCAGCGGCCGCTCGTAGTTCTTGAAGGCCGACACGTCGAAGAGGCCGGCGAAGCCGCCGAGACCGCCGACCACCTCGGGGCGGTTGGCCTTCTTCACCCACTGCTTCATGAGCTCGACGGCGCGGTCGCCCGCCTCGATGTCGACACCGGCGGCGGCGTAGGTGGCGCCGTTCTGGTTGCTGGTCACTGCGTGCGGCCCTTTCGGGTCAGGTGGGGGTGGTCCGGAGACAGCGGTGGGGCCCCGGTTCGCGGGACCCCACCGTGCGTTCGTTACGGGCGGCGCAGCGCGTCGGCCGCGCCCGCCCCGCCGAGCAGCGACTGGACGCCGTCCAGGTCGCTGCCGCTGGTCGGCTTGCCGCGGACGGCGGGCTGCTGCTGGCCGCCCTTGATCTCGGCCTCCAGCAGGAGCTTGCCGAGCAGCGCCGGGTCCGGCAGCTCCATCGGGTACTCGCCGTCGAAACAGGCCCGGCAGAGCTTGTCCTTGGGCTGCTTGGTGGCCTCGATCATGCCGTCGATCGAGATGTACGAGAGCGAGTCGGCCCCGAGCGTGCGGCCGATCTCCTCGATGGTCATGCCGTTGGCGATCAGCTCCGCGCGGGTGGCGAAGTCGATGCCGAAGAAGCAGGGCCACTTCACCGGCGGCGAGGAGATCCGGATGTGCACCTCGGCGGCGCCCGCCTCGCGCAGCATCTTCACCAGCGCGCGCTGGGTGTTGCCGCGCACGATCGAGTCGTCCACGACCACCAGGCGCTTGCCGGCGATGACCTCGCGCAGCGGGTTCAGCTTGAGCCGGATGCCGAGCTGGCGGATCGTCTGGCTGGGCTGGATGAAGGTGCGGCCCACGTAGGCGTTCTTCACCAGGCCCGAGCCGTACGGGATGCCGCTGGCCTCGGCGTACCCGATCGCGGCGGGGGTGCCGGACTCGGGCGTGGCTATCACCAGGTCCGCCTCGACGGGCGCCTCCGCGGCCAGCCGACGGCCCATCTCCACCCGGGAGAGGTGCACGTTGCGGCCGGCGATGGAGGTGTCGGGGCGGGCCAGGTACACGTACTCGAAGACGCAGCCCTTGGGCTTGGCCTCGGCGAACCGCGAGGTGCGCATGCCGTTCTCGTCGATGGCGATCAGCTCGCCGGGCTCGACCTCGCGGATGAAGGAGGCGCCGCAGATGTCCAGCGCCGCCGTCTCGGAGGCGACCACCCAGCCGCGCTCCAGCCGGCCGAGCACCAGCGGGCGGATGCCCTGGGGGTCGCGGGCGGCGTAGAGAGTGTGCTCGTCCATGAAGACGAGCGAGAAGGCGCCCTTGACCTTCGGCAGCACGACCTTGGCCGTCTCCTCGATGGAGAGGTCCGGGTGGCCGGCCAGCAGGGCGGTCACCAGGTCGGTGTCGTTGGTCGCGGCCGTCCGGCCGGAGCGCGAGACGTGCTCCTCACCGGGCAGTTCGGCGACCATGGCCGCCAGTTCGGCGGTGTTCACCAGGTTTCCGTTGTGCCCGAGGGCCAGCGAACCGTGAACGGTCGCCCGGAAGGTCGGCTGGGCGTTCTCCCAGACCGAGGACCCGGTGGTCGAGTAGCGGGCGTGTCCGACGGCGATATGCCCGTGCAACGACCCCAGCGAGGCCTCGTCGAAGACCTGGGACACGAGCCCCATGTCCTTGAAGACGAGAATCTGGGAGCCATTGCTCACTGCGATGCCCGCGGATTCCTGACCGCGGTGCTGCAGGGCGTAAAGGCCGAAGAACGTGAGCTTGGCGACCTCCTCGCCGGGAGCCCAGACACCGAAGACGCCACACGCGTCCTGGGGGCCTTTCTCACCGGGAAGAAGATCGTGGTTGAGTCTTCCGTCACCACGTGGCACGCCTTCGAGTCTAGGGCAGTTGACCAGGGCTTCCGGAACCCGGGAGGTCCGGTCAGGACGGCGATCGCGAAGTAACGCGCGTAGACAAAACCCCTTACGGGGCGGGGAATTCGGGTGGGGGAATTCCGGCGGACGGCGGTTGGCCTTGCGGTTCGCGCCCGTTGGGGCTTTCCGTGTGCGGAACGGTGCTCGGCGGGCGGTCCCGAACGTGAGCCTGCTCACCCGGCGTTCGGCGGGCGTTCACGCGGCGGGCGGCCGCCGGTGTTCCGCCGCGGGCAGCAGCAGGCCCCAGGCGTCCGGGTGCACCGTCCAGGTGCGGGCGCGGACCGGGCCGACCGGGTGGCCGTCCGCCTCGTAGCCGAAGCCGCGCCCGACCACCGAGACGCTCGCCGCGCGCGCCCGCACCAGTGCGCCGGGGGCGCGGACCACCACCTCCAGCACGCCCGCGCCGGCCGCGCCCCCGGCGCCCGTCAGGGTCAGCTGCACCAGCCGGACCGGGCGGTGCACGTCGGCGAGCAGCCGGCCGTCCGCCTCGACCCGGATCCGGGGGCTGTGGTCGACGGGCTCCGGGGTGAGTGCGTTCGCCTGCTCGGCCGCAGCCAGTTTCGCCCATAGCGAACGCCAGCCACCCGAACGGCCCCCCGGACGGCGCCCGCCGCCACCGATGATCCGCACCCCGCCCAGCGCCACCCCGCCGCCGTCGTCCACCAGCAGGTCGAAGGTCCGCGGCGCACCCGACAGCACCGCCCGCGCCGCCCGTACCGGCTCCCCCGGCACGCCGAGCGCGCGGGCCGTAGCCAGCTCCTCCGCCCGGCCGACCGGAACCATCCCCACCGGATCGGCACCCAGCTCACGCTGCCGGTGCAGGGCCTGCAGCACCCGCTGCAGGGCGAGGTCGGAACCGATCACCACCGGTCGCCGCCGACCCCGGTGCGAAAGCATCCGGTCGAGTTCGGACGGGCTCTCCGGATAGGCCACCTTGACGTCCGCACCCCCGCACAACACGTCCTTCGCGATCCGCACCGACTCCCCGTCGGTCTGCCGGGCCACCGGGTCGAGCAGCAGCAGAAGGGGCTCGGGACCGCCGGTAGCAGGCGTGGACAGGGACGACACGACCGGTCCTTCCTCAGGTAATCTCTCGGTGCAAGAGCCCCTTGCGCCATTGCGCCAGGGGCTTCGTCTATCTCGGGGCAGACTGCGGCCTACGCAGGATGCCCCAACCGGAAGGGGTGTACGCCTGTGCCGGCACTCGTGCTCGTTGGCGCTCAGTGGGGGGACGAGGGCAAGGGGAAGGCCACCGACCTCCTCGGCGGTTCCGTCGACTACGTCGTCCGCTACCAGGGTGGCAACAACGCCGGTCACACGGTGGTCATCGGCGACCAGAAGTACGCCCTGCACCTGCTCCCCTCCGGCATCCTCAGCCCGAACGTGACGCCGGTGATCGGCAACGGCGTCGTCATCGACCCGGGCGTGCTGCTCTCCGAGCTCAACGGCCTGAACGAGCGCGGCATCGACACCTCCAAGCTCCTGGTCTCGGGCAACGCCCACCTGATCACCCCGTACCACCGCACCATCGACAAGGTCGCCGAGCGCTTCCTCGGCAAGCGCCGGATCGGCACCACCGGCCGCGGCATCGGCCCGACCTACGCGGACAAGATCAACCGCGTGGGCATCCGGGTCCAGGACCTCTTCGACGAGTCGATCCTGCGCCAGAAGATCGAAGCGGCGCTGCACGACAAGAACCAGATCCTGGTCAAGCTCTACAACCGCCGCGCCATCCCGGCCGACCTGGTGGTCGAGGAGTACCTGGGCTACGCGGAGAAGATCAAGCCCTTCCTCGCCGACACCACCCTCGTCCTGGACGAGGCCCTCAAGGCCGACAAGGTCGTCCTGCTGGAGGGCGGCCAGGGCACCCTGCTCGACGTCGACCACGGCACGTACCCCTTCGTGACCTCGTCGAACCCGACCGCGGGCGGCGCCTGCACCGGCGCCGGCATCGGCCCCACCAAGATCGACCGGGTCATCGGCATCCTCAAGGCCTACACCACCCGTGTCGGCTCCGGCCCGTTCCCGACCGAGCTGCTCGACGAGGACGGCGAGGCGCTGCGCCGCATCGGCGGCGAGCGCGGCGTGACCACCGGCCGCGACCGCCGCTGCGGCTGGTTCGACGCCGTCATCGCCCGCTACGCGACCCGGGTCAACGGCCTCACCGACTTCTTCCTCACCAAGCTCGACGTGCTGACCGGCTGGGAGCAGATCCCGGTCTGCGTCGCGTACGAGATCGACGGCCGCCGGGTCGAGGAACTCCCCTACAACCAGTCCGACTTCCACCACGCCAAGCCGATCTACGAGACGCTGCCGGGCTGGACCGAGGACATCAGCAAGGCGAAGACCTTCGCCGAGCTGCCGAAGAACGCCCAGGCCTACGTGAAGGCACTGGAGGAGATGTCGGGCGCGCCGATCTCCGCCATCGGCGTCGGCCCCGGCCGGGACGAGACGATCCAGATCAACTCGTTCATCTGACCGCTCACCGAGCCCGCTCTTCGCGAAGGGCCCCGCAGGACGCACCCGTCCCGCGGGGCCCTTCGTTGTGCCCCGCCTCCCGGACGTGACGCCCCGCGCCCCGACTATTGAACTAGTGCATACATGCATTGCCTCTAGTGCAGAGTGGCGCTACGTTCGGACCATGACCGCGAAGCAGCCCGTCCCCGTCACCCTCACCGGCCGGCACATCCGCCTGGAGCCGCTGGAGCGCCGCCACACCGCCGACCTCTGGGCCACCGTCGGCCCCGACCCCGAGGTCTGGCGCTGGACCATGTCCCTCCCGCCCGCCACCGAGGAGGAACTCGGCCGGGACCTCGACGCCCGCATCGCCGAGGCCGCCACCGGCGAGTGCGTCTACTTCGCCGCCGTCGAACTCACCAGCGGCACCGCCATCGGCATCACCGGCTACCACGACCTCGACACCCACAACGAGTCCCTCGAGATCGGCGCCACCTTCTACGCCCGCTCCCACTGGCGCACCGCGGTCAACACCGAGGCCAAGCTGCTGCTGCTCACCCACGCCTTCGAGGACCTCGGCATGGGCCGCGTCTACTGGAAGACCGACGCCACCAACGACCGCTCCCGCAACGCCGTCCTGCGGCTCGGCGCCCAGTTCGAGGGCGTCCACCGGCGCCACCGCCGCCGCCCCACCGGCACCTGGCGCGACACCGCCTACTTCTCGATGCTCACCGACGAGTGGCCCGCCGCCAAGTCCCGCCTCACCGAACGCCTTTCGCGCGGCTGACGGACCGGAAGCAGAGGTCGCCGCTCCGGCGGGGCGGGGCGGCGACGGGTGGGGGCGGGGCGGCGTCAGGCGACGATCTGCCAGGAGGTGGTGGGGATCGGGGGGCGGAGGGAGACGTCGTGCCAGCGGACGGTGCGGCGGGTCGGCCGGGGGGCGGGGGCGGTGGTGCGGGCTCCTCGGAGCAGGAGCACGGTGAGGGTAGCGATCTCCTCGGGGGTGAGGTCGGTGCGGTCGGTGCGGAAGAGGACGGGCTGCTCGGGCATCTGGGCCTCCGGGTGCGGGGAACCCCGACGGCCCCGACGCGGGGCGTCGGGGCCGTCGAGGGGTGGGTGGGTGCGGGGGCCGGCCCGTCAGGCGTGCTTGACGAGCAGCAGGCGGTGCATGGGGGTGTCGAGCAGGGCGACGCGGCGCAGGCCGGCGTCGGCGAGCCACTGGTCGTAGTCCTGCACGGTGAAGGCGTCGCCGCCGCCGGTGGCGAGCATGGAGGCGGCGAAGAGGCGGAAGAACCGGTTCTGGGTGTTCCCGTCGGTGCTGTCCTCGTCGACGATGTGGTCGGCGATGGCGATGACGCCGTCCTCGGTGAGCGCCTTGGCGGAGCGGAGCAGGAGCTCGCGGGCCGACTCGGGGGTCTGGAGGTGGAAGATGTTGACGAACAGGGCGACGTCGACGCCGGTGCCCCAGTCGTCCGCCCAGAAGTCGACGACCTCGGGGTTGAAGCGCTCGGCGACGCCGAGGCGGTGGGCCTGGGCGTTGGCGATCGGGATGATCCGCTCGGCGTCCAGGGCACGGGCGTTGAGGCCGCTGAACTCCTGGAGCAGCAGCTGGCTGTAGATGCCGGTGCCGCAGCCGACGTCCAGCAGGGTGCGGCCGGCGCCGTCGGTCCAGCCCTGCTCGCGCAGGGCGGTGGCGAGGGTGGCGGCGATCGGCGGGGCCCAGAAGTTGATGCCGCGGACGAGGGAGGTGTAGTCCTCCTCGGAGATCTGGTTGAGCTGCTGGGATCCCTCGGAGTTGCGGGCACCGGTACGGACGTTGCCGGCGAGGTTGCGCCAGGCGCCCCACGCGACGTTGCGGTCGTGCCGGATCTTGCCGACCAGGCTGTACAGGCCCTCGGGGGCGAAGATGTCGTGCATCTCCGGTGGCAGGGTGTAGACGGCCTGGCCGTCCGCCGCGCGGCTGCGCTCGACCACGTCGTAGGCGGCCAGGCCGTCGAGCAGGACGCGGGTGGCGCGCAGGTCGGTGCCCAGGCGGGTGGACAGCTCGCCGGCGGTGGCGGGGGCACCGATCAGGGCGGTGAAGGCGCCGAGGTCGTGGGCGGCCTCGATGACGCCGGTGGCCCAGATGCCGATGAGGTGCTCGTACATCCGGTGGGCGGCGTTGACGCCGCTGCCGCGGCCGGGGAGCAGCTCGGTGTCGACCAGCGGGGTGTGGTTGTCGAAGGTGCGCACGGCGGGAATGGTCATGGTCGTTTCTCCTAGTCGAAGTTGACGGTGCGTCTGGTTCGTCCGGCGCGTCTGGTGCATCTGGTGTGTCCGGTGCATCTGGTACGTCCGGTCACAGGACGATTCCGCCGTCGATCTGCAGGACCGAGCCGGTGAGGTAGGCGGATTGCGGGCCCGCCAGGAAGGCGACCGAGTCGGCCACCTCGTCCGCCGTGCCGAAGCGGCCGAGCGGGATGTGCTTGAGGGCGTCGGTGCGCTGGCTGTCGGTGAGCACCGAGGTCATGTCGGTCTCGATCATGCCGGGGGCGACGGCGTTGACCCGGACCCCGTACCGGCCGACCTCCTTGGCCAGGGCGCGGGTGAGCGCGATGATGCCGGCCTTGGAGGCCGCGTAGTTGCTCTGGCCGGGGTTGCCGTAGACGCCGGAGACCGAGGAGAGGGTGATGATCGAGCCGCTGCGGCGCTTGACCATCGGGAATGCCACCGCGCGGCAGAGGTTGGCGGTGCCGTTCAGGTTGGTGTCGGTGACGCTCCGCCAGTCCTCGTCGGCCATCAGCAGCAGGGGCTTGTCCTTGGTGATGCCGGCGCTGGCGATCGCGACGGTGATCGGGCCGAGTTCCTGTTCGGTGCGGGTGACCCAGGCGCGGACCGCGGCCGCGTCGGTGACGTCGACCTTCGCGGCCAGGACGCCGACACCGAGGGCGTCGAGTTCCTTGGCCAGGAGGTCGGCGGCCTGCTGGTCGGACTGGTAGCAGAAGCTGATCGCGTGGCCCTCGGCGGCCAGCCGCAGGGCGGCCGCCTTGCCGATGCCGCGCGAGCCGCCGCTGATCAGGGCGATGCCGGGGGTGCTCATCGGCCACCGCCGGTGAGGCGCAGGACGGCGCAGGCGGCCAGGCCCTGGTGGTCGAGCGAGGCGATCACGGCGAGGCGGCCGGCGGCCGCGGGGTCGTGCTCGGCCAGGGACAGGACGGTGGCGAGGGAGAAGACGGTGCCCGCGGAGCCGGTGTCGCCGAGGAGTTCAGCCGTGCGGATCCGGCTGACGGCCTCGGTGCCGACCAGTGCGGCGAGCTGTGCCTCGGCCGGCTGCCCGGTGACGGCCGCGGCCCAGACCTGGTCGGGCGTCGCGTCGGCCTGGGCGAGGGCGTCGCGGACGGTGGCGGCCAGGGCCGCCGAGGGGTCGTCGTCGATGTCCAACCGGACGTCCAGGGCGAGCAGTTCGGCCAGCACCCGGCGGCCGGGCGGCAGCGTCCGCTCGGTCTCCAGCAGCAGCACGGCGCTGCCCTCGCCGATCGGCTGGTGGTGGTCGCCGGCCAGCCACTCGCGGGTCTCGGACTGCTCCTCCACCGCGCCGACCACGGCGCGCTCGGCGCGGCCGGCCGCCAGCAGACGGCGGGCGTAGCCGAGGGCGAGCAGGCCGCCGGCGGCGCCGCCGGCCAGGGTGGTGTTGGGGCCCTTGAGGTCGAAGCGGATGGCGGTGGCCGCGGCCGGGCCGTTCATCAGCACGTTGGGCATCAGCTGGGCGGGCACGTCGTAGGGCTTGTCGCCCTCGAAGGAGGCCCGGCTGAACCCGGCGGCGCTCTGGGCGCTGCCGAGGGTGGTGCCGAGGACGAGGGCGGTGCCACCGCCGGTGGCGATCGGGTTCCGCGCGGCCTCGGCCTCGCCGAGGAGTTCGCGGACGGCGGTGACGGCCAGGCCGGTGGCCCGGTCGAAGGTGCGGGTGCCGGCCTTCCCGAGTACCTTGCGGGTGTCGAAGTCGGGGACCTCGTGGGCCGGTTCCCCCCGGCCGACCCCGGCCGCGAACGCGTCGCGGCCGAGGCCGAACGGGGAGACGGCGGACCACGCGGTGATCAGCGGCCGGTCCCGGTGGATCGTCGTGGAGCTCATGCGCCCACCTCGCTGCGCTCGCTCATGCGCCCACCTCGCTGCGCTCGGCGGGGGGCATTCGCCCACGCGCTCCACTTGACGGTTCGCTCGCTGCGCTCGCTCATCGGCTGGACTCCTCCTCGTGGCGCCCCAGGACGACGGAGGCGTTGTTGCCGCCGAAAGCCAGTCCGTTGTTGACCACCACCCGGAGGTCCGCGGGGACGGAGTGGTTGGGCACGCAGTCGATCTGGCACTGGGGGTCGGTGGTGCGGTGGTTGACGGTGGGCGGGATGAACCCGTGGGTCAGCGCGAGCGCCGCGGCGGCCGCACCGAGCGCGCTCGCCGCGCCCATCGAGTGGCCGAGCATCGCCTTGAGGGCGACGGTGCGCGGCGGGGTGTCGCCGAAGACCTCGCGGATCGCGCGGGTCTCGGTGATGTCGTTGGTGGGGGTGCCGGTGCCGTGGGCGGAGACGAGGTCCACCTCGGCCGCCTTGACCCCGGCGTCGGCGAGCGCCAGCTCCATGCAGCGGGCGACGCTCGACTGGTCGGGCGCGGTCGGGTGGTGGGCGTCGCAGTTGAGCCCGTAGCCGAGCAGTTCGGCGTAGATCCGGGCGCCGCGGCGTCGGGCGGACTCGAGCGTCTCCAGGACGAGGACCCCCGCGCCCTCGGCCGTGAGCAGTCCCTCGCGGTCGGCGTCGAAGGGACGGCAGACGTCGGAGGAGACCAGGCCGAGCCGGCTGAACCCGGCGAAGGTGCGGCGGCAGAGCGCGTCCGCGCCGCCGACGACGGCGATGTCCGCCTCGCCGGTGCGCACCGCGTCGAAGCCGTCGCCGATCGCGTAGTTGCCGGCCGCGCAGGCGGTGCCGAGGACGGCCGGGACGACCCGGGGGAGCCGCAGCTCCCGGGCGATCGCCAGGGCCAGCTGGTGGGCCGGCAGACGGCCGGCCACCAGCTGGTCGGCCGGGTGCTCCGGCCCCTCCGCGACCGACTCCGCCATCAGCTTGTCCAGCTCGGGAGCCTCGCCGTCGGTGGTGCCGATGGTGACCTGGGCGCGCAGTCCGGCGAGCTCCTGCTCGTCGAGGCCGGCGTCCTGGACGGCCATCCGGGCCGCCGCGACGGCGAACTGGGTGGCGCGGCCGAGCTGTTCGATGTCGAGGCGGTGGATCCACTGCTCCGGTTCGAAGCCGTCGACCTCGTGGCCGTTGGTGCGCAGGAAGCCCGTGGTGTCGAAGCTGGTGATCGGACCGGCGCCGCAGCGGCCCTCGCGCAGGGCCGAGGTGAAGTCCTCGACGCCGTTGCCGATGCTCGACAGGACGCCGATACCGGTCACCACCACGCGCTGCGGGGTGCTCATGCGCCCGCCTCCCTACGCTCGGCGGGGGCATGCGCCCACGCGCGCCTCTTGATGGCTCGATCGCTCCGCCCGCTCATCGGGCGGTCGCCCGGGAGAGGACCTCCAGCACGGCGGCCAGGTTGACCATGTTGGGCAGCTCCTCCTGGGGGATGGTGACGTGGAACTCCTTCTCCAGGCGGGCGAGGACCTCGATGGCGTTCAGCGAGTCGGCGCCGTAGTGGTCGATGAAGTGGTCGGTGAGGGTCAGCTCGTCGAGCTCGAGGTCGAGGCAGTCGGCGACGATCTCGCGGACCTTGGGCTCGGAGATGGCGACGGTGCTCATGGGGTGCTCCTCGGGTGTTGGGTGGGTGGTGCGGGTGCGGTGCCCGGGCGGGTGCGGTGCCCGGGCGGGTGCGGTGCCCGGGCGGGTGCGGTGCCCGGGCGGGTGCGGTGCCCGGGCGGGTGCGGTGCGGTGCTCAGGCGGTGGCGTCGATCAGGCTCTGCGGGCGCAGGTCGGTCCAGGTGCGCTCGATGTGGTCCAGCGCCTCCTGCCGGGTGCTCGCGCCCTTGACGGTCCGCCAGCCAGCCGGGACCTCCGCGAAGGCGGGCCAGAGGCTGTGCTGGTTCTCGTGGTTGGCGAGGACGAGGAAGGTGCCCTGCTCGTCGTCGAACGGATTACTCATGATTTCTCGGTCCTTTCGGAATTCCCGGAAATCGTCCGGTTTTCGGGCGCAGTGCCCCCGGGGTGGTTTCCGGGGCGGCCGCCTTTAGGTCAGGACGGCCGTCAGGGTCTTTCCGATGAATGCGGCCGGCGCCGGTTCGAGCATCGAGTCGTGGTCGCTGTCGACCGGGTGCCGGAGGATGTCGCCGGTCACGTGCTCCCGCCAGGACTCGGCGTCCGGGTCGCCGGGAGCGAGGCCGCGGGTGGCCGTGAACAGCAGCAGGTCGCCCTGGTAGCGGCCGGGCCGGTGGGCGTCGCCCAGCAGGCTGTGGGTGCGGATCACCCCGAGCAGCCTGACCAGCTCGGTCTCGTCCAGCTCCGCGAGTGCGTTGCCGGCTTCGGCGAGGCGCTTGCGGGCGGCGGTGAGGTCGGCCGGGCCGTCGCCGGGGAGGCCGGCCCGTTCGAGCAGTTCGGCCAGGACGGCCGCGTCGTCCGGCGCGTCCTCGGCCGGCGAGCCGCTGCCGGGGTAGCCGTCCAGGTCCGCGAGCAGTTCGACCTGTTCGCCGCGGGCCTGCAACTGGACGGCGATCTCGTGGGCGACGACCCCTCCGAACGACCAGCCGAGAATACGATAGGGCCCCTGCGGCTGGATTTCCAGCATTTCGCCGAGATATTTTCCGGCGATTTCCCGGACGGACTCCGGGGCCTTTTCCGAGGAGCGTACCCCAGCCGCCTGGAATGCGTACACGGGAATGTCCGTGTCAATTTCCGCGGCGAGGGTCAGGAAAGGCCAGCCGAGTCCGACGGCACCGTGCACGCAGAACAGCGGCCGGCCGGTGCCGGTCGGGCGGACGGCCAGGACGGGCGCGAACGGGTCCTCGGGCACACCGGTGCCGTCGACCGTGCCGGCCACCAGGGCCAGCCCGGCCACGGTGCGGTGCGCGAAGACGTCGGCGGGGGTGAGCGACAGCCCGGCCGCGCGGGCCCGGCTGACCAGCTGGATGGACTTCAGGCTGTCGCCGCCCAGCTCGAAGAAGCCGTCCTCGGCCCCGACCCGGTCCAGGCCGAGCACCTCGGCGAACACCCGGCCGAGCGCGAGTTCCACCGGCCCGCTGGGGGCGCGGCCGTCCGAGCGGGCCACCGCCCGGTCGTCGGCCCCGGGCGCGGGCAGCGCCTTGCGGTCCACCTTGGCGTTCGGGGTGAGCGGCAGGGCTTCCAGCGGGACGTAGGCGGCCGGGAGCATGTACTCCGGCAGCGCGGCCGCCAAGTGGGCCCGTAGCGCGGCGGGTTCGGGCCGTTCGGGGCCGGCGGGCACCAGGTAGGCGACCAGCCGGCGTTCGCCGGGGGAATCCTCCCGGTCGATCACGGTGGCCCGTTCGACCAGCGGATGGTCGGTCAGCACTGCCTCGATCTCGCCGAGTTCGATCCGGAAGCCGCGAATCTTCACCTGGTGGTCGACCCGGCCGAGGTAGTCGACCGAGCCGTCCGGCCGCCAGCGGGCGAGGTCCCCGGTGCGGTACGTCCGGGAGCCGGGCGGCCCGTACGGGTCGGCCGTGAAGCGTTCGGCGGTCAGGCCGGGGCGGTCCAGGTAGCCCCGGGCGAGGCCGGTGCCGGACAGGTACAGCTCTCCGACGACCCCCGGTGGCACCGGGCGCAGCGCGGCGTCCAGCAGCCGGACCTGGTTGCCGGCCAGCGGGCGGCCGATCGGCGGGGTGCCGGTGTGGCCGGGCGGGACGTCCGCGGCCAGCGACCAGATGGTGGCCTCGGTCGGGCCGTACAGGTTGCTGACCTTCGCGGCGGCGCCGGTCAGCGCCGTGGCCAGGGTCGGGGACAGCGCCTCGCCGCCGGTCAGGACGTGCAGCCCGGCCAGGGACTGCGGCCGGGTGGTGACCAGTGCGTGCCACAGTGTCGGGGTGGCCTGGAGGACGTCCGGTCGGCTGCTGCCGATCAGTCCGGCGAGCAGGTCCGGGTCGCGGACCGTCTCCAGCGGGGCGACCACCAGTCGGGCGCCGCCGAGCAGCGGGGCCAGCAGCTCCAGGTTGGCGATGTCGAAGCCGAAGGTGGTGACGGCCAGCAGGGTGCGACCCGGGGTGAGGTCGAGCCGGCCCGCCAGGTCCAGCAGGTGGTTGAGCAGCGCGCCGCGCGGCACCACGACGCCCTTGGGGCGGCCGGTGGAGCCCGAGGTGTAGATGACGTACGCGGCGTGCGCGGGCCGTACCGGTGCGGCCAGTTCGGCCGGGCGCAGGTGGTCCGCGTCCAGGGCGGCCTGGGCGGTACGGGTGGCCGGGTCGTCCAGGAGGAGGAGCGGGCCGGCGTCCAGGCCGGGGACGGCGGCGGCCGCCTCAGCCGTGGTGACGGTCAGCACCGGCCGGGCGTCCTTGACCATCCCGGCGATCCGGTCGGCCGGGTAGGACGGGTCGATCGGCAGGTAGGCGGCTCCGGACTTGATCACCGCGAGCGCCGTCACCACCAGGTCGACCGAGCGCGGCAGCGCGATCGCCACCAGCTCGTCCGGGGCCGCGCCCCGGGCGACCAGGGTGCGGGCGAGCCGGTTGGCGCGCCGGTGCAGTTCGGCGAAGTCGAGCCGCTGGTCGGCGAAGTCGAGCGCGATGGCGTCCGGGTGGGCGTCCGCGGTGGCCTCCAGCAGGGCGGCCAGCGACTGCCCGTCGCCCAGGGCGTCGGCGCCGCTCCCGGCGGCCGTCAGCTCCCGCTGTTCGCCGGGCAGCAGCACCGGGGCGGCGCTGATCGGCCGGTCCGGCTGGTCGACCAGGGCGCCCAGCAGGTGCACCAGCCGGTCGGCGAGGCGCTGGGCGCCGGCCGCGCTGAACAGGTCGGTGCTGTACTCCAGCCGGCCGGTCAGGCCGGCGGGGCCGTCCGGCCCGGACTGCTCGGCGAGCTCGAAACTGAGGTCGAGCCGGGCCACGCCCAGCTCGGCCGCGCCCGCCTCCGCGGTGATGCCGGGCAGCTCCAGCCGGGCGGCGGCGTTGTTGTGCAGCGCCAGCAGGGTCTGGAACAGCGGGTTGCGGGCCGGGGCGCGCTCGGGGCCGAGGGCGTCGACCAGCTTCTCGAACGGCAGGTCCTGGTGGGCGTAGGCGGCCAGGTCGGTGGCCTTGACCCGGTCCAGCAGTTCGCGGAAGGTCGGGTCGCCGCCCAGGTCGGTGCGCAGCACCAGGGTGTTGACGAACATCCCGACCAGGTCGTCCAGGGCGTCGTCGGTGCGGCCGGCGATCGGGGTGCCGAGCGGGATGTCCTCACCCGCGCCGAGTCGGCCGTACAGGGTGGCCAGCGCGGCCTGGAGCACCATGAACAGGCTGGCCCCGCTCTGCCGGGCCAGGGCGACCGCCCGTTGGTGCAGCTCGGCCGGGACGGCGAAGCGGACGCCGGCGCCGCGGTAGCCGGCGGTGGCCCGGCGGGCGTTCTCCACCGGCAGCTGGAGCTCGGCCGGGAGCCCGGCCAACTGTTCCTTCCAGTAGGCGATCTGGCGGGCGACGAGGGACTCGTGGTCGCCCTCCGCGCCGAGCAGTTCGCGCTGCCAGAGCGCGTAGTCGGCGTACTGCACCGGCAGCGGCGTCCAGGCGGGCGCGCGGCCGGCCAGCCGGGCGGCGTAGGCGGTGGAGAGGTCCCGGGCGAGCGGGCCGTTGGACCAGCCGTCGCCGGCGATGTGGTGGATCACCACGACCAGCAGGTGGTCCTCGGGGCCGGCCGCGAGCAGGGTGGCGCGGATCGGCGGGCGGTTCGCCAGGTCGAAGCCGCCGGTGGCGAACTCCTCGGCGGCCCGGGCGAGTTCGGCCTCAAGCGGTTCGGCCGAGGCCGGCTCGCGGACGGGCAGCTCGCGGACCGGCAGTTCGACGGCGGCCTGTCCGACCGACAGGACGCGCTGGTACGGCAGCCCGTCGCGGTCCGGGAAGACGGTGCGCA
Source organism: Streptomyces sp. CBMA123 (assembly GCF_014596465.1). Taxonomy (GTDB): domain Bacteria; phylum Actinomycetota; class Actinomycetes; order Streptomycetales; family Streptomycetaceae; genus Kitasatospora. The sequence continues at coordinate 9,616 of NZ_MECK01000618.1, read as the reverse complement.
GGCTCTCGTGCCGCTCGACCACGTCGGTGAGCGCGGCGGTCAGCGCGGCGCGGTCCAGCGGTCCGCGCAGCCGCAGCGTCCAGGGCAGGTTGTAGGTGGCGGAGGGGCCCTCCAGCCGGTCCAGGAACCAGAGCCGCTGCTGGGCGTACGACAGCGGCAGCAGGTCCGGGCGCCGCCCGGCGGTCAGCGCGGGGCGGACGGCGTCCTGGGTGAGCCGGCCGGCCAGCGAGGCCACCGTGGGGGCCTCGAACAGGGTGCGGATCGCCAGTTCGGCGCCGAGCAGCGTGCGCACCCGGCTGACCAGCCGGGTGGCGAGCAGCGAGTGGCCGCCGAGTTGGAAGAAGTCCTCGTCGATGCCGACCTTCGGCAGGTCGAGCACCTCGGCGAAGGCGGCGCACAGCACCTCCTCCTGGGGGGTGCGCGGGCCGCGGCCGGTCGAGGCGGCGAGGTCGGCCTCGGGCAGCGCCGTGCGGTCCACCTTGCCGTTGGGGGTCAGCGGCAGGGCGTCCAGCACCACCAGGGCGGAGGGCACCATGTACTCGGGCAGGATCGCGGCGGCCGCCGCCCGGCCCCAGGCCGGGTCGAGGTCGCCGGTGACGTAGCCGACCAGCCGGGCGTCGCCGGCCCCGCCGCGGCGGACCACCACCACGGCGTCGCCGATCCGGTCGATCGAGCGCAGCGCGGCCTCGACCTCGCCGGGCTCGATCCGGTGGCCGCGGATCTTGACCTGGTGGTCGACCCGCTCCAGGAACTCCAGCCGGCCGTCCGGCCGCCGGATCACCCGGTCGCCGGTGCGGTACATCCGGGCGCCCGGCAGCGGGCTGAACGGGTCGGCGACGAACACCGCGGCGGTGCGGCCGGGCTGGTCGAGGTAGCCGCGGCCGACGCCGCGCCCGCCCACGTACAGCTCGCCGGGGACGCCGTCCGGGACGGGGCGCAGCGCGTGGTCCAGGACGTACAGGCCGGTGCCGCGCACCGCCCGGCCGATCGGGGCGCGCACCGAGTCCAGTTCGGCCGGGGAGCCGATCACGGCGTGGGTGACGTCGTCCGAGCACTCGGTCGGCCCGTACGCGTTGACCAGCGGGATCGCCGGGTAGCGGGCGAACCAGCGGTGCGCCAGGTCGGCGGGCAGCGCCTCGCCGGTGACGACCAGCTTGCGCAGCCCGTCCAGGACGGGCGGCTCGGCGCCGTCGTCCCAGCTGTCCAGGGCGGTGCGCAGCAGCGAGGGGACGACCTCCAGCACGGTGACGCCCTCGGGGGCGACCAGGCCGAACAGTGCCCGGGGGTCTGCGGCGAGTTCGCGGCCGGTGACCCGCAGCCGCCCGCCGACGACCAGCGCGGAGAGCATCTGCCAGACCGAGATGTCGAAGGTGACCGGGGCGTTGTGGACCAGCACGGTGTGCCCGTCCAGCTCCAGGTCGGCGATCTTGGCGAACAGGTGGTTGACCATGCCCGCCCGGTGCACCATGGCGCCCTTGGGGCGGCCGGTGGAACCCGAGGTGAAGATGACGTACGCCAGGTCGTCGCCGGCGCCGCGCGGGGCGGGCAGCCGCTTGGCGGCGTCCGTGCCCAGCTCCAGCACCGGGACGTCCAGCCCGGCCTCGGCCAGCAGTTCGGCGGCCATGGCCCGCTCGCCGGGGCCGGCCAGCAGGGCGCTGATGTGCGCCTCGCCGGCCAGCACGGCGCCGCGCCTGACCGGGGCGGCGACGTCCAGCGGCAGCCAGGCGGCGCCCGCACCGAGCACGCCGAGCACGGCGGTGACGAAGCCGCAGCCGGGCTGGGCCAGGACGCCGACCGGTCCGGTCGCGGCGCCCGCGGCGACCAGCGCCCGGGAGAGGGCGCCGGCCCGGCCGGCCAGCTCGCGGTAGGTCAGCCGCTCGGTGCCGTCGGAGACGGCGATCGCGGCGGGGGTGGTGCGGGCGAACTCCTGGACCCGCGCCACCACGTCCGTCCACGGATCGGTCTCGGCCGGCTCCGGGGCGGGGACGGCCAGCCAGGTGCGCTCGCCGGGCAGCAGCAGGTCCAGCTGCCCGAGCGGGCGGTCCGGTTCGGCCTGGGCGGTGCGCAGCACGTGCAGCAGCCGCTCGGTGACGACGGCGGCCTCGGCCGGGGTGAACCGGGCGGTGTCGTAGCCGACTTGGAGCCGCAGCCGCTCGCCGGGCAGGGCCATCAGGCTGAGCGGGTAGTGGTTGGCGTCGCCGGCCCGCAGGCCGGTGAGCCGCAGCCCGGCGACCTCGCCGGCCAGCGCCTTCGGGTCGAGCGGGTAGTTCTCGAAGACCAGCACGCTGTCGAAGAGGTCCCCGACCCCGGCGATGCGCTGGATGGTGTTGAGGCCGAGGTGCTGGTGCGGGAGCAGCAGGGACTGGCGGTCCTGGAGGGCGGACAGCAGCTCGGTGAAGCTCTGCGCGGGGTCCAGGTCGACCCGGACGGGCAGGGTGTTGATGAAGAGCCCGACCATGCCCTCGACCCCGGGCAGCTCCGGCGGGCGGCCGGAGACGGTGCCGCCGAAGACGATGTCGCGCAGCCCGGTCAGGGTGCCCAGGACGGTCGCCCAGGCGCCCTGCACCACGGTGTTGACGGTCAGGCCCCGGCTGCGGGCCCAGCCGGTGAGCGCGGCGAACTCCCGCTCGTCCAGCTCCACGGCGTGCTCGCCGGGCATGCCCCTGCGGGCTTCCGGGGAGCCGGTCGCGCCGGTCAGCCGGGTGGGCTCGGTGAAGCCGTCCAGCGCGGCCGTCCAGGCTGCCTCGGCCGCCGCGCGGTCCTGCCGGGCCAGGTGGGCCAGGTAGGACTTGTACGGGGCGGGGCGGGGCAGCGAGACGCCGCCGTCGGCGTAGCAGGCGAACAGTTCGCGCACCACGATGGGCATGGACCAGCCGTCGAAGACGATCTGGTGGGAGGTCAGCACCAGCCGGTGCTGCCGGTCGGCCAGCCGCAGCAGGCTGAAGCGCAGCAGCGGCGGGCGGGCCAGGTCGAAGGGGCGCAGCCGGTCGCGCCGGCAGAGCTCCTCGCTCTCGGCCTCCTGGGCGGCGGCGGGGACGGCCCGCAGGTCGGCCTCCCGCCAGTCGAGCGGGACTTCGCGCGGCACGACCTGCACCGGGTCGCCGCTCTTGCGGTAGCGGAAGGCCGCCCGCAGGTTGGGGTGGCGCTCCAGCAGGGCGGCGACCGCGCCGCGCAGCCGCGCCGGGTCCAGTTCGCCGGCCAGGTCCAGCACCAACTGCACGGTGTAGACGTCGAGTTCCTCGCGGTGGTACTGCGCGTGGAACATCAGTCCTTCCTGCAGTGGCGCCACCGGCAGGATGTCGCTCAGATTGGAGCTCCGCCCGGGTCGTCGCCCGGTGCGGGGCTCGGCCGAGGCCGTGGTCACAGCTCGTCCCCCCAGTCGTCCATCTCGTCCTCGAATTCGTCGATCTCGTCCTGGCTGAGTGCCACCAGGTCGAGGTCGGACGGCGTCCAGCCGCCGGCCCCGGGCTCCCGGGTGTGCCGTACCAGGGCCCGCAGGGCGGCGAACCAGCCCTCGGCGAGGTCCTCGGCGTCGGCCTGCGCCAGGGCCTGGCCGGCCCAGGTCCAGCGGGCGCTGAGCCGCGGTCCGTCCGGTCCGTCCTCGGTCACCGCGTTGACGTCCAGGACGTGCGGCAGCGGCATCCCCGGGTCGGCCCCGGCGGCCAGGGCGGCGGACTGCCCGGTCAGCGACCAGTCCTCGCCGGTGGGGGCGGGCAGCCGGCCCAGGTAGTTGAAGCCGAGCTGCGGCCGGGCGGCGGCGGACAGCTCCTTGGCGCTCTCCCCGTCCAGGCTGTGCTTGTCCAAATACCGCAGCAGGCCCCAGCCGAGCCCGTGCGCGGGCACCATCCGCAGGTGCTCCTTGACCAGCTTGAGGCTGTGCCCGGCGGCGGGACCGCCGGCCAGTGCCTCCGCCAGGTCCACCGCGCCCGGGTCCAGCCGCAGCGGGTAGGCGGTGGTGAACCAGCCGACCGTGCGGGAGAGGTCCACCCCGGGGGCGAACTCCTCGCGCCCGTGGCCCTCCAGCTCGACCGGTACCGGCCCCTCCGGCCGCCCGGTGCGCCGCCGCCAGTGCGCGACGGCGAGCGCCAGGGCGGTCAGCAGCACGTCGTTCACCTCGGCGTGGAACGCCCCGGTGACCTCGGTGAGCAGCGCCGCCGTGGTGTCGGTGTCCAGGACGCGGTGCAGCGTACGGGCGGTGGCGACGGTGTCCACCGACGGGTCGGCGGCCCGGTGCCCCAGCGGGGCGCCGTCCTCGGCCGACTCGGCGCGCCACCAGTTGAGTTGGGCGCGTGTCCCGGGCTCGCCGGCGGTGCGCTCCAGCAGCCCGGACCAGTGCCGCAGCGAGGTGCCGACCGGCTGCAGCCGCACCGGCTCGCCGGCCCGGACGGCCCCGTGGGCGTGGGCCAGGTCGGGCAGCAGCACCCGCCAGGACACCCCGTCCACCACCAGGTGGTGCAGGGTGAGCAGCAGCTCGTGGGTGCCCCGGTGCCAGAGCGCCTGGACCATCACGCCCTCCCACGGCGCCAGCCGCTCGCGGGCGGCGACCGCCTCGGCGGGCCAGTCGGGAGCCGGGCCGTCGACGACCCGCAGCAGGGCGGCGGCGTCCACCGTGCCGGGCTCGGAGATCAGCAGCGACCAGTCCGGCAGCAGCCGCATCCGCAGCCCGTCGTGGTGGTCCAGCAGGGCCTGCAGGGCGGCGGTCAGCGACTCCCGGGTGGCGTCGGCCGGGGTGCGGACCAACACGGCCTGGTGGAAGCCGTCCACCGGCCCGCCGAGTTCGCGCAGCCAGTGCCCGATCGGCAGCTGGCCCATCGGGCCGACGCCGTCCTCGGTGCCGACGGTGGCCGGCACCCCCTCGCCGTCGCCGTCGCGGGCCACCACGGCCAGCGCCGCCGGGGTCCGGTGGGTGAAGACGTCCTGCGCGGTGACCACCAGCCCGGCCGCGCGGGCCCGGCTGACCAGCTGGATGGAGACGATGCTGTCGCCGCCCAGGTCGAAGAACCCGTCGTCGGCGCCGACCTCGGGCAGTCCGAGCACCTCGGCGAAGACCGCGCAGAACGCGGCCTCCCGGGCGTCGGCGGGGGCCCGGCCGGTGGAGGCGGCGGCGTAGTCGGGCGCGGGCAGCGCGCGGCGGTCCAGCTTGCCGTTGCCGGTCAGCGGCAGGGTCTCCAGCGGGACGAACGCGGAGGGCACCAGGTAGTCGGGCAGCTCTGCTGCGAGCGCCGCCCGCAGCTCGCCGACCGGCAGGCCGGCCGGGGTCACGTAGGCGACCAGCCGCTTGTCGCCGGGGCGGTCCTCGCGGACCACCGCGGCGGCCTGCTCGACGCCCGGCTGGGCGAGCAGCGCCGTCTCGATCTCGCCGAGTTCGATCCGGAAGCCGCGCAGCTTGACCTGCTCGTCGACCCGGCCGACGTAGTCCAGCTGGCCGTCGGCCGTCCAGCGCACCAGGTCACCGGTGCGGTACATACGGTCGTCGGCCCCGCCGTACGGGTCGGCGGTGAAGCGCTGGGCGGTGAGCTCCGGCCGGTGCAGGTAGCCGAGGGCCACCCCGGCGCCGGCCACGTACAGCTCGCCGATCACGCCCGGCGGGACGGGGCGCAGCGCCTCGTCCAGCACGTACACCCGGGCGCCGGCCAGCGGTCGGCCGATCGGCGGCTTGACCGCTCCGGCCAGTGGTTCGCTGACGGTGGCGCAGACCGTGGTCTCGGTCGGACCGTACGCGTTGAGCATCCGCCGGCCCGCGGACCAGCGTTCGACCAGCTCGGGCGGGCAGGCCTCGCCGGCCGTGATGAGGGTCAGCCCCTCGGGCATCGGCAGCCCGACCGGCCAGGCGGCGAGCACCGTCGGCGGCAGGCAGACCACCTCGACGCCGGCCTCGGCGACCAGCCGGGCGAGCGGCTCTCCGGGGGCCCGGTCCGCCTCGGCGGCCAGCACCAGGACGGCGCCGCTCAGCAGCGCGGTGAGCAGCTCCCAGGCGGCGGCGTCGAAGCTGAAGGAGGCGAACTGCAGCAGCCGGGTGCCCTCGCCGACGCCGAAGCGGTCGTGCTCGGCGGCCAGCGCGGCCACCGCCCGGTGCGGTACCAGCACGCCCTTGGGGCGGCCGGTGGAGCCGGAGGTGTAGATGACGTACGCCGGGTGGTCGGGCCCCAGCGGGGCGGTCCGCTCGGCGTCGCCCGGGTCGTGCGCCGGGGCGCCGGCGATCGCGGCGGTGGTCGCCGGGTCGTCCAGCAGCAGCACGGGTGCGCTCTGCCGTCCGGGAAGGCGTCCGGGCTGTTCGGGAAGGCGGCCGGCCACCGAGCCGTGGCTGAGCACCGCCAGCGGAGCGGAGTCCTCCAGCAGGTAGGCGATCCGCTCGCGCGGGTACGCCGGGTCGACGGGCAGGTAGGCCGCGCCCGTCTTGAGGACCGCGAGCACCGCGACGACCGCGTCGACCGTGCGCGGCAGCGCCAGGGCGACGATCCGTCCGGGGCCCGCGCCCAGGGCGATCAGGTGGTGGGCGAGCCGGTTGGCGCGCTCGTTCAGCTCGCCGTAGCCGAGTTCGGCGCGCACGGCGCCGTCCTCGAACCAGCGCAGCGCGGGCCGCTCGGGCGCGCGCCGGGCCTGGGCCTGGAACAGCTCCGGCAGCCGGACCGCGCCGACGGTGGTCGGGGTGGCGGCCCCGCTCCAGGAGCCGAGCAGCCGCTCGCGCTCCTCGGGCAGCAGGGCGTCCAGACCGCTGAGCGGCCGGTCGGGCTCGCCGGTGAGCAGCCGGAGCAGGTGGGCCAGGCGGTCCGCCAGGCCCTGTGCCGTCCGCTCGGTGAACAGGTCGGTGCTGTACTCCAGGGTGCCGGTGAGGCCGTCCGGCTCGCCCGATCCGCCGTACTGCTCGACGAGTTCGAAGGCCAGGTCGAACTTGGCGGTGCCGTTGCCGACCGGGCTCACCTCGGCGGTGATCCCGGGCAGTTCGGGGCGGGCCCCGGTGTTGTTCTGGAAGGCCAGCATCACCTGGAAGAGCGGCTGGCGGGCCAGCGAGCGGCCGGCCCCGAGCCGGTCGACCAGCTTCTCGAAGGGCACGTCCTGGTGGGCCAGGGCGGCGAGGACGGTCTCCCGGGCCCGGCCGACCAGGGTGCGGAAGGTCGGGTCGCCGCCCAGGTCGGTGCGCAGCACCAGGGTGTTGACGAAGAAGCCGACCAGGTCGTCCAGGGCGTCGTCGGTGCGGCCGGCGACCGGGGTGCCGAGCGGGATGTCGGTGCCGGCGCCGAGCTTGCCGAGCAGGACGGCCAGCGCCGCCTGCACCACCATGAACGGGCTGGCGCCGGCCTCGCGGGCCAGCGCGGTCAGGGCGCGGTGCGCCTCGGCGTCCAGCCGCAGCGGCACGGTGGCGCCCCGGTAGCTGGGCACCGCCGGGCGGGGGAAGTCGACGGGCAGTGCCAGCTCTTCCGGCAGGTCGGCCAACTGGCTCGCCCAGTAGTCGAGCTGGCGGTTCATCAGACTGGCGGGATCGTCCGGCTCGCCGAGCAGTCGGCGCTGCCAGAGCGTGTAGTCGGCGTACTGGACGGGCAGTTCGGCCCACTCCGGCGCGCCGCCGGCCAGCCGGGCCCGGTAGGCGGCCTGGAGGTCGCCGACCAGCGGGCGCACCGACCAGCCGTCGGCCGCGATGTGGTGCTGCACCAGCAGCAGCACGTGCTCCTCGACGCCGGTCTCGAACAGCACCGCGCGCAGCGGCGGTTCGGCGGCCAGGTCGAAGGGCGCGCCGGCCCGGGCGGCCAGCTCGGCGTCCAGCTCCTCGGCCGGACGGCCGGAGAAGGGCACCACCGGCAGCTCGGGGCCGGCCTCGCCGACCGGCAGCACCCGCTGGTGCGGGCGGCCGTCCTCGGCGGGGAAGACGGTGCGCAGGCTCTCGTGCCGGGCCACCACGTCGGCCAGCGCCTCGGCGAGGGCCGCCCGCTCCAGCGGGCCGGTCAGCCGGACCGCGTGCGAGAGGTGGTAGGTGGCGCCGGCGGCGTCCAACTGGGAGAGGAACCAGAGCCGTTGCTGCCCCGGGGAGAGCGGGATCGGCTCCGGCCGGGGGCCGGCCACCAGCTTCTCCCGGGCCGCCTCGGCGCCGTCCAGGGCGAGGGCCAGCGCGCACGGGGTGGGCGCCTCGAACAGGACGCGGATCGGCAGTTCGACGCCGAGCCGGGCGCGCAGCCCGGTGACCACCCGGCCGGCCAGCAGCGAGTGCCCGCCGAGCTGGAAGAAGTCCTCGTCGGCGCCGACCTCGTCGAGCTCCAGCACCTCGGCGAACAGCGCGCACAGCAGCGCCTCGCGCTCGGTGGCCGGGGCCCGCCGCTCGCGGCGCAGCGCGCTGAAGTCCGGCTGCGGCAGGGCCTTGCGGTCCACCTTGCCGTTGGGGGTCAGCGGCAGCGCGGTCAGCGGCACCAGGACGGCCGGGACCATGTAGTCGGGCAGCGTGCGGGCCAGGTCGGCGCGGACGCCGGCCGGGTCGGCGCCGCCGGTCAGGTGGGCGACCAGCCGGGTGCCGCCGGACGGGTCCCGGGCGACGGTGACCACCGCGTCGGCCACGCCGGGCACGGCGCGCAGCGCGGCCTCGACCTCGCCGGGCTCGATCCGGTGGCCGCGGATCTTGACCTGGTGGTCGACCCGCTCCAGGAACTCCAGCTGGCCGTCGGCCCGGTGCACCACCCGGTCGCCGGTGCGGTACATCCGGGCGCCGGGGGCCTGCGCGTACGGGTCGGCCACGAAGGCGCCGGCGGTGCGCCGCGGGTCGTTCAGGTAGCCGCGGCCGACGCCGCGCCCGCCCACGTACAGTTCGCCGGGCTGGCCGGCCGGGACGGGCTGCAGCGAGTCGCCGAGCACGTAGAGCCGGGTGTCGCGGACCGGGCGGCCGATCGGGGCGCGCACCGAGTCCAGTTCGGCCGGGGAGCCGATCACGGCGTGGGTGACGTCGTCCGAGCACTCGGTCGGGCCGAAGGCGTTGACCAGCGGGATGCCGGGGCGCAGCGCGAACCAGCGCCGGGCCAGGTCGGCGGGCAGCGCCTCGCCGGTGACCACCAGCCGCCGCAGCGCGGCGAGTCCGGGCAGCGCGGCGCCGGCCTCCCAGGCGTCCAGGGCGGCGCGCAGCAGCGAGGGGACGACCTCCAGCACGGTGACGCCCTCGGCGTCGGCGAGCGTGAACAGCGCGCCCGGGTCGGCGGCGAGTTCGCGGGAGACCACCCGCAGCCGGCCCCCCGCGACCAGCGGGCTGAGCATCTGCCAGACCGAGATGTCGAAGGTGACCGGGGCGTTGTGCACCACGGTGTCGGCCTCGGACAGCTCCAGGTCGGCGTGCTTGGCGAGCAGGTGGTTGACCATGCCGTCGCGGTGCACCATGGCGCCCTTGGGGCGGCCGGTGGAGCCCGAGGTGTAGATGACGTAGGCCAGTTCGGCGGGGCCACCGGCGGGTGGCAGCAGCTGCTCGTCGCGGGTGTCGTCGAGGGTGAGGACGGCGGGGTGCTCCGGCAGGGCGCCGAGCAGGGTGTCGACGTAGGGCCGCTGGTCCGCGCCGTGCAGCAGGACGGCGGCGCCGGCGGCCTCGACCAGGGCGGCGCCGCGGGCGGCCGGGGCCTGGACGTCCAGCGGCAGCCAGGCGGCGCCG
>NZ_MECK01000617.1 GCF_014596465.1 Streptomyces sp. CBMA123 | reverse complement strand
GGTCCGCCCGCGCCACCGCCGCCAGCCGGCCCGCGCCCAGCGGCGCGGTGATCACCCCGGCCGGGCCGGGCGCGGCGATCGCAGCCAGCAGCTCCGCGTAGAGGCCGTTGCGCAGCACCGTCCAGCGCAGCGCGCCGGACTCGCGCAGCCGCCGCTCGGTCCAGCGGTGGGCGAGGGCGTAGGGCAGGTGGTCGCCGTCGCCGGAGAGGCTGGTGTAGACGACGTGCTCGACGCCCGCCGTCTCGGCCGCCTCGATCGCCGCACCGTGCCGGGCGATCACCACGTCGTCCTCGGCCGCACCCGCCGAGATCAGCAGCAGGGTCCGGACGTCCTTGAAGGCCTCGGCCAGGGTCTCCGGCCGGTCGAAGTCGACCAGCCGGGCCGGGGTGTCCTCCGGTACCGTTCCTGGGGTCCGCGACCCGGCGACGACGCCCGCGCGACCGCGCAGGCGCTCCAGCACGAGACCGCCCAGACCTCCGTTGACACCGGTGACGAGCAGCATGGTTCTCCTCCTGATGACTGGCCGCTGAAGACCTGACCATCCTCGGTAACCTGGCCGTCCGGCGTAAGGAGGCACTTTCATGTCCGTAGGGCACACCACGGTAACCACCCACCGCCCGGTCGTCTGGTGCGAGGACGGCGTGGACTGCGGGATCCGCGACCTGCTGAACCGTCTCGGCGACCGGTGGTCGGTGCTGGCCGTGGTCGAACTCGCCCAGGGCGTACGGCGGTTCCGCGAGCTGCAGCGGGCCCTGCCGGGCATCTCGCAGCGGATGCTGACCCTGACGGTGCGCCGGCTGGAGCGCGACGGGCTGGTGTCGCGGACCGTCCACCCGACCGTCCCGCCCCAGGTCGAGTACGAGCTGACGCCGCTCGGGCACAGCCTGACCCACCTGGTGCGGGCGATGGTCGACTGGTCCTACTCCCACCACGACGCGATCGTCGACTCCCGGCGGCAGTGGGACGAGGCCAACCCGGGCTCGGAGATCCGCTAGCGGCCCGGCGCCACCAGGTCCGTCGGGTCGGTGTTGGCGCCGCAGAGCACCACGCAGACCCGCTCGCCGGGCGCGGGCCGGTAGACCGGGAGCGCCGCCAGGGCGGTGGCGGCCGCGTGCTCGACGGCCAGCCGGTGGTCGTCCCAGAGCGCCCGGCGGGCCCGGAGGATCGCCTCGTCCGGCACCAGGACGGAGCGGACGTCGCCCTGCCGCGCCACGTCGAGGGCCATGGCGGAGGCGCGCCGCGCGCCCAGGGAGTCGGCGGCGACCGAGTCGACCGGCACGTCGACCGGGTGGCTCGCCTCGACGGCGGCGTTCAGCGCCCGGCACTGCTCGGGCTCCACGGCGACGGTGCGGATGCCGTGCTGCCGGGCGGCGGTGGCCACCCCGGCGAACAGCCCGCCGCCGCCGACGGCGACCACCACGGTGTCCAGGGCCGGGAGTTGCCGGTGGATCTCGTCCAGCAGGGTGCCGGCCCCGGCGGCGATCAACGGGTGGTCGTAGGCGTGCGCGGCCAGCGCGCCGCTGCCGGCGGCGAACTCCTCGCAGGCGGCCAGCGCTTCGGCGTAATCCGAGCCGACCGGCCGCACGTCGGCGCCGTAGCCGCGCAGCTTGGCCACCTTGACGGCGGGCGCGGTGGTGGGCACGAACACGGTGGCCCGCACACCCTGCTGCTGCGCGGCCCAGGCGCAGGCCAGGCCCGCGTTGCCGCCGGAGGCGATGGTCACGCCCGCGTCCGGGAGCGTGCCGGCCTCGCGGTGTGCCCGGATGAAGTTCTGCGCACCACGGGCCTTGAAACTCCCGGTGTGCTGCAACTGCTCCAGGGCCAGCCAGAGCCCGGCGTCGGCCTGGGCCAGCGCCACGGGTCGGACGCGTCCGGCGATCCGGTCGGCGGCGGCCTTGATGTCGCCGTAGGAAAGCTGTGGCACTGGGTCAACTCCTGGATCTGGGGATGGTCACCCGGTCATGCACCGGTCGAGCTCACGCACCTTCGCCCGCAGCCCGGCCGCCTCCGGCCCGGGCCCCCAGTCGATCACGGCGCCGGCCCGCCCGGCGAGCGCGAGCACCGTCATGGTGAACCCCTCGCCGAGCGCCCGGATCACGGCGTGCCGGCTCTGCAGCTGGTGCGCCAGCAGCGCGTTGGCGAAGACCCCGAGCGCGACCGGGTGGACCCGGCACTCGTCCGACTCCATGGGCCCGATGCCGGCGGACAGCCCGAGCTCCTCCTCGAAGACCGCGAGCTGGCGCAGGAACAGCCGGGAGGCGCCGTTGGACGGGTTCCAGAGCGTGACGCCGCCCATCGCGTAGTACTGGCTCACCTGGCGGCCCCCTCTGCTCGTCCCGCTGGTCGTCCGGGCCGGTCGTTCCCGCTGGTCGTTCCCGCCGGCCCGCACCGACCGACCGGAACGGCCAGCCTAACCGGGCACGGCCGGGCCGTCGCCCGGTTTGCCTACCGCTCGTACGTCATCTCCGGGAAGCGCGCCGAGGGCCCGTCCAGCAGGTGGTCGTCGTGGCCGCGCAGCCAGCGGTCGAAGAAGGAGGCCACGTAGCTGCGGGTGGCGAGTTCGGCCCGGTCGGGGCGGATGTCGCCGATGTCGTCGGCCAGCGTCCCGGGGCTGACGGCGCCCTGCCGGGCGAGCTGGGGCAGCAGGGACTCCGCGTCGGTGTAGGAGCCGTGCCGGGAGCCCTCCAGGGTGAGGTCGGCGTGCCAGCCGGTGCTGTGCTGCCACAGGGCGTCCCAGCCGGGCTGCCGGTGGTAGCTGCCGGAGTCGCCGTCATCGGTGCCCATCAGCAGGAAGGGGCGGTCCAGGCCGTCCTGGGCGACGCTGGGCAGGTGGACGCCGGTCCGGCCGTCCGGACCGGGGAAGTGCAGTTGGCCGTCCAGGTTGACGCCGGCCGCGATCCGCGGGTCGTCGTGCATGGTCTGCAGGGCGGTGAAGCCGCCCGCGGAGTGGCCGACCATGCCGATCCGGTCGAGGTCCAGCGCGCCGGCGAGGCCGGGCGGCAGGCTCTGGACGCGGCGCAGCCCGGTGAGTTCGTCCAGCACGAAACGGGTGTCGGCCACCCTGGTGTCCAGGGACGTGCGCAGCACCGCGCCGATGTCCAGGCCGGGCTGCCCCAGCATGGCGGGGAACACCGAGGTGGCCAGCTTCCCGTCGGGGAAGGCGACTTCGGAGGCTTCGTAGGTGTGGTCGACGGTGACGACGACATAGCCGCGCGAGGCGAGGTCCTCGACCAGGGCCGTCCCCCAGCTGCGCGGGTCGCCGAGGCCGGGCGAGTACAGCACCACCGGGCGCGGGCCGCCGGGCCGGGCCGGGGCGTCCCGCCGGGCGTGGGTGAGGATGCCCGACCAGTCCGTACTGCCGGGCCGGACACCGTAGTTGACCTTGCCGACGCCGGTGTCGCCGCCGAAGTGCTCCCCGGCGTCGGGCCGCATGTAGCGGGCCCGGTCCTCCCCGGCGGCCGGGCGGGCCGTCGGGTACCAGAAGCTGATCATCAGCTCGCGCTTGCGCCCGGGCTGCCAGGGGTCCTCCCGTCCGGCGTCGGTCAGGTGCAGCGAGGTCGTCCCGATCGGGTACGGCCCGGTCGGCTGCGGCAGCCACGCGGTGGCCTGCCGCTGCCCGCCACCGTCGGCCGGCGCGGCCACCGCCCCGGGCGCGCCCGCCACCCCGAGCGCTGCCGACGTCGCCAGCAGTACCGCCGCCACGGCCCGTCCCCGCCTGCCCATTGCTGCCTCCACGTCCGGATCGGTCACGAGGAAGACGCTACGGGCGGGGCGGGCCGGGGCCGTCACACCCCGGAGCCAAGTCCCCCTGAGTACCCAGGTATGACACCCTTACGGGCCTCACCAGCCTTCCGCCGTTCCGGGCTACCGTCCGAGGTGGTCGGCCAGGGCCTCGATGGTGCCGCGCCGCATGGTGTACATCGACACCGCCGAGCCGTCCGCGAAGTGCAGCCGGAACCTCGCCATCGCCTGCAGCCTCGGGCGCCGCTCCACCCGCAGGACGGCGCCGCGCGGTACGTGCCACCGCAGTTGCCCCACCTTGCGCACGTCCGGCCCGGAGGTGACGAACGCGGCCCGGCGGTCGGAGACCACCAGCAGCTTGGTCATCACACCCTCCACACGTGGGAAGCCGCGCGCGATGCTGCCCGCCTCCCCCGACACGGCGCCGATCCGCCCCAGTGCGTTGCCGATCGCCGCCCCCGCGCCGTCCCCGATCCCCTCGGCGCCGGCCACCGGGATCACCTTCGCGACGTCCACCAGCCGCTCACCGGGTTCCAACAGCGGCTCCACGGCCTGGCGGTAGCGGTTCATCAGTGCCTCAGTCATGCCGGCAGGGTAGACCCTCCCCCGTGGCGGGTGCCGAACGCGGCCGTCGTCATCGGCTCGAATCCGGTGGCCGGGGCGGTTTGTTCGAGCACGATACGGGGGTAGTCACGGGGCGACCCACCGGGGTCGACCACACGACTCCCTCTACTGCCCGAGGAGCCCCCGGCTCCGTCCTCGCCGTCCTCAAGGCCTTCTTCCACAACGCGATCACCGGCCTGCTGATGGAGGCCGAGTTCACCCCGGACGCATCCGACGGGCAGGACAGCGACTTCGTCCGGGTCTTCAACGGGTTCTCCCAGTTCTGCTTCGCCATAGTGCAGTTCACCGACCCGTGCCTGCACGCCGACCGCAACCGGGCCTTCTGGGCGGCGGCGCTCAGCTCCTGCGTCGCGTTCCTCAACGACGTCAACGACGTGCTGTCCTGCTACAAGGAGGCGGTGCACGGCGCGGACTTCCTGGCCAGCCGACCGTACCGGCAGGCGGTGAGCGAGGGCATCCCCTACCTCACCGCCTACCGACGCAGCGTTGAGAGCGGACTAACCGCCTACCGGAGGATCCTGGGCCTCGCCGACACCGAGCAACGCCCTCACCCGGAGCGGTACATGACGGGCTTCGCGTACTGGCACCTGCACTGCCCGCGCTACCGCTGGCAGGACGTCTACCCAGGCCTGGCGGCCCTCCGGCCGTGATCAGCGGTACTGCTTGAGCTCCCGCCGGGCCAGCGAGCGCTTATGCACCTCGTCCGGCCCGTCGGCCAGGCGCAGGGTGCGGTTGCCGGCCCACAGTTGGGCGAGCGGGGTGTCCTGGCTGACCCCGGCCGCGCCGTGCGCCTGGACGGCCTTGTCGAGGATCCACTCGACCGTGCGCGGGGTGGCGATCTTGATGGCCTGGATCTCGGTGTGCGCACCCCGGTTGCCGACGGTGTCCATCAGCCAGGCCGTCTTGAGCACGAGCAGCCTCAACTGCTCGATGCGGACCCGCGATTCGGCGATCCAGTCCTGCACCACGCCCTGCTCGGCCAGCGGACGGCCGAAGGCCACCCGCTCGCTCGCCCGGCGGCACATCAGCTCGAGTGCCCGCTCGGCGATACCGATGGCCCGCATGCAGTGGTGGATCCGGCCGGGCCCCAGCCGGGCCTGGGCGATCGCGAAGCCGCCGCCCTCCTCGCCGATCAGGTTCTCGACGGGGACGCGGACGTCCTCGAACAGCACCTCGGCGTGGCCGCCGTGGTCGGCGTCGTCGTAGCCGAAGACCGTCATGCCGCGCCTGACGGTGACACCCGGGGTGTCGCGCGGCACGATCACCATGCTCTGCTGGCGGTGCGGGGCGGCGTCCGGGTCGGTCTTGCCCATCACGATGAACAGCTTGCAGTCCGGGTTCATCGCCCCGGTGATGTACCACTTGCGGCCGTTGACCAGGTACTCGTCGCCGTCCCGCTCGATCCGGGTGGCGATGTTGGTGGCGTCCGAGGAGGCCACCTCGGGCTCGGTCATCGCGAACGCGGAGCGGATCTCGGCGTCCAGCAGGGGCCGCAGCCAGCGCTCCTTCTGCTCGGCGCTGCCGAACTGGGCGAGCAGCTCCATGTTGCCGGTGTCGGGCGCCGCGCAGTTCAGCGCGGGCGGGGCCAACTGGATGCTGCGGCCGGTGATCTCGGCGAGCGGGGCGTACTGGAGGTTGGTGAGGCCGGCGCCGTGGTCCCCGGGAGTGCTGTGCTTGTCCACGAAGAACAGATTCCACAGGCCCTGCTTCCGGGCCTCGGCCTGGAGCTCGGCGACGACCGGCGGGATGCTCCACGGCCGGCGCGCCGGGTCGGTGAGGTGCTGCGCGAGAACGGGTTCGGCGGGGTAGACGTGCTCGGCCATGAAGGCGAGCAGCTGCTCGCGGAGTTCCTCGGTCCGGGCGTCGTAGGCGAAGTCCATGCTCAGTGCTCCTTGAGGGTGCTCAGGCCGTGCCGGGCGAGGATCGGGGCCATCTCGCCGGCGCGCTCGAAACCGGCGCCGAGGGTGCGGCCCTGCTGGAAGCGGAAGTGGATGCCCTCGGCGACGGCGGCCAGCTTGAACGAGGCGAAGGCCACGTACCAGTCCAGGTCGGCGGCCTGGCGGCCGGTCAGCTCGGCGTAGGACGAGACGATCTCGTCGGCCTTCGGGAAGCCGGGGGCGGTCATGGCGTCGGGGATGATGCCGCCGCCGACGCCCGCGAGTTCGGTGTACATCACCAGGAGGCCGATGTCGGTGAGCGGGTCACCGAGAGTGGACATCTCCCAGTCGAGGACGGCGGTGATGGCGTCGGCGTCGTCGACCAGGACGTTGTCGAGGCGGTAGTCGCCGTGCACGAGCGCGGGGGCGGGCGAGACCGGGAGGCGCTCGGCGAGCAGGGCGTGCAGCCGGTCGAGATCGGGGAGGTCGCGGCTGCGGGACTTCTCCAGCTGAGTGGACCAGCGGCGCAGCTGGCGCTCCAGGTAGCCGTCGGGGCGGCCGAAGTCGGCGAGGCCGACGGCGGCGGGATCCACCCGGTGCAGCGCGGCGAGGGTCTCGACCAGCCGACGGCCGAGCGTCTCGACCCGCCCCGCCCCGAGGGCTTCCAGCAGCTGGCGGTCACGGTGGGCGACGCCGCCGACGTACTCCATGAGGTACCAGGGCGCCCCGAGGACATCGGTGCCGTGGTCGATCAGCAGCATGTCCGGGACGGGGACGTCGGTGTCCCGCAGGGCCGACATCACCCGGTACTCGCGCCCCATGTCGTGCGCGGTGGCCAGCACGTGTCCGAGCGGAGGCCGTCGCAGTACCCAGCGGCCGACACCGTCCGTGAGGACGTACGTGAGGTTGGAGCGGCCCCCTTCGATCAGGTCGGCCCGCAAGGGTCCCTGGATCAGGCCGGGCAGCTCCGCGTCCAGGTGGGAGCGGAGACGGGTCAGATCCAGCCCGGGCGGGTCAGCGGGGGTCTCGGCCATCGAGCGGCTCCTCGGGAAAGCGGATCATTGACTAAGCGCTTGCTTAGCATTCAACCGAAGGAGGGCCCCTGTCAATGCCGCGAGCCCCCGCACCGGGCGGTCCGGGGGCTCGCGGAAGGGGAGGAAGAGGTCAGCGTGGGTGATCACGCTCGCGCCCGCCACGGGGGTGGTCAGATCAGGAGCAGGGTCTTGCCCAGGGCGCTTCGGCCTTCGATCGCGGCGTGCGCGTCCGCGGCGTGCTCCAGCGGGAAGGTCTGTCCGATGACCGGCCGCACTCGGCCCGCGACCGCCTCCGCCATCACCTGTTCGGCCCACTGGTGCATCCGCGGCCGGAACCCGTACAGCTGCTCGATGCCGATCACCTCGACTCCGCGCCGCTGCGCTTCCCCGGGCTCGATCACCGTCAGCTGACCACTGGAGGCGCCGTGCACGGAGAACCGGCCATGGCGGGCCGTCACCTCGAACGCGGCCCGGCCGATCTCCCCGCCCACACCGTCGAACACGACGTCGACCCCCGCGCCGCCGGTCGCCCGGAGGACCTGCTCGGTCCAGTCCGGTGCGGAGTAGTCGACCGCGGCCTCGGCCCCCAGGCCACGGATCAGGTCGAGCTTCCGCGCCCCGCGGGCAAGCCCGATGACCTTGGCCCCGGCTGCCCGTGCCAACTGGACCAGCAGGCTGCCGACACCGCCGGCAGCCGCCTCGACCAGCACCCACTCCCCGGAAACGATCCGAGCCCCCTCAACCAGGCCCGTCGCGGTGCTGCCGTCCGTGTGCAGTGCGGCGGCATCGCGCAAGCCCAGCCCTTCGGGTACCGGGATCAGGCTCTCCACACCGGCCGCCACCCGCTCGGCGAAGGCACCCGTCGCCCCGGCGTCAGCCAGAACGAGCTGGCCGATCCAGCTCGGATCCGCCCCTTCCCCGACCGCGCTCACCCGGCCGGCCACCATGCCGCCCGGCACGTACGGCAGGTCGGGCTTGGCGTGCCACGGGTCGACGCCACGGCGAATCTGCGTCTCGACGAACGTGATGCCCACAACGGACACCTCGACCATCACCTGCCCCGGTCCGGCAACCGGCTCCGGCCCCTCGCCCGGAACCAGAACCTCCGGGCCCCCGAAACGCACCGCTCGCACCGTCCGCATGCTGACACTCCCCTGTCCAGGTGACAACGACTTCGACACCACGGATTCTTCAACCTCAACCGAACTTGAGGTCAAGGACGGGAGTAGGGGGCGACTGAAACGGACAACAGGTCACGTACCGCCCCGTCAGACGTCGCCGAACTCGCCGGAGGCGGTCGCGGCGACGAAGGAGCGCCACGCGTCGATCGGGAAGACGAGGGCAGGCCCCTGCAGGTCCTTCGAGTCACGGACGGGTACGACGCCGGGGAAGTCGGGCGACACCTCCACGCAGGTCCCGCCGTTGTCGGAGTACGACGACTTGAACCAGGAAGCACTGGACAGATCAGGGCTGGCCATGAGTCAAAGTTCCTTTCGAGCCCGGCGAATCAGGTCAAGGGTCGCACCACTGTTCAGCGCTTCCACCCGCAACCGATCGTAGGCCTTTTCCCACGCCCTGACAGTCCTGTCCTCCCTTACGACAAAGCCTTGTTCTGCAGACTCCGTGTAGCCGACCACAGAGCGATCGGCGAACGTCAGCAAGGTGACGACGGCGCGGAACGGGGAGTGCTCCGCCAGGCCGAACGGGGCAACCTGGAGGATCACGTTCGGATTGGAGGCCACCTCCGCGAGGTGGTCTAGCTGCGCGCGCATGGTCGCAGCGCCGCCAATCGGCCGGCGAATCCCGCTCTCGTCTATCACCGCGTGAATGACAGGCGGTTCGGCACGCTTGAAGAGCCGCTGCCGCGCAACGAGAAACCGCACTCGCTCGTCGGCCTGATCCTGTGTGCTACTTCCTCGCTGCACTGCCGCCATCTCCCGCGCGGCGGCGTAGGCCTTGGTCTGGAACAGCCCCGGGATGAGGTTCGGGTCGAAGATCCTGATCCCCGAGGCGCGAGCCTCCTGCGCAGCATGCTCTGGGAAGCCCTCCAGGAACCCCTTCTTGCGCATCCCGACCCAGACCAGCTCAAGGGTCTGACCCGTCCCGAGCGCCTTGTCGGCCGCTCTGACGAAGTCTCGGCTGGTGGATTTGCGACCTGTTTCCACGGCAGAGATATAGCTGTCCGAGTACCCCATGGCCACGGCCAGCTCCTGCTGGGTCCAGCCCCGCGCCTCGCGCGAACTGCGGAGCAGCGCGCCGAAGGAGTCGCGCGGGGATGCCGTCGGATCAAGTTCCTTGCGGTTCACGGCTCACGTCCGATTCCACTTGCGACGCAGACAAGTTGAACGATTCCCAAGCGTAGCGGACAGTGGGCACACTTGGTAGTCGTAGCACTACAGAGAGGAACGAACGTTGAGCCGCCCCACCGCTCCCCAGACCTTGCGCCGCCTTCAGGTGGTCATCTACCTGGGCAAGACCAACTC
Organism: Streptomyces sp. CBMA123; assembly: GCF_014596465.1. Classification (GTDB taxonomy): domain Bacteria; phylum Actinomycetota; class Actinomycetes; order Streptomycetales; family Streptomycetaceae; genus Kitasatospora. Next base: position 27,987 of record NZ_MECK01000617.1, on the reverse strand, counting down.
TGCCTTCCCCGAGCGCGAGTTGAGCCTGTGCGAGGCCTACGCCCTCGCCTTCGACTGGGACATCTCCCTCATCGTCGTGGACGACGAGGTCGACGTCCGGGGGCCGGAGCACCGCCCCATGCTCCAGGCCGCCCTGCGCCAGATCCTCGACCGCCAGGCCGGTGCGATCCTGGTCCCCACGAAGGCGACCATCTCCCCCATCGAAGGCGAGTTCAACGAGTTCGCCGAGCGGGTCGAGAAGGCCTCCGGCTTCATCCAGGTGGCGACCCGCCGATGAACGACCGCTACGCCATCGTCCCCGCCGACGCCCCGCGCGGCACCTACTACCAGGCCTGGGTCGTCCGTGACCGCGCCACCGACCAGTTGGTCAGGGCCCTCCCCCCGGCCGACGAACCGCTCCGCTTCTACTCGTACGTCCGGGCCCAGGCCTGGGTCCGCACCAACACCCCGGCCCCGTTCGAGGTCCGTCTGATCGACTCCGGCAGCCCGCACTTCGTCCAGCTCGACTCCTGGGGCCTCTGGAACCCCGAACGCCACGAGTACCTCCGCGCCCCCGGCTCCTCCTCCCGGATCAGGCGCTTCTACAGCCGCACGGACGCCGAAGCCTTCCGACGCAGCATCAGCCACCCCACCGTCTGACTGGGCCCGGCCAGGGTGAGCCGGCCTCGATCGTGGGCACCCCACACTGTGCGGGGGCCCACGTCGACGACCGTCTCACCCACCCAGGAAGGACCACCGATGTCGTCCAGCAGCAGGTTCACCCGGCACGCCGCAGTCATCGCGGCCGCCCTCCTGTCCACGGCCGGGCTCACCCCGGCCGCCTCCGCCACCGCCGCCTCTGCCACCACCACACCGACCACCGCCGCACCGACCACCGCCGCACCGACCACCGCCGCGCAGCTCGGCGCCTACTGGACCCCCGCCCGAATGGCCGCCGCGCTACCGGCCGACACCACATCCCCCGCACTCACCGCCCCACCCACGGCCGACGGCCCCCGCCCCGGCGAGTTCATCCCCCCGAGCAGGAGCTTCGACGGCATCCCCCAGGCCGGCGCGTTCTTCTGGACCGACGTCAACGGCACCGGCCGTACCTGCAGCGCCTCCGTCGTCCACAGCCCCGACCACGACCTGGTGCTGAGCGCCGGGCACTGCCTCAAGGGGTACGCCGGCCCCTCCCCCCGGCGGAACCTGGGCTTCGTCCCGCAGTACCACGACGGCCTCAAGCCGTTCGGCGTCTTCCCGGTCAAGGCCGACGGCATCTACCTCGCCCAGGAGTACTACGACCGGGGCGAACACGCGGGCGCTGCCTACGACTTCGGCTTCGCCGTGACCGAGCCCAACCAGGACGGCCGGCCGCTCGAAGACGCGACCGGCGCCGTCCGGCTCCTCACCGACACCGGCTACGTCCACGCCCCGGTACGGATGATCGGCTACCCGGGCGGCGCCCAGAAACCCCTGGAGTGCCTCAGCTGGACCACCCGCTGGGCCGGCGACGACCCCGCCGACCCGGGCACCTTCGAACGCATCGTCTGCGACGGCTTCACCGGCGGCACCTCCGGCGGCCCCATGCTCATCCCGTGGTTCGGCGGCTGGGCCGTGATCGGCCTCGTCGGCGGCTACCACACCGGCGGCAACACCCCCCAGGTCTCCTACAGCGCCCCCTTCACCTCCGCCATCCGCGCCCTCTACGAGGCCGCCACCACCGGCGCCCCACCCGCCGCCCCGGCCCCCTGACCCGACGAACCCCCACCGGTGCCCCCGGCCGACCGCCACCCTCGCAAACCTTTTCGGCGAACCGCGCAACCTTTCCGGCCCTTCAAGTCATCGATCAAGGGAATGCGTTTGATCGAACTGTTGGCCGAGCGAAGGGGATTACGTGCGGACTGCTCGTGGCGCAGCCGTCCTGTTGGCCATGGGGGTCATCGCGTCCCTCACGCTGACCATGGGGGACTCGTTCTCACAGGGCAGACCGAACGCAGCCGCCCCGGATCCGGGCGGTGCCTCCGACGCCCCCGCCGAGGCCCCCGCCCCCGAGCCGAGCGCGACGCCGACCTGGGACGGCCAGGTCAAGGTGATCGGTGACGGTTCGACCTCCTACACCGGCCCGCAGCCCAAGCAGCCCAAGCCGGAGAAGCTGAAACCGGGTGAGAAGCCGCCGCAGTTCGTGGTGTTCTCCTGGGACGGGGCGCTGGAGGGTGACGACCACCTGTTCTCCCGGTTCCGCACGCTGGGTGCGGAGAACAACGCCCAGATGACGTACTTCCTGACCGGCCTGTACACCCTGCCCAAGTCCAAGCGCACCCTCTACCACCCGCCCCAGCACGATCCGGGCGCCGCGTCCATCGACTACGCCACCGACGCCCACATCAAGGACACCCTGGAGCAGGTGCGCCTGGCCTGGCTGGACGGCAACGAGATCGGCACCCACTTCAACGGCCACTTCTGCGGCAAGAAGGGCGGCGGCGACTGGAGCACCGAGGAGTGGAAGAGCGAGCTCGACCAGTCCGTCTCCTTCGTCACCAACTGGAAGACCAACACCGGTGCCAAGGACCTCCCGCCGCTCCCCTTCGACTACACCAAGGAGCTGGTCGGCGGGCGGGCCCCCTGTCTGGAGGGGCAGAAGAACCTCCTCCCGGCGGAGAAGGCGGCGGGGTTCCGCTACGACGCGAGTTCCCCGGGCGAGTTCCAGGTCTGGCCGACGAAGAAGGACGGCATCTGGAACTTCCCTCTCCAGATGCTGCCCTTCCCGGCCAAGTCCACCCAGGGCCTGTCGATGGACTTCAACTTCCTCGCCGGCCAGTCCGGCAACTCCACCAAGGGCGACCCGAAGAAGTACGACGAGTGGGAGAAGGAGACCCGGGACAGCTACCTCGCCGGCTTCAACCGGGTCTACAACGGCAGCCGCGCCCCGCTGTTCATCGGGAACCACTTCGAGGACTGGAACGGCGGCATCTACATGGACGCCATCGCGGACGTGGTGAAGAACGTCTGCCACCAGGACGGCGTCCGCTGCGTCTCGTTCCGCCAGGTCGCCGACTGGCTGGACGCCCAGGACCCGAAGGTCCTCAACAGCCTGCGCCAACTCGACCCGGGCCAGCCGGGCGACTGGTCCCGCCTGCCCAAGTGACCGCCACCGGGCGGCCGCGGGCGCGTCCCGGAGCGCTCGGTGAACGGCGCGCCGGGCCGGGTGGCCCGGCGCGCCGGAGTCGTCCTGACGGTGGCCCCGCTCGACGTCGCGGACGGCCGGGTGACCAGGATCCGGGCGGTCCGCAAACCGGAGAAGCTCCGCCCGTGGTCCCGGTGACCCGTCGCTACCCGGCCGCCTTCATGTACGCGGCCCAGATCCGGCCGGGCAGCTCGGAGTCCGGGGTGTCCGGGGCGGCCCCGCCCACACCCTCCAGCGGGAGCAGCTTCATGTCCTTGAGGTCGGCCCGGAACACGGTGACCGCCGTCGACAGCTGCCCGTTGTAGCCGACGGTCCATCCGGCCGTACGGTCCGGGGTGGTGCCGGGCTTGGCGGCCAGGCCGGGGCCGGCCGCCGCCAGCGCCTGGGCGCTGCCGCCGCGGACCGCGCCCTTGAGCGCCGTGTCCACGTCCGCCGCCACGGCCGCGGGCAGGGCCTGGACGGCGGTGGGCAGCCGGAGGTCGACCGGCGCGCCGTTGCGGGTGACACCCAGCACCGAGTACGGCTCGGTGTGGCTGCCGCCCGCCGCGAAGGCGGCGTAGGCGTCGGCGGCGCGGATGGCGCTGGGCGTGGAGTTGCCCGTCCCGAAGGCGGGCACCAGTTCGCCCATGCTGTCCGGGAGCAGGCCCAGGGCGGCCGCGGTCTGCTGCACCTTGTCCAGGCCGACGTCCATGCCGAGTTGCATCATCGGGCCGTTGACGGACTGTTCCACCGCGCTGCGCAGGCTCAGCGGGCCCCAGTTGCGCTTGCCGTCGTTGGCGGTCTTCACGACCTTCCCGTCCCGCCCCCAGTACGGGCCCTCCGGGGTCATGATGGTGACCCCGTTGTCGCCGTCGTAGCTGGTGCCGGGGGTCACCGGGGTCCGGGGGCCGCCGCGCTGGTGTTGCACGCCCTGGCTGAGTCCGGCGGCGTACACCAGCGGGGTGAAGGCCGAACCCATCGGCACCGTCGAGGTGTTGGCGTTGTCGAAGCCCTGTTTCCGGTAGTCGGGGCCGCCGTAGAGGGCGACGATCCGGCCGTCGAAGGCGACGGAGGCGGCGCCGACCTTGAGCAGCTTGTCGGCCTCGCGGCCGTCGGGGTCGAGCCCCTTGCCGGCCTCCTGCACCGCCGCGGCCAAGGCGTTGACCTTCGGTTTCTCGAAGGTGGTGCGGATCTGGTAGCCGCCGAGGTCCAACTGGGCCGGGGAGAGGTCGCTGTGGCTCTCCACGAAGCTCCGGGCGAGGTCCACCAGGTACCCGGTCTGGCCGCTCAGCCCGGCCGCCTTGGGAGGCGTCCTCGGCTCCGGGAACACGGTGTACCTGGCGCGCTCGGCGGCGGAGAGCTTGCCGGTGTCGACCATCCGGTCCAGGATCCAGGACCACCGCTCCTCGGCCCGCTGGTGGTTGGCGGCGCTCAGTGCCGGGTCGTACTGCCCGGCGCCCTTCAGCAGGGCGGCCAGGAAGGCCCCTTCACTCGGGTTCAGTTCCGAGACGTCCTTGCCGTAGTACGCCGCCGCGGCGCGTTCGATGCCGTAACTGCCGCGCCCGAACCAGCTGGTGTTCAGGTAGCCGGCCAGGATGTCCTGCTTGCTCATCCGCTGGTCCAGCTTGAGCGCGATGACCATCTCGCTGAGTTTGCGGGAGACGTCCTGGCGCTGGTTCAGGTAGATGTTCTTGACGTACTGCTGGGTGATGGTCGAGCCGCCCTGGGTGTCGCCGCCGGTGGCCATCGCGTAGACCGCGCGGCCGATGCCGCTGACGGAGATCCCCGGGTCCGAGTAGAAGGTCTCGTTCTCGGCCGACAGCACCGCCCACCGCACCGGCTCCGGCACCTGGTCCAGCGGCACCTCCTGCCGGTTGGTCTCGCCGATCCGGGCCATCTCGGTGCCGTCCGCCCAGAAGTAGACGTTGTTCTGCTGGGTGGCGAAGGCGTTGAGGTCCTCCGGGACCTTGGTGGTGACGAAGAACCAGGCCGCCAGCCCGCTCACCGCCACCGTCACGGTCCCGCCCGTCAGCAGCAGCTGCCGCCAGGAGGGCAGCCAGCGCCGGACCCCGCGCCGCCCGCCGCGCGGATAGTCGATCCGCCGCAGCAACCGCCACCGCCGACGGCCGGGCCGCTCCTCTGCGGCTTCCCCGCTCTGCTCCGCTGCCGCGCGCTGCTCGGTTTTCCCACCCTGCTCGGCTTTCCCACCCTGCTCGGCTTCGGTGCCCTGCTCGGCTTCGGTGCCCTGCCCGGCTTCCCCGCCGTGCTCGGCTTCCCCGCCCTGCTGTGCACGCATCCGGTCTCCGATCTCCTGGGACGACCCCCTACTCAGATAGACGCCTTTCGGACCGCCCCAGGGCGGCTCCCCATCGGTGTGATCATGGTCATACCGCGTACCGCAACCGCCCGCCGCACCGGCCAGGACGCCCCCTCCGCACCACGACCACCCCCCGCGACCGCCACAATGGCGCCATGAGGTTGATCCACACCCTGCTCGGCGTGCTGCTGCTCCTGCTCGTCGTGGGCAGCATCCTGCGCACCCTGGTCGTCCCGCGCGGGCTCTACTCGGCCCTGGTGTTCCGGCTGTGGGCGGGGCTGCGCACCATGCTGCGGCTGGGGGCCGCGCCGTTCGGCACCTACCGGGCGCAGGACCGCGCGCAGACCTGGCTGGCGCCGCTGGTGCTGCTCGGCATGCTCGGGGTCTGGCTCAGCGGGATGCTGCTCGCCTACACCCTGCTGCTGCACGGCACCTCGGGGATCAGCTGGTCGGTGTCCATCCGGGAGGCCGGGTCCAGCCTGTTCACCCTCGGGTACGCGAGCGGCGAACGGCTGCAGCTGTCCGCGATCGACTTCCTGGCCGCCGCCAGCGGCCCCCTGGTGATCGCCCTGCAGATCGCCTACCTGCCCACCCTGTACGCCGCCTACCAGCGGCGCGAGACCGAGGTGACGCTGCTGCAGTCCCGGGCCGGCGAGCCCGCCTGGGGGCCGGAACTCCTCGCCCGGCAGTCCCTGGTGGACACCGAGACCGCGCTCCCCCAGCTCTACCGCGACTGGGAGCGGCTCGCCGCCGACATCGGCGAGAGCCACTCCAACTACCCGGTGCTGCTGTCCTTCCGCTCCCCGCAGCCCAACCGCAGCTGGGTGGTCGGCCTGATCGCGGTGATGGACGCCGCCGCCCTCCACCTTGCCCTGTGCCCGCGCTCGGCCCCGCCCGAGGCCCGGCTGGTGGTCCGGGCCGGCTTCACCGCGATGCGCGACATCGGCCGGGCGCTGCGCATCGACTTCGACGCCGACCCGGACCCGGACACCCCGATCCGGCTCAGCTACGCCGAGTACCTGGGCGCCGTCGCGATGGTCACCGCGGCCGGCTTCCCGCGCGAGCGCCCGGTCGAGGACGCCTGGCGGCACTTCCGCGGCTGGCGGGTCAACTACGAGGCCCTGGCGTACGAACTCGCCCGCCGCAGTGACTCCGTCCCGGCCCTGTGGACCGGCCCGCGCGACTTCCACGCCCCGCCCATCCCCCCGGCCCGCCCCACCGACCGCCGCCCGGAGGCCTCCCGCCCGGGCCTGCCGCCGAGCGGGCCCTCCTGACCGGCCTGACCGACGTCCCGCCCGCTACGGCCGGACGGGCCTGGCCGGGCGCTCCGGGAGCGGCCAGTCGGCGGGCGGGGCGAAGTCCCGGTGGGTCCCGTCGAAGGGGAACGCCCCCGCCTCGACCAGCCGCGCCACCGCCTCGCCGCCCGCCCGGATCGCCCGCGCCTCGGCGGCGCTCCAGTAGGCCGGGTGCCCGGTCTTGGCGGCGAAGGACTCCTCGTCCTTCCAGCGCCACCGGCGCTCGGCGTCCACCTCCAGGTCCAGTTCCAGGTCGTGGACGTCGACCTCCTCGCCGCGGTACTCCCGGTGCTCCAGGTTCACGTACCAGTGGGAGAAGCCGGTGCCCGGCTCGAAGATCCACCAGACCGCGTACGGCCGCCCGGCCGGCTGGTGGATCAGCGCGCTGACCGCGTCCCACTCGCCGGGCACCAGCGGGTAGCCCCCGGCGGGGTGGCTCTCCGGCGGAATGTCCCGGATGTGCCGCCCGCCCGGGAGTTCGGCCTTCCACAGCGGCGAGCCGGCCGCCAGCCAGAGCAGCAGCCCGTCCGGGCCGCTCTCCACCACCCGCATCGGCAGGCAGCTGGTCAGCTGCCCGCCGAAGTGGAACCGCCAGCGCAGCACCCGCCCCGGGACGTGGTCCGCCGGCCTCACACCTCCACCGTTGCGCCGCTCGTCAGCGAGCGCTCGGCGCCCGCCAGGATCTCCACCACCCGCAGGCCGAAGTCCGCCCCGCAGGGGTGCGCCTCGCCCGAGTCGGCCGAGGCCAGCAGGGCGTCCACCGCCCGGTGCAGGGCCGCGGTGGGGCCCTCGCCGCGCTCGGGAAGCTGCGCCACCCCGTGCTCGCCGCGCAGCTCCATCGCGACGCCGCCGCCCGCGCGCGGGGCGGTCAGGCTGAGCGCGAGCGTGCTGGACGCGCCGCCGGCGTGCCGCAGCACCAGGTGGACGGTGTCCTGCGGCCCGGCCACCGCGGTGACCTGCGTCGCGTCGCCCAGCACCGGCAGCAGCACGGACAGCGCGTGCGGGCCGACGTCCCACAGCGCGCCCTTGTCCTTGCGCCACGGCGAGGCCGCGTACGGGCTGGTGCTGTCCGGGGCGAACACCGAGCCGAGCCAGTCCGAGCGGCCGGTGAACCAGCCGCCGAGCTCCGCCTGCCGCTCGATCCACGGGATCTGCTCGCCGCCGAAGCGGACGGTGAAGAACACCACCGAGGCGACGCCGTGCGCGCGGACGGCGCCGGCCACCGCACGGGCGTCCGGCACGGTGAACGCGACCGGCTTGTCCAGCAGCAGGTGGCGGCCGGCCTCGGCGGCCCGCACGGCCAGCCCGGCCTGGACGGCCGGCGGCAGCGCGATGGAGACGGCGTCGACCTCGGCCAGCAGCCGGTCGAGGTCGCCGTACCCGGGCACGCCGTGTGCCGCGCCGAGCGCCTCGGCCGCCTCCGGCCGGCGGCCCCAGACACCGGTGAACTCCAGCCCGGGGTGCTCGGCCAGGACGGGTGCGTGCACCCGCTCCGCCCAGGTGCCGGTGCCCAGCAGTCCGATCCGCACGTCGTCTCTCCGTTCCTCTGGGGGGTCAGCCCTGGACGCGGGCCAGGGTGAAGCCGTCGTAGCCCTTGCTGCCGACGGTCTGGACGGACGTCGCGGTGACCCTCGGCTCGGCGGCGATCAGCTCGTGCAGGGCGCGGGTGGCGACGACCGCCGGGTCGGTGCTGGCCGCGTCGGCGATCGCTCCGCCGCGCACCACGTTGTCGACGATGATCAGCGAGCCCGGCCGGGTCAGTTGCAGCGCCCGCCGGAAGTACTCGGGGTTGTTCGGCTTGTCGGCGTCGATGAACACCAGGTCGAAGGGGGCCTCGCCCTGCTCGACCAGCGCCGCCAGCGCGTCGGCGGCCCGGCCGGTCCGCACCTCGGCGACCGCGCCCAGCCCGGCGCGCGCCAGGTTGCCGCGCGCCACGTCGGCACGCGCGGGATCGATCTCCAGGGAGATCAGGGTGCCGTCCGCGGGCAGCGCCCGGGCCAGCCAGATCGCGCTGTAGCCGCCGAGGGTGCCGACCTCCAGGATCCGGCGCGCCCCCTGGGTCAGCGCCAGCAGGTGCAGCAGCTTGCCCTGGTTGGGGGCCACCGCGATCTTCGGCAGCCCGGCGGCGTCGGCGTCGGCCGTGGCGGCCTCCAGCACCGGGTCAGGGCCGACCAGCTGGTCGGAGAAGTAGGCGTCCACCGCGTTCCAGGTCGCCTGCTGGGTCGGCTGGGTCATCGGGCCCTCCAGTGATGCAAGATCGGCAGCTTCCGGCCGATGCTACTCCGGGGCCCGACGACGCCAGGGCGACTACCGGCTACGCTCCGTCACTCCGCGACGGGGGCACCGGCGGCGGCCTTGGCCGCCTCCTCCGCCTCGATCTTCGCGTGGGTCCTGGCGGCCCGGCGCTTCATCACCCAGGCCGAGAGCGCCCCGATCACCACGGCCGCGGCCAGGCCCGCCCAGGAGAACCGGGACAGCCACGGCTCGATGGCCTTGCCCACCTTGAAGACCAGCAGGGTCGTACCGCCGGCCCAGATCACGCCGCCCAGCACGTTGGCGATCAGGAACTTCCAGTACGGCATCTTCAGGGCGCCCGCCAGCGGGCCCGCGAAGATGCGCAGCAGGGCGATGAAGCGGCCGAAGAAGACCGCCCACATGCCCCACTTCTGGAACGAGCGCTCGGCGGTCGCCAGGTGCGCGGGTCCGAAGTGCTTGGGGAACTTCCGCCCCAGCTTCTCGAAGAGCGGCTTGCCGCCCTTGCGGCCGATCGAGTACCCGATCGAGTCGCCGATGATCGCGCCCGCGATCGCACAGGCCGCGATCCCCCACGGGCTCACCACGCCCTTGACCGCCATCAGGGACGCCGTGACCAGGGCGATCTCACCGGGCAGCGGGATGCCCAGGGATTCGATCCCGATGATCAGGCCGATCAGGGCGTACACCGCGGTCGGGGGGACGCTCTCGATCCAGGCGTCGATGTGCAAGGCCAGTACCTCCGTGGCAGGTCGGGGCGGGGCCGGCTCCCCGTGGAGCCGCACGCCCGTCCCGACGGTTGTCCGATGGCGGCACCCGGGCCGCTTCCCCTGGGCGCAGCCTAACGTGCCGGGCGGCCTGTCCCCCTGGCCGATCACCCGTCGTTACGACGTACGCCCCCGCGCCAATAGTTCCAGGCCGACCGGCCTTTCTTCAAGATTGGGTAAAACGCAGGGCGACGACGGAAGGCCGCTGCTTGATCCGTCGTGCCGCCGGCAGCAGGGCCCGCAGCAGGCCGCGCCCGCCCTCCGGGTAGACCTCCCGCACGTCGGTGACCGCCGGGTGTGCCTGCGCCAGCTTGCCGAGCTCGTCCGCGTCCATGCCGAAGGGCATCGGCGGCGCCTGGTAGTGGCGGTCCCGCAGCTTGCCCCGGACGGCCAGGCGGCTGGCCCAGCGCGGCACCGCGTCGAGCACCATCGCGCCGCCGGGGAAGCGTTCGGCGCAGGCGGCGATCAGCTCCCGGACCTCGGTCGGCCGCAGGTACATCAGCAGGCCCTCGGTGGTGATCAGCACCCCGCGGTCCGGGTCCGGGTCGACTTCGTCCGCCCAGCGCAGGTCGGTGGCGGAGCAGGCGAGGATCCGGCGCCGGTCGTCCGGGGGCAGCAGCCGTTCGCGCAGCCGGGCCGTCTCGGGCAGGTCGACCGACAGCCAGTCGGCCCGCCCGTTGTCCACCCGCCAGGCCTGGGTCTCCAGTCCGTCGCCGAGCCCGACCACCGTGGCGCGCGGGTGCCGGTCCAGGAAGTCCGCCGCCTCGCGGTCGAAGCAGGCCGCCCGCAGCGCCTGCAGCTGGCTCACCAGCGGCGTCCGCCCGAACCGCTCGGCGAACGGGAAGTCGATCCGCTCCACCAGCTCGACCGCGACCGGATCGTGCAGCACCGTGTCCGGCCGCCGGGCCTCCAGTGCCCGGTGCCACAACGTCCACAGCGCCGTCTCCGGCACCTGCTCCAACTCCGGCCGTTCCCCGCCGCCCATCGCTCACTCCTTCGGACGTGCACCGTGCTCCGGCATGAACCCGCCGATTCTGACACCCGCCCCGTGCCCACCCTTCCGCCGACGCGCCGCCCGGGCTGCGGGCCGTGCCGGGCCGGACGGGGCCCGGGCGTCAGTGGTGGAACACTCCAAGATCCACTCGTGATCGTTGTGCCTGGTGGGGGCCGCTGCCGCGCCCGGCGCTGCCCCAGACTGGCTGCACGCGGCGGCCCGGCCGGTCGCCGCGGCCGGACTCCGGCCGACCCCTCCAACCGACCCAAGGACTTGCCATCGTGAGCGAGCGCGTCATCGTCCCCCGCAACCGGGGCTTCCTCTTCCTCGACTCCCACCCGGCGGGCTGCGAGCGGCTGGTGACCGACCTGTGGCGGGACTGCCCGGAGCCTGCCGACGCCCCGGAGGGTGCCGGGCCGGTGGCCCTTATCATCGGCTCCTCGGCCGGGTACGGCCTGGCGGCCACCGTCGCCGGGCTCAAGCGGGCCGGCATCCGCGGCGTCCTGGTCTCCTTCGAGAAGGCCCCCACCGAGCGCCGCACCGCTACGGCCGGCTGGTACCGCACCGCCGCCACCGCCGAACTCGCCCGGGCCGCCGGGCGGGACGTGGTCTTCCTCAACGGCGACGCCTTCTCCGACGCGATGAAGGAGCAGGTCGCCGACCTCCTCCAGGAGCGGTTCGGCGGCCGGCTGGACTACCTCGTCTACTCGGTGGCCGCGCCCCGGCGCACCGACCCGGACACCGGCGCCGGCTACGCCTCCGTCCTCAAGCCGATCGGCGCGGCGAACCGCACCAAGACCCTGGTCTTCGACGAGCAGGGCGTCCCCGAGGTGCGCGAGGTCGAGACCGGTCCGGCCGAGGGCGACGACGTCGAGCAGACCGTGGCCGTGATGGGCGGTGCGGACTGGGAGCGCTGGATCGACCACCTGGCCGGCCGGGGGCTGCTCGCCGACGGCTTCGCCACCGCCGCGCTGTCGTACATCGGATCGCCGATGACGGCGGCGATCTACCGGCAGGGCACCATCGGCGCGGCCAAGGCCCACCTGGAGGCGACCGCCCGCACCCTGGACGAGCGGCTGGGCAGGGAGCTGGGCGGGCGGGCCGTCACCTCCGTCAACGGCGCCGCCGTCACCCAGTCCTCCACGGCCATCCCGGGCATCGCCCTGTACACCGGTCTGCTGCGCGGCGTGCTCGGGGCGGCGATGGTCCCGCCGGTGCACCAGCTCGCCGCCCTGTGGGACCAGCTCACCGGTGCCGCCCCGCTGGTCCTGGACGACGAGGGCCGGATCCGGCTGGACGGCTGGGAGCTGACCGAGTCCGTCCAGGCGGCCGTCGCCGAACGCTGGGCGGCCGCCACCACGGGCACCATCGCCGGCCTCGCCGACCTCGGCTGGTTCCACGCCGAGGTCCAGCGGCTGTACGGGTTCGCCGTGCCGGGCGTGGACTACACCGCCCCGGTGGCCACCGAGGTGCCCTGGCCGGTCCCGACCGCCTGACCGGTCGCCGCTGAACCCTCTTCTCCCGTCCGGGAGTTCGAGGGTTCAGGTCTCCTCACGGCGGGCGGCTCACCGGGCCGCCGGACTGCCGGCCGGCACCGGGGCCGTCGGGGCGGCCTCGGTGGCCTCCGCCTCGGGGGTGACCTGGCGGACGCTCAGGAGGGTGGCGAGGGCGACGGCCCCGCCGACCACCGGCACGGCGGCGGGCCCGACGCCCGACAGCGCGAGGCCGCCGAGCGCGCCGCCGACCGCCACCCCGAGGAACTGCGCCGAGAAGTGCAGCCCGAGCGCCTGGGCCCGCTGCGCGGCGGCCAGGCCGGCCAGTCGGGTCTGCTGGCCGATGCCGCCGGACCACCAGGCCGCGCCGAAGGCGAACATCAGCGGGAACGAGATCACCGTGGCCACCAGCGGGGCGTCGGTGACAGTGAGGGCGGTCAGCACCGCGAGCAGCCCGGTGATCAGGGTGAGCGCCCCGCGCAGGACGGGGGTGACGCCGCGCCTGGTGATGAGCCTGCTGACGGTCCGTCCGGCGAGCAGGCCGCCGGCGCCGAACACGATCATCAGCGCCGCCACGCCGTTGCCGCCCAGCCCGGCCGCCCGCTCCTCCACCGCGTCGAGGTAGGTGTAGACGCAGTAGGCGGCCAGGAAGAGCCCGAAGGTGGTCACCAGGCCCCAGCGGATCGGGGTGCGGCGCAGCAGGTCGAGTCGCCCGGCGGCGGAGTTGCCGCCGGAGGGGACCTCGGGCAGGCCGGTCCAGACCGCGACGGCGGTGATCACGGCGAGCAGCGTCACGAACCAGAAGGACGCGCGCCAGCCCATGGCCGAGCCGATGACCGTCCCGATCGGGGCGCCCAGGGTGAGGGCGACGGCGTTGCCGCCGGCGGTCACCGAGATGGCCTTGGGCAGTTCCTCGGGGGCGCAGAGCGCGGCCGCGGTCGCGGCGGCGGGGGCCGCGAAGAGCGAGGCGCCCAGGGCGGCGAGCACCCGGGCGACGGTGAGCACCGCGAAGTCGGGGGCGACGGCGGCGATCGCGTTCGCGGCGGCGAAGAACAGGGCGGCGCCGATCAGTAACCGCTTGGGCGGGGTCTGGTGGAACAGGCCGATCAGGGGCGGCCCGGCCAGGGCGTAGACCAGCGCGAACACCGTGACCATCTGACCGCACAGGGAGACCGAGGTGTGCATGTCGCGCGCCACGCTCGGGAGCACTCCGGCGATCACGTAGCCCTCGGTGCCCACGGTGAAGGTGCCGAGGGCCAGGAGGTGGATCCGTGGATTCATGGTTTGACGGTACAACATTCGTTGAACCTTTAGAAGGATCCCTGCGCGAAGGCGAGATGATGACACGTCACGCCCGGCGAAGCCGTCCCGACCATGCGCCCGGAGCGTCCGTGACCACGGAAAGTAGAATCGGCCCATGCGAGATGCGTTCCACGCCGAACTGGCCAACGTCAGCCTGGCCGGGGCCATGCACGGCCTCAGCGACCCGCTGCGGCTGCGGATCGTCGACCTGCTGGCCCGCCAGGGCGAGACCGAGTGCTCGGCCATCTACAACGCCCTGGGGATCAGCAAGTCGAACGCCTCGCACCACTTCCGGGTGCTGCGCGAGTGCGGCCTGATCCTGCGCACCCACCAGGGACAGCAGCAGAGCGCCCGGCTGCGCGACGACGAGTTCGAGGAGCGCTTCCCCGGGCTGCTGCGCGCCGTCCTGGCCAACGTCGACAGCGCGGCCTGACGGGGGAACGAGGCCGCGCTGCGCCGCGCCGCCGCCTCAGCCGATGCTGAAGGCGCCGTCCGGCGGCGGCGGGGAGTCGGTGGCGTCCGCGTCGGTGACCGGGGCCGCCCGGCCGACCAGGGCGGCCAGTTCCTCGCCGTCGGTGAGCCGGGCCGGGAAGATGTCGCCCGCCAGCAGCCGGCTCAGCTCCACCGCCGGCAGCGGCGCCGTCGACCCGGCCAGCAGGATGTTGCCGTACCGGCGCCCGCGCAGCACCGGGGCCTCCGCCACCAGGCAGACGTACGGGAAGACCGCCGCCACCGTCGCCGCCTGCGCCCGGGCGAAGGCCAGCGGCGGGCCGTCCGCCAGATTGGCCGCGTAGCAGCCGCCCGGGCGCAGCGCGGCGGCGGCCAGCCGCAGGAACTCCACCGAGGTGAGGTGCGCCGGGGTGCGGGAGCCGTGGAAGACGTCCGCGATCACCAGGTCCTGGGAGTCGGCAGGGGTGGCGGCCAGCGCGGCCCGGGCGTCGCCCACCGTCGCGGTGATGTCCGCGCCGGGGCCCCGCCAGGGCAGCCGCTCGGCGACCAGGTCGAGCAGCGGCCCGTCCACCTCCACCACCCGCTGCCGCGAACCGGGCCGGGTCGCGGCCAGGTAGCGCGGCATGGTGAGCGCGCCGCCGCCCAGGTGCAGCGCGTCCAGCGGACGGCCGGGCGGGGCGAGGACGTCGGCGAGGTGGCCGAGCCGACGGGTGTACTCGAACTCCAGGTGCGTGGGGTCGGCGAGGTCGACGTACGACTGCGGAGTGCCGTCCAGGGTGAGCAGCCAGCCGCCGTCGCGGTCCAGGTCCGGCATCAGTTTGGCGAAGCCGAGGTCGGTGGGCCGGCCGACCGGCACCGGCTCGTCCGACTCCGACTCGTCCGGCAGCGGCTCCGGCCCGTCCGGCACCGGCTGGTCCGTCACGCGTTCTCCCCCACCGGCCGGACGTCCAGGTAGGCCGCGAGCCAGTGGTCCAGTTCGGCGAACACCGTGCTGCGGGCCTGCTCGCCGGAGAGCACCAGGTCGTGCATGCCGCCCTCGATCCGGACGATCGTCACGTGCCGGCCCAGCCGGGGCCCCTGTGCGGCGATGTCGTCGGCGCGCAGCACCGCGTCGGCGTGGTGCAGGGCGTGGTGCCAGGTGGTGGTGGAGATCGACTTGGTGGAGGCCATCAGCAGCACTGGCACGTCGATCCCCAGCCCGCGCCGCAGCCGCCGGTGCCCCTGGTGGATCGCGGCCAGCCAGCCCGCGTACAGCGGGAAGCCCTCGGCGGGCTTGAGGGTGAGGTCGAAGTCCCACTCGCCCTTGTGGTCCTGGTGCAGGCTGTGGGTGTAGTGGGGGTTGAGCGAGGAGGGCAGGATCCGGGTCGGCTTCATCCGCCCGATCGCCGTCACCACCGGGCCGCCGGCCGTGCGCACGGCCGCCCCGGCCGGCATCGACAGGAACGGGCTGTTCAGGAACAGCCCGTTTACCAGCCCGCGCCCGGCCCGGCGCCCCGCCCACAGGGCGCCGACCAGGCCGCCGGTGGAGTGCCCGTTCAGCAGCAACTGCCGGTGGCCGTCCACCTCGCGGATGATCCGCACCGCCTCGTCGATCTCCTCGTCGTACTCGGCGAGGTCGCGGACGAAGTTCGGCGACTGGTGCGGGCGCAGCGAGCGCCCGTACTTGCGCAGGTCCAGGGCGTAGAAGGAGAAGCCGAGGGCGGTGTAGTGGTCGGCCAGGTTGGTCTGGAAGAAGTAGTCGTTGTACCCGTGGACGTACAGCACGGCCCGCTCCGAGCCGGGCACCAGCCGCCGTACGAGGGTCGCGCAGACCGCCCCCTCGTCGTCGGGCCGCAGCGTCAGCTCGGCCGCCTCGTAGGGGGCACCCAGGATGTCTTCCCGAAACTCCATCTGCCGCCGCACCCGTTCCCTCTGCTCCGCCTGCCCTTGCCGCAGGTGACCGCCCGTTTCCGCCCCCGACCATACCGGCCGGTAGGTCCGGCGGCGACCGGCGGCGGCGCCGATGCTGCCGTCCGGGCTGTCATGTACCCCGCCGGGGTACGCGTCCGCGCCTCCCGGCCGCCTCCCGACCGCTTCCCGTGCGCCTCCTGTGCGCCGGTGGTCGTGTGGAACGCTTCCCGGACAGAGACGGCGAGTTGGGGAGTTTGCATGCAGCACGGGCATACCGATCCATCCCTGTACCGTTCGGCCGCCGAGGCGATCGCGGCGCCGCCGGAGAAGCTGGCCTACGTGGCCGGGTTCGACCGGTCGGCCCGGCAGCCGGACGCCCTGCTCACCGTGGACACCGATCCGGCCTCGGCGAGCTACGGGAAGGTGCTCAACTTCTCCGAACTTCCCACCCTCGGCGATGAGTTGCACCACTTCGGATGGAACGCCTGCTCCAGCGCCCTGGCGCACGCCTGCCACCAGAACCCGGAGCGGCGGTTCCTGCTGCTGCCCGGGCTGCGCTCCTCCCGGCTGCACGTGATGGACACCCACCCGGATCCGGTGCGCCCCCGGCTGGTCAAGACGGTCGAGGCCAAGGAGCTGGCGGCGAGGGCGGGTTACTCCCGGCCGCACACCCTGCACTGCGGGCCGGAGGGGGTCTTCCTCTCCTGCCTCGGCTCCGGCGAGGGCGGCGACGGGCCCGGCGGGGTGGCGCTGCTGGACCACACCACCTTCGAGGTGCTGCGCCCCTGGGAGACGGAGCGCGGGCCGCAGCACTTCGCCTACGACGTCTGGTGGCACCTCGGGACGGACATCGGGGTGACCAGCGAGTGGGGCACCCCGTGGATGATCGAGGACGGTGTGCTGCCGGAGCAGTTGCTCGCCCGCAAGTACGGGCACGCGCTGCACTTCTGGGAGCTGGGCACCGGGCGGCACCTCCAGCGGGTCGACCTCGGGGACCAGTACCAGATGGTGCTGGAGCTGCGCCCGGCGCACGACCCGCAGGCGGAGTGGGGGTTCGCCGGGGTGGTGGTGAACGTGGAGGACCTCTCCTCCTCGGTCTGGCTCTGGTACCGGGAGGGCCCGGCGTTCACCGCGCGCAAGGTGATCGAGATCCCCGCCGAGCCCGCCGCCGCCGAGCAACTGCCGCCCGCGCTGAGGTCGTTCGGGGCTGTCCCGCCACTGGTCACCGACATCAACCTGTCGGTGGACGACCGCTGGCTGTACGTCTCGGCCTGGGGCACCGGCGAGTTGTTCCAGTACGACGTCTCGGACCCGTTCCACCCCCGGCTGGCCTCCTCCGTCCGCCTGGGCGGAGTCGCCGCCCGGACACCCCACCCGGCCGAGCCGGGGCGGCCGCTGAGCGGGGCCCCGCAGATGGTGGAGATCAGCCGGGACGGACGGCGGCTCTACCTCACCAACTCCCTCTACGGCGCCTGGGACGACCAGTTCTACCCGGACGGCATCGAGCCCTGGCTGGTCAAGCTGGACGCCGACCCGGTGGCCGGCGGGCTGAGCGTCGACGAGCGGTTCTTCCCGCACGGCGCCGACTTCCGGGGCCTGCGCCTCCACCAGACCCACCTGGCGGGCGGGGACGCCTCCTCGGACTCCTACTGCTACCGCTAGGCCTGGTCGTCAAACTCCCGCCTGCGGGGCGACGCTCCCCCAGCCTTCGGCCGGGAGGCACCCCCAGGGCACAGGCGCACCTCGCCGCGTTGATCCTTCGGGGGTTGCCGGTCAGCCGGCGGGGTCGCCGAGGTGGAGGCCGACGGCGCGGTCGAGGGCGTCAACCAAGTCGAGCTGTTCTGCACACCGCCCTGACCCGACGTCCACCGCGCCGCGGCCGGTTCGCCTCCCGCGACGAACCGGCCGCGGCCATCGCCACCTTCGTCCTGGCCTACGACGAACACGACGCCAAGCCCCACCGCCGGACCTACGACGGCAGCCCACTCCAAGCCGCACGAACCCCCGAAGGATCAACGCGGCGCCGCACTAGTGCTGGAAGAGTACTTCCGGATTGTTCGGCGAGGGGCCGTCCAGCAGCGGACTGTGGATCCCCTTCAGCGCCTGGTCGAAGAACGCCGTCACGTACTCACGCGTGATCGCGATTCCACGTTCGGGGTCGAGGGGCGGCGTCGGGTACCCGGCCTCCTTCATGAGCAGGTCCATGTCGGTGAAGGTGGGGTGGTTGGCGCCGGTGACCGCCAGCCACTTTTTGTAGCCGCCGAGGGCGGCCCAGGCCTTCCCCCAGTTGTCGCCACCGCCGGCCGAGTGGACGTCGGCCCTGCCCAGCATGAGGAACGGCCGGTTGATCTGGCCGGGCATCGGGGCCGGGAAGAAGGAGCCGTCCATGTTCACTCCGGCCCGTACGCGCGGGTCGGCGATCATCGTGGCGGCGGCCGAGGCTCCGCCGATGGAGTGTCCGGCCGTGCCGATCTGGTGCTTGTCGATGAGGTGGGCCAGCCGCCACGCGCTCTTGCCGTGCGTCAACTGGTCGATCACGAAGGACATGTCCAGCGCGCGGCCGGCGGCGACGGCGTCGAAGTCGATCGTTTCCGGGTGATCGCAGATCGCGCACGGCGGCGTCTCGCCGTTCGCCAGCGTCTCACCGCCGTCCTCGTGGGTGGGGCCGACGAGCGCGACGACGTAGCCGTGGCTGGCCAGTTCGGTCGCGAGCGAGGTGAGCGCCGAGCGCTGGTCCCCGAACCCGGGTGAGAGGAGCACCAGCGGATGCTTGCCGCGCTGCGGCCGCGCGCCGTCGAAGGCGTGCGTGGTGATGCTGGAAACGTTCTGCGGGGTGATGCCGGAGCTCGCCGGTATCTTCGCCTGCTGGATGTGTCCGGCTGCCTCGGCGAGGGTCATGTAAGGGGCCGGCGTCCCGGTCCCGGGGACGGCCGGGTAGACCATCGTGACGGTCAGTTGGCGGGGGCCGGATGACGGCACCCACGGGTCGGGACGGTTCGCGTCGGTGAGGTGGATGATGTCCTCGCCCGCGGCGTAGGGGCCGGTCGGCGCGGGGAGCGTGCCGTGGAAGGACGGCGTGGGCGCCGTGGCCGTGGCCGGTGCGCTGTCGAAGGCGTGCGTGGCCACCGGTGTGGCCGACGGTGTGGTCGTGGCGGCGAACCCGGTGCCGGTTCCGGTCACGATGGCGGCGAGCGCCAGCGCCGCGACGGCGCTGATTCGGCGATTGCGTTTCATGGGGTCGACGCTAGGTTCCGCAGCTCCGTATCGAATCAGCCCGTGGATGCAAACATTCCGGTGTCGTCCGTAGCCCCCGCGACGTACCGGAGTAATCCGCCGGGAGTATGTCGTGCGGCGCGGGCCCCCTTCGCCGGCATCGTCGAGCGCCACCTTCGTCCTGGCCGACGACGAACAGGACGCCGAGCCCCACCGCTGGACCTACGACGGAGCAGGGCTACCGGTAGACCACCCGGTCGAACCGCACCCGGTCCAACGGCAGCCCCGCCGACAGCAGTTGGGAGCTCACCGAGGCGACCATCCCGGAAGGCCCGCTGACGCAGGCCAGGTGCTCGCGCCAGTCCCCGGCGGCCGCGACGGTGTCCGCGAGCCGGCCGGACGTCACCGGGGTGAGCGACAACCAGGGTTTGTGCAGGCCGAGTTCGGCGAGCGCCTGCCAGTCGTAGAGGTCGGTGCGGTCACGCGCGCCGACGAAGAGGTGCACCCGGCGGCCCGGCGGGCGGTGCAGCGCCTGCTGCTCGACGATCGCCTTCATCGGGGCGAGTCCGGTGCCGCCCGCGACGAGCAGCAGGTCGCGGGCGTCGCCGTCGGGCAGCAGACTGCCGCGCGGCGGGCCGAGGCGCAGCCGGTCGCCGACGGCGGTGCGCTCGACCAGCGCCGCGCTGACGCCGCCGGGGCCGGTGCGGCGCACGTGGAGTTCCAACTCGTTGTCGCCGCGCGGGGCGCAGCCCATCGAGTACTGCCGCCAGGTGTGCGGCAGCGCCGGGTGTTCGACGGTGCCGTACTGGCCGGCCCGGTAGGGGTACGGCTCGCCGGTGCGCACCCGCAGGACGGCGAGGTCGGGGCGGCGGCGCTGGTGGCCGGTCACCACGGCGTGCCAGTACGGGGGTTCGGTGAGGGCGGAGTCGGCGCCGGCGACCATGGCGCCGACGGCGAAACGCAGCATCCGCACCCAGGCGGCTTCGAGCTCCTCGGCCCACCGCTCGCCGGCCCGGTGCCGCAGGGCCGCGCACAGGGCCTCCTCGAAGGCCTCGTAGTGGACCGGCCGGACGCCCAGCTTGCGGTGGTCCCGGCCGAGTTGGCGGAGCATCCGGGCCAGTTCGGCGGGCTGGTGCAGGTGGTCGATCAGGTGGTGGAAGATGCGTTCCAGGTGGGCCCGCTGGAACTCCATCGAGGCGGGGAAGAGCGGTCGCAGGTACGGTCGGCGGCGGAACATGACCGTGTAGAGGTGGTCGATCAGCTCCGAGAGCGGGGCGACGGCTTCGAGCTCGCGCCGGATCAGCCACTGGTCCGCGGCGCCGTCGTGGCCCTCGCCGCCGCCGTAACGCTCTCCGCCGCCGACGTCGGCTCCGGCGCCGGCTCCGGGCCCGGGCCCGGGCCCCGAGGGCGTTGCGGGGGTGAGGAGTTGGCGCCGCAGTCTCATCGCGTGGTGGCGGGCGATCAGACGGTCGTACTCGGCGGTGGCGGTGGCGGCCACGGCGGCCTGGCTGCTGTTGTCCATAACCTGCCCAGTCAACCGCCGGGCCGGCGGGCGGGAGAA
This sequence comes from Streptomyces sp. CBMA123, assembly GCF_014596465.1. Taxonomy (GTDB): domain Bacteria; phylum Actinomycetota; class Actinomycetes; order Streptomycetales; family Streptomycetaceae; genus Kitasatospora. The sequence goes on along the minus strand of NZ_MECK01000617.1, from coordinate 7,307 downwards.
GGGCCGATGGCCCCGGGCGCCCCCGGGACCATCGGCCCTCGGCGCCGCGACCGGGCGGCTACCGGCTCTGCTCGGACGCGGCCTGTCCGGCCGGCCCGGTCTGTCCGCCGCTCTCCGCCCGCCGCTCGGTGGCGTCCCAACTCGCCAGCAGCCGCAGCGATTCGGCGGAACCGGAGCCCGGTTCGGCGTGGTAGGCGACCAGCACCTGATCGGTGTCCCCGGCCGGGCGCAGCGTCTCGTACTGCAGGCTGAGCGGGCCGACCACCGGGTGGCGCAGCCGCTTGGTGCCGTGGGCCTTGTCCTTGATCCGGTAGGTGGCCCACAGCCGCCGGAAGTCCTCGCTCTTGACGGAGAGTTCGCCGACCAGCGAGGCGAGCCCGGGGTCGTCCGGGTAGCGTCCGGCGTCCAGGCGCAGCAGGCCGACGACGTCGCTGGCCTTGCCCTCCCAGTCCTCGAAGAGGGCGCGGGCGGCCGGGTCGAGGAAGACGTGCCAGGCCATGTTCCGCTGCTCGGGCGGCATCGCGCCGTAGTCGCCGAGCAGGGCGGTGCCGAGCCGGTTCCAGGCGATGATGTCCAGCCGCCGTCCGAGCACGTACGCGGGCACGCCCTCCATCGAGTCCAGCAGTTGCCGCAGCGCGGGCCGCACCCGCTGCGGGCGGGCGGCGGCGGCCCGGCCGGGGCGGCGGCGGGCGGGCTCGGTGAGCCGGCCGAGGTGGTCGCGCTCGGCGGGGCCCAGGCGCAGCACCCGGGCGATGGCGTCCAGGACGGCGGCGGAGACGTTCTCGCCGTGGCCCTGTTCGAGCCGGGTGTAGTAGGCGGTGCTGACCCCGGCGAGCTGGGCCAGCTCCTCGCGGCGCAGCCCCGGGACCCGCCGGCGGCCGGCGCCCTCCGGCAGGCCCACGTCCTCGGGCCGCAGCCGGGCGCGGCGGGATCGGAGGAACTCGCTGAGTTCGGTGCGCTGGTCCATGACTGCAGTATGCGGGCGGGCGGACGGGCCGGGGGGCGGGCGAGGGTGATACTGCCGTGCGTACGTTCCGCGGTCGTACGTCCGGTCTTCGTACGCGCCGTCTTCGTACGACAAGCGCTGGTCTGGTTGGCCCCGCCGCCCCGCCGCAGTCTGGTGGGCATGACGAACGAGACGACGCAGCGCACGATCGATGGCACGACCGGTAGCACGGAGCAGAGCACGACCCCGGACACCGCCGCCACCCGCACCGTCGCCGCCTACGCGGCCCGGCTCCCGCACGCCCCGCTGGCGAGGACCACTGTCACCACGCGCGCCGTCGGCGAGCACGACATCCTGATCGACATCAAGTTCTGCGGCATCTGCCACTCCGACATCCACCAGGTCGGCGAGGACTGGGGCGACGGGATCTTCCCGATGGTCCCGGGCCACGAGATCGCGGGCGTGGTGAGCGAGGTCGGCCCGGGCGTCACCCGCTGGCGGGTCGGCGACCGGGTCGGGGTCGGCTGCTTCGTCGACTCCTGCCGGGAGTGCGACAACTGCCGGGCCGGCCTGCAGCAGTACTGCACCGGTGAGGGCGGCATGGTCTTCACCTACAACGCCACCGGCAAGGACGGCCGGCCCACCTACGGCGGCTACGCCAGGGAGCTGGTCGTGGACGAGGCGTACGCGCTGCGCATCCCCGACGCCCTGCCGCTGGACGCCGCCGCGCCGTTGCTGTGCGCGGGCATCACGCTGTACTCGCCGCTGGCGCACTGGGGCGCCGGGCCGGGCAAGAAGGTCGCGATCGTGGGCCTGGGCGGGCTCGGCCACATGGGCGTGCAGCTGGCCCACGCGATGGGCGCGGAGGTCACCGTGCTGAGCCAGTCGCTGCGCAAGCGCGAGGACGGGCTGCGGCTCGGCGCGGACCACTACCGGGCCACCTCCGACCCGGCGACCTTCGAGGAGCTCGCGGGCCGCTTCGACTTGATCGTCAACACGGTCTCCGCCGATCTCGACCTGACCGCCTACATCGGCCTGCTGCGCACCGACGGCACGATGGTGCAGGTCGGCGTGCCGGAGAAGCCGGTCTCGCTGCACCCGTTCCCGCTGGCCATCGGGCGCCGCTCGCTGGCGGGTTCGGCGATCGGCGGGCTGCCGGAGACCCAGGAGATGCTGGACTTCTGCGCCGAGCACGGCATCACGGCGCAGATCGAGCTGATCCGGGCCGAGCAGATCGACGAGGCGTTCCGGCGGGTGCTGGCCGGCGACGTCCGGTTCCGCTTCGTGATCGACGCCTCGACCATCTGACCGCCTGCCGCCTGCCGCCCGCCGCCCGCCGGCAACCGGACGGAACGCCCCGCGCACCCGGTGCTCTCCCACCACCGGTGCGCGGGGCGCCGCCGATGACTCCCGGCGGAACCTTCCCGCGGTCCCCTGCCTCTCGGCCCCGAAGCCTCAGGTCCGAAGCCTCAGGCCCGAGCCCTCGGACCCCAGCGCTCGGACCCGACCCCTCGGGCGCGGGTCCTCAGACCCCGGCCGTCCTGGCCCCGGCCCCCGCCCGGCGCTTCGCGCGCCGGTCCTCCCGCCGCTGCCGCCCACGGCGCAGCGGCTGGTCGGGCAGCCACCCGAAGGTCAGACAGGCGCCCACCATCCCGAGCAGCATCCCGATCACGAAACCGCCCAGGTTGGAGGTCACCCAGCTGCCCAGCGAGGCCAGCACGGCGAGGATGGAGTAGAACAGCCGCTGGGTCGGGTTGAACAGGATCAGCAGGCCGCACAGCACCATCACCGCCGGCACCAGGTAGCCGGCCAGGCCGACCAGCGAGATGTGCAGCAGAAGGGGAAGCGGGGCCCACAGCGTCAACAGGATCTCGGCACCGCCGAGCGTCACCAGCAGCCCGCCCCAGAACGGCCGGTTGCCCCGCCAGTCGCGTTTGGCCGGTCCCGCGGGGCTCGCGGGCGCGGCGTTCGCGATGGCTCCCGAGGGAGCGGCGGCGGGGCCGGCGACGGAGGCGGCCGGCGCGGCGGGCGTGGCGGCCGTCCCCTCGACCGTCACCTCCTCGGTCCGCGCGGCGGCGCCCTCGCCGGTCCCGGCCTGCTCCGGTACGGACTCCGCCATGCTCAGCAGCCCTTGGAGCTGAAGCTCAGCCGCAGGTTGGGCAGTTTGAACCCGACGGCGGTGCTCGCGTAGTTGTGCTGGTTGAGGTGGGTCAGCTGGACGTGGTCGGCCTGCTGGCCGAAGACGCCCGGCTGGCCCTTCCCGACCGGGCCGGCCTTGGTGTAGGTGCTGGCGTCGCCGCCGATCTCGATGTTCTTGAACTCCGCGTCGCCGGACAGCAGATCGGAGTCGGTGGTGAGGTCGGAGGCGGAGACCGGAGTGCCCTGGTCGCCCGCACGGATCACCAGGCTGACGCCGCCGAGGTCCACGCTCTGGCACAGGTTGGTGATCTCGGCGGTCTTGATCGCCGAGACCGCCACCAGCACCTGACCGCCGGTGTGGCCCTGGTTGGGGCTGCCGGGGATCATGTGGTCCAGCGAGCCGAACTGGGCGAAGCCGTCGCCGTCGAGCTTGTCGGCGGTGATGGTGAACGGCATGCCGGAGATGGAGAACTGCGCGGCGAGCACGCCCTGGGCGGTGAGGGTCATCAGGATGCCCCCGACCGCGACGGCCGGTACGGCCATCAGGGCAGAGCGCTTCATCCGGACCCGTCCTCTTCTGGTCCCGGTCGGCGTCGGCGGCGTTTCCGCCGCGGCGGCGGCTTCCTCGGACATGGCCATGTGTGCTCCCTGTGAATGGATTGGGTGTGCAGGCACTGGCACGTTGCCCTGGCGCGGACAGCGTTCCGCGCTCCGACCGGGCCGTCCGCCCCTCGGCAGCGGGGCGGATCCGGTCGGAGCGCGTTGAGTAACTGGGAAGCTACTGCCCGGTATTCGCCGGGTCAATACGGGTGCACGAAGGATCTTCACCGATCCTCGACCCGAGCCGCCTGGCCGCCTCGGCCGGCCCGAGGAACGGCGCGAGGCAGAACATGCTCAACGCCGGTAGTAACTCGGGAAGTTGATCGGTGCAGCCGGCGGCTATCCGGCGGTACACCGCGCTGTAGACGCCACCCACCACCGCATCGGTCATCTCCTGCACCCCTACCCCGCCCGGGAGTTGGGGCACCTCGGCGAAGAACACCCGGAACCGGGTGAGGAGTTGATCGCGCTCGCGCCGCCCGTCCGGGCCGACCGCCTCGATCTCGATCACCGCCATGGTCGCGAAGGACGGTGTCCCGGCGAGGAGTTGGAGCATCGCCCCGAGCGCCTGCCGAATCCCGGCGCACCAATCGGATTCGGCCGCGAAGGCCGCCGCCATCCGCCGGATCACCACCCCCGTCCCGTACCGGTGCGCGGCCAGGAAGGCGTCCTCCTTGCCGCTGAACAGCTCGTAGAAGACCGGCCTGGTCACGCCCGCCGCGCGGCAGATGTCGCTCACCGTCGCGTGCTGGTAGCCGCGTTCGGCCACCGTCCGGACCAGCCCGTCCAGCAGCCGCTCGCGCTGGGTCGCGGCGACCACTCCGGCGGGCAGCCGGCGCGGGCCCGGCTTGATCGACCTGGCCGGGTCCCGGCCGGTCCGGGCACCTGGCAGCAGGACCACGTCGGCACTCCGGAGGTTTTTGGTATCCATCACCAACTCCTGTGTCCTGTATTGACATTGACGGAACGCCGGGTTTACAACACTGCCAGGTTTCCAACCGGTCGGTGCGCAGGCCACCACCGGCGGAAACCAGGGGCTCCGACGGCCCCGGGCGAGCCGCCCGGGCCACCGGACCAGGGCCGATCCGGGTCCGCGGCGGTGGCAGCCGCCCGTGCACCCCGCACCACCGCACGTCCGCACGGCCGCACGCCGTGCCGCCGGGCACCGGACCGAACCCTCCGGCCCGCCGGGTACCGAACTGCCGTACCCGGCACCGCCGTACGGGCCCCTCGCACGATGTACCACGCACGCCGCACCAGGCACCACCACCATGCACCACACCGTCGCACCGCACGGCGATCCGCCGTACCTCGCGAAACGCCGTCGCACCGCGACGCCGCACGGCAGAACACCGCCGCACTGCACGAACACCGCCCTACCGCACGGGCGGGCCCGTGGCGCCGGGCCCGCCCGCAGCCGCGGTCCGGCGGGGCTCCCGGTACGCCATGCACCTCCCCCCGCCGTGCACACCACCACTCCGGCACGCGGGGATCCCCCACCCGTCCCCCGGACGGAGAGAGGCACCCTCATGCGCATCCGTCGCACCTTCGCAGCCGCATCCCTCGCCGCCATCGCCCTCACCGGCGCCGCGGTGGCACCGGCCCAGGCCGACGCCGCCGCCGTCATGACCCAGGGCAGCGCGTCCGGCCCGGCCATCGCCGTCGGCGACACCCTGGTCGCCAACCTGGCCTCCGGCACCGCCGCCACCTTCACCGACGGCCCCGGCAGCACCAACGGGGTGAGCTGTGCCAACTCCTCGTTCTCCGCGACCGTGACGTCCAACCCGGCCGCTCCCGGCAGCGCGACCGAGCAGCTCAACAGCCAGTCCTTCGACTCCTGCACCTCCAGCGTCTTCGGCGTCATGAGCGTGCAGAGCGTCACCGCCACCAGCCTGCCGTACACCAACACCGTCACCTCGGGCTCCGGCAACAACGTCTCGCTCAACGGCACCAGCGCCGGCCCGGTCGGCATCACGGTGGTCCTGAACACCCTGCTGGGCACCGTGAACTGCGTCTACCAGAGCCCCAGCGGCATCACCGGCTCCACCTCGAACATCGGCAACAGCATCAGCTTCGCCAACCAGGCCGCCACCCTGGTCTCCGGCCCGGGCCTGTGCTTCTCGACCGGCTACTTCAGCGCCAGCTACGGCCCGGTCACCGACACCTCGGTCGCCGGCAGCCCGGTCCTGTACGTCAACTGACGCCCCGGGCCGGCGGATCCACGCGAGCGGCGTACGGCGGGCCACGGCCCGGCGTACGCCGCTCCACCGCACCGGCCGATCCCCCGAGACAAGCAAGTGACCGGCCGGTAGGGTGGCGCCGCACGGGCCCGGCGCGACGAGCCCGACGGCACGGGCACGGCGAACCGGAACGGGGCGGGTCAGATGGCCAGCGGCAGCAGCGGGAACGGCGACGGCACGGGATTCTTCACCTCGGTGGCGGACACCGCCGAGCGGCTCGCCGCCACCGGCTACCTCGCCTCCCCCGCCGTGGCCACCACCGTCTTCCTGGCCGACCGGCTCGGCAAGCCGCTGCTGGTCGAGGGCCCCGCCGGGGTCGGCAAGACCGAACTCGCCAAGGCCGTCGCCGCACTGGGCGCGGCCCGGCTGGTACGGCTGCAGTGCTACGAGGGCATCGACGAGGCCCGGGCGCTCTACGAGTGGAACCACGCCAAGCAGTTGCTGCGGATCACCGCCGGCCGCGACGAGGGCTGGGACCAGGCCCGCGGCGACATCTTCGGCGAGGAGTTCCTGCTCACCCGCCCGCTGCTCACCGCCATCCGCGGCGAGGAGCCCACCGTCCTGCTGATCGACGAGATGGACAAGGCCGACGTCGAGGTGGAGGCGCTGCTGCTGGAGGTGCTCAGCGACTTCCAGGTGACCGTCCCCGAACTCGGCACCATCACCGCCAGCCGGCGCCCCTTCGTCCTGCTGACCTCCAACGCCACCCGGGAGCTCTCCGAGGCGCTGCGCCGCCGCTGCCTCTTCCTCCACCTCGACTACCCGGACGCCGAGTTGGAGCGCCGGATCGTCCGGCTCAAGGTGCCCGGCCTGGACGACACCCTGGCCGCCTCGCTGGTCCGGGTGGTCGGCGCGCTGCGCGCGATGGAGCTGCGCAAGGCGCCGTCCGTCGCCGAGACCATCGACTGGGCCCGCACTCTGCTGGCGCTCGGCGCGGACACCCTGGACGACGCCGTCGTCCAGGACACCCTCGGAGTGATCCTCAAGCACCAGGACGACATCCGGAAGGCCGCCCAGAAGCTCACCCTCGCGTGAGCACCACCCCGGGGCCCACCGACACCGCCGCCCGGCTCACCGGCCTGGTCCGCGCCCTGCGCGGGCACGGCCTGCGGATCGGCCCGTCCGAGACGGTGGACGCCGCCGCCGTGCTCGACGTCCTCGGCTTCACCGACCGCGAGCAGATGCGGGCGGGCCTGGCCGCCGCCCTGCTGCGCTCGGACGGCCAGCGGGCCGTCTTCGACGCCGCCTTCGACCTGTTCTTCCCGCTCGGCGTCGGCACCCCCGAGGCCCTGCGCGGCTCGCCGCCGCCGGTGCCCGACGACCCCGAGCCGCCCCGCTTCGGCCGCCCCGACCCGCTGCGCGAGCAGCTGCGCGAACGCCTG
>NZ_MECK01000616.1 GCF_014596465.1 Streptomyces sp. CBMA123 | reverse complement strand
GCTCACCACGGCGACCACCCTGACCGTACTGGCCGGCCTGATCGGCGCCACCGCCGCAACGGCCACCGCCGCACCCGCCCCCTCCCCCGCGCCGCCCAGCGCCCTGGCCGCCGCCGTCAGCGCCGCCGACGCGGCCGCCGCGGCCGGCACCGACGCCCTGGCCAAGGGACCGGGCGAGACCTACGAGCGGAAGACCGTCACCCCCTGGCTGAACGGCCTCTACTCCGTCTCCTACGAACGCAGTTACCGCGGCCTGCCGGTGGTCGGCGGCGACGCCGTGGTGCTCGCCGACGGCAGGGGCACCGTCCGCGGCCTCCAGTCCGCCGCCACCGGGCCGGTCGGCGGCTCGACGACCCCGCAGATCGGCGCCGCCCAGGCGGAGAAGACCGCGCGCACCAAGCTGCCGACCGTGGACACGGTGGAGTCCCGCCGCCTGGTCGTCCGGGTCAAGGACGGTGCCGGCCGGCTCGCCTGGGAGACGGTGCTCAACGGCCGTACCGAGCACGCGCCCAGCCGCCTGCACGTCTTCGTCGACGCCGCCACAGGCGAGGTGGTGGACAGCTACGACGACGTCGAGGCGGGCACCGTCGCCAGCAAGTGGAACGGCCCCGGCCCGCTCACCATCAGCACCACCAACTCCGGCGGCTCGTACGCGCTGCGCGACCCCGGCCGGCCCGGCCTGTCCTGCTCCGACAACGACACCGGCCAGGTGTTCACCAAGTCCTCCGACTCCTGGGGCAACGGCAACCCCTCCAGCCGGGAGACCGGCTGCGGCGACGCCATGTGGGCGGCCCAGAAGGAATGGGACATGCTCCGCGACTGGCTCGGCCGCAACGGGCACGACGGCAACGGCGGCAGCTGGCCGATCAAGATGGGCCTCAACGACGTCAACGCCTACTGGGACGGCAGCTCGGTCTCCATCGGCCACAACCAGGCCGGCGAGTGGATCGGCGCCCAGGACGTCGTCGGCCACGAGTTCGGCCACGGCATCGACCAGTACACCCCCGGCGGCGCCAACAACGAGAACGGCCTCGGCGAGGGCACCGGCGACATCTTCGGCGCGCTCACCAAGGAGTACAACAACGAGCCCGCGCCGTACGACTACCCCGACTACCAGGTCGGCCGCCAGATCAACCTGGTCGGCCAGGGCCCGATCCGCAACCTCTACCAGCCCTCCCTGGTCAACAACGACCCGAACTGCTACTCCTCCGCCATCCCCAGCACCGAGGTGCACGCGGCCGCCGGCCCGCTGAACCACTGGTTCTACCTGCTGTCCAACGGCTCCAACCCGGGCGGCGGCAAGCCCACCAGCCCGACCTGCAACAACTCCGCCGTCACCGGCATCGGCGTCAAGCAGGCCGGCCAGGTCTGGTACGGCGGCATGCTGCTCAAGACCAGCGGCATGACGTACAAGCGCTACCGCACCACCACCCTGACCGCCGCCAAGAACCTCGACCCGAGCTGCACCTTCTACAACCGGACCAAGGCCGCCTGGGACGCCGTCAGCGTGCCCGCGCAGAGCGGCGACCCGAGCTGCACGCCGTCCGGCAACAACGACTTCTCGCTCGCGCTCGGCCCGGCCGCCGGATCCGTCCAGCCCGGCGCGTCGACCACCGCGACGGTCTCCACCGCCGTCATCTCGGGCACCGCGCAGACCGTCAACCTGACCGCCACCGGCGCCCCGACCGGGGTCACCGCGACGCTCAACCCCTCCTCCGTGCAGACGGGTTCGTCCTCGACGCTGACCCTCTCGGCCTCCTCCGGCGCCCCCGCCGGGACCTATGTGATCACCGTGACCGGCACCGCCGGCGCGGCCACCCACACCGCCCAGTACACCCTGACCGTCGGCGGCGGCGGCACGCCCGGCGGGCCCGCGCCGGACATCGACGTGGCCAGGATCCAGGCCGACCTGGCCCAGCTGAACACCATCGCCAACCAGAACGGCGGCAACCGCCGGGCCGGCAGCGCCGGGCACAGCCAGTCCGTGGCCTACCTCAAGGGCAAGCTCCTGGCGGCCGGCTTCACCGTCAGCGAGCAGACCTGCACCTCCTGCACCTACCAGTCCGACAACCTGATCGCCGACTGGCCCGGCGGCCCGTCCGACCAGGTCACCATGCTCGGCGCCCACCTCGACAGCGTCTCGGCCGGCCCCGGCATCAACGACAACGGCTCCGGCTCCGCCGTCCTGCTGGAGAACGCCCTCGCGCTCGCCCAGCAGAACCCCACCCTGACCCGGCACGTCCGGTTCGCCTGGTGGACCGGCGAGGAGCAGGGCCTCCAGGGCTCCCAGTACTACGTCGGCCAGCTCGGCTCCACCCAGCGCTCGGCGATCAAGGCCTACTACAACTTCGACATGGTCGGCTCGCCCAACGCCGGCTACTTCATCAACAACCTCACCTCCGCGGCCTCCGCGCCGATGAAGGCCTACTGGGACTCCCTCAACCTCCGGCCCGAGGAGAACGTCGAAGGCCAGGGCCGCTCCGACGACTCCTCCTTCCAGCAGGCCGGCATCCCGACCTCCGGCTACGCGGCCGGCGCCAGCGCCGTCAAGACCTCGGCGCAGGCCGCCAAGTGGGGCGGCTCGGCCGGGCAGTCCTACGACTCCTGCTACCACCAGTCCTGCGACACCACCGGCAACGTCGACGCCACCGTCCTCAAGCGCAACGCCAACGGCGTGGCCTACACCCTCTGGAAGACCTCCGTCGGCGGCACCACCCCCGCCAACGACTTCTCCCTCGCGGTGAACCCGGCCACCGCCACCGTCAAGCCCGGCGCCTCCACCACCGCCACCATCGCCACCGCGACCACCTCCGGCTCCGCCCAGACGGTCAACCTCACCGCCACCGGCGCCCCGGCCGGGGTCACCGTCTCCTTCAACCCGGCCTCGGTGCAGTCCGGCGCCTCCGCCACCATGACCGTCGCCACCGCCGCGTCCACCGCGGTCGGCACCTACACCATCACCCTCACCGGAACCGGCTCCGCCACCCACACCACCAGCTTCACCCTGGTCGTGGACAGCGGAACCCCCAACCCCGGCAACGCCTGGACCCCCGGCACCACCTACCAGGCCGGCGACATCGTCACCTACAACGGCGTCAGCTACCGCTGCGTCCAGGGCCACACCGCCCAGGTCGGCTGGGAACCGCCGATCGTCCCCGCCCTCTGGCAGCAGCTGTGACCCACCCGGGCCGCCCTGACTGACCCCGCCGAGCCGCTGCGCCGCGATCCGTCGAGGGGGACGGACCGCGGCGCAGCCGTGTGTGCTGCCGTCCGGCGGGCCGCGTTGTCAGTCCCGCGTGCTTTCGTGTGCGCACGAGTATCCGAGGGCCGTGGGACCGAGGAGGCACCATGACGGGCTGGACGAACGTGACCTGGGACGGCTGGCGGGACGCCGCGGGGATCCGCGCGCACCTCGACTCGGGCGCCGACCCGGACTCCTTCGGCGACGACCGCCGGCCCCTGCACCGGGCCGTGCGCTACGGCTCACCCGAGGCAGTGGCCGAACTCGCCCGCCGGGCGGCGGACGTGGACGCACTGGAGGACGGGACGACAGCGCTGTGGGAGGCCGTGCTGTCCGACCGGCCGGACACCGCGAGGGCCCTGGCCGCCGCCGGGGCCGACCCCTAGCGCGCCCAGCTCGGCGGCTGGTCCCCGGGCCGGCTCGCCCTCGCCGGGCCGGTCCCCGACCTCTTCCCGCTGCCCGCGGGCGAGCCCGGGCTGACCGCCGCCGAGCAGGCCGCCGCCCGGCGTGCGCGACAACTCATCGCCGCCATCGGGGACTTCTACTACGACGGCACCGGGATCGCCTGCATCGCCGGCATCGACGCCGCCGAGGCGATCCACCGCCTGGCCGGCACGCCGGTGGACGAGGCGTTCATGGCGGACTTCCTCGACGAACCGCACCCGTTCCGACGCGCGGAGAGTCCGCTGCTGGTCGGTGTCACCACCGTGCCCGGCGGCTGCATCGTCACCCAGCCCTGGGGCTTCGCCCCCACTTCCTGCCGCACGATGGCCCGGCTGACCGCCGGCACCGTCGGCTACAGCATGTTCGCCAACCCCAAGAGCGGAAACCAGGGCCACGCCTACCGCGACGGCAGGGAAGACGGCTGGCACCCCCACCCCGGCGGCTCACCCATGGCCGGCCACACCCGCGAGGAGGTCCTCGCCTACTACCTCTACCGCCACAACGCCATCGCCCACGCCTGCGCCTTCGCGGGCCTCCACCCCACCGACGCACGCGCCGTCACCGGGCCCGCGGACACCTGGATACGCCTGCCCGAGCGCGGCTACGGGGAAGGCTGACCAGCCCGGGCCCGGCCGGCGAAGTGACCTGGCGTGACCGGGTGGCAACCCAGCTGACGTAGAGTCGGGCGCCGGGCGAGCCCGCCCCGACCTTCGTCAGCCGAGTCGAGGAGACCCCTGGTGACCACGGACGCCGTGCCCGTACCGGAACTGGCCCCCGAGGCCGTCGAACAGTGGCGGGCCGAGGAGGCCCAGCTGGTCGAGCTGCTCGCCCGGGCCCAGCGGGGCGTCGGCGGCATCGCCGCCTTCCGGCTCGGCGGGCCGGCGCCGACCGTGCTGGTCACCGACCCGGCCGCGGTCCAGCACGTGCTGGGCCGCCACCCCGACCGGTACGTCAAGCGCTCGCACCGGGCCCGGATGCTCGTCGGCGACGGCGTGCTGTCCGCCACCGGCGAGCCCTGGAAGCGCCAACGGCGGCTGCTGCAGTCCCAGTTCACCGGCACCGGGATGCGCCGCTACGAGCAGCGGATCGCCGCCGCCGCGCGCCGCACCGCCGACCGCTGGGAGGGGTACCGGCGCACCGGGGAGACCTTCGACGTGGCCGAGGAGATGCGCGGCTTCGCCCTGGACACCGTCTGGCGGGCGCTCACCGGCCTGCCCCTGGACGACCGGACCGACGCCGAACTGCGCTCGGTGGAACGGGTGGTGTCCGTGATGCCCACCCTGCCGACCAACGCCGCCGACGCCCGGGACGCCGTCGCCGAGGACCTCGCCCGGATCGACGCCGTCGCCCAGGCCGCCATCGACACCGCCCGCACCGCAGACCCCTGCGGAGACGGCGGCGAACCGGGTGTGCTGCGCGTGCTGCTCGACGCCGCCGAGGAACACCCCGAGTACACCGACCGGTTGATCCGCGACGAGCTGGTCACCCTGCTGGTCGCCGGTCACGAGACCACCGCCACCACCCTCACCTGGCTGTTCCTGCTGCTGGAGGACAACCCCGGGGCGCGCGGGGCCGACCCGCAGGCCCTGGTCAGCGAGACCCTCCGGCTCTACCCCTCCGCCTGGATGCTCCCCCGCCACGCCGTCCAGGACGACGTGATCAACGGCCACCACATCGCCGCCGGCACCGACGTCCTGGTCTGCCCGTACCTCACCCACCGCGACCCGGCCCTGTGGCCCGACCCGGAACGCTTCGACCCCACCCGGTTCGCTCCCGGTGCCGCCCGCCCCGCCCACCTGGGCGCCTACCTCCCCTTCGGCCTCGGCGCCCGCGCCTGCCTGGGCACCCAGTTCGCCCTCCGGGAGACCACGGCGCTGCTGGAACTCCTGCTCCCGCTGGGCAGCGTGGAGTTCCGCTCCCGCCCGGCCGGCGCGGCCTACAGCATCACCGTCCGCCCCGACGGCCCGACCCCGGCGGTGCTGCGCCCGTAACCGGCGCCGTCCCGGGCCGCCAACGGCTACCGGCCCTGGCCGCTGACGAGCGGGCGCCCCCGGCGCTAACGCCCGGTCGGCCGCCCCTGGGCGGAGCGCCGCCGCTCCACCGCGTGGACGAGGTCGGTGCCGATCTCCGCGAGGAAGTCCGCGGCCGTGTCGAGCCGCTGCCCGGCGGGGGTGGCCGCGCCGAGCAGGTCGGCGCCGTCGCGGGCGAACTCGGCCAGCAGGACGTTGCGTCGGGCGCTGGCCAGCATCGAGCGGTACCAGACGTCGGAGTCGATCTCGTACTGTTCGCGGCGGCCGTGGCCGTCCCGTTGGCGGCGGATCAGCCCCTGGGCCTCCAGGTAGCCGACCGCCTTGGAGACCGACGCCGGGCTGACGCCGAGGCGCTGCACCAGGTCGGCCGCGCTCAGGCTGCCGTCGTCGGTGACGTACAGACTGCTGAGCACCCGGGCCACCATGCGCGGCAGGCCCATCTGCTCCAGCAGGTCGGCGAAGCGGCCCGCGAACGCGGCGATCGCGGCCGGGTCGCGCCCGTCCGTCACGCGCGCTCCGTCCCCGACGGGCCGGGGGCGGCCCGGCCGACGGCGGGCCCGCCGTACGGTGGCGCGCTGGGCGGTCTCCGCGCGGTAGCGGCCGGGTCCGCCGTTGCGGGCGATCTCCCGCGTCACCGTGGAGGTGGGGCGGGCGATCAGCCGGGCGATCGCCGCGTAGTCGAGCCCCTTGGCAAGACCGGTGGCGATCGCGAGGCGGTCCTGCGGGCTCAGCCTGGCGCCTGGCACGGGCGGCTCCTTTCCTCTGTCCTCGGGACGCTCAGGACGAGTATCCGGATGCGGGGGCCGGTTGCAACCGCGATTGCATTCGTCGTCAGGCCCATTGCAATGATTGACCGCCTCTGACCTGCGCGTTCATCGGCGTTGCGACGATTGCTTGTTGATGGATCGTCGAATCCGACCGTACGTTCTTCACCGACGACGAAAGCCCGACACACCAGGGGGACCCACCGTGAAGACCACCGCCCGCACCGCCCTCACCGCCGCCCTCGCCACCGTGGTGGCCGGCGCCCTGCTCACCGCCGCCCCGACCGCCTCCGCCGCTCCCTCGGCTCACCGGCACGACGGCCACCAGGCCCTGCAGACCGCGCTCGACCAGGCCGTCACCGAGGCCCACCTGCCGGGCGCGATGGCCCAGGTGCACGACGACGGCGCGACCTGGTTCGGGCAGTCCGGCACCGCCGACCAGGACACCGGCCGGCCGCTCCGCCCGCAGGACCGGTTCCGGATCGGCAGCACCACCAAGACCTTCGTCGCCACCACGCTGCTCCAGCTGGAGGCCGAGCACCGGCTGAGCCTGGACGACAGCGTCGAGCACTGGCTGCCCGGCCTGGTGGACGGCAACGGCTACGACGGTTCGGCGATCACCATCCGCCAGCTCCTCAACCACACCAGCGGGATCGCCAACTTCGCGTCCGCGGACCAGGTCAGTGCCGAGTTCCAGGGCGATCCCTTCCTCCAGCACCGCTTCGACACCTTCACCCCGCGCCAGCTGGTCCAGCTCGGGATCAGCGTCCCGCCCAAGTTCGCCCCCGGCACCGGCTTCGTGTACTCCGACACCAACTACGTGCTGGCCGGCCTGATCGTCGAGCAGGCCACCGGGCACGGCCTCGGGCAGGAGATCGCCGACCGCTTCACCAGGCCGCTGCACCTCAAGAGCACCTACGAGCCCGCCGGGGACGACACCGGCATCAACGGCCCGCACGGCCGCTTCTACTCCAAGCTCGGCGTCTTCAACGACCCCACCCACCCCGTCTACGACGTCACCGAGCTCAGCCCCACCTGGGGCTACGGCGCCGGCGACCTCATCTCCACCGTGGGCGACCTCAGCACCTTCTTCCAGGCCCTGCTGGGCGGCCGCCTGCTGCCGCCCGCCCAGATGGCCGAGATGTTCACCATGCAGGACCCGGGCAACGGCTGGATCCCCAACTCCCACTACGGCCTGGGCATCGGCTCCCTCACCCTCTCCTGCGGCACCGTCTGGGGCATGGGCGGCGCCATCAACGGCTCCTGGTCCTACACCTTCGGCACCCGCGACGGCCGCCACCTGCTCGCCACCTCGGTCAACGGCGACTGGGCGGACGGCCTCCCGTTCGGCCCGGTCTCGGTCTTCGACAAGGAGCTCGAGGCCGAGTTCTGCGCCACCCCCGAGGCCTGACCGCCGGCCCAGCCGGGCGTCGGGCCGAAACGCGGGCGTGGCCGCTCCCGAACCCGGGAGCGGCCACGCCGTGTGTGCGGGCGAGTCAGAGTCGACCTCAGAAGCCGAGGACGTCGCCGGTGAACTTGGTCAGCTCGCTGCCGTTGACGTAGGTGTGCGACCAGTTGACGGAGCCGGCACCCCAGTTGCCCTGGGCGGTGGCGGTGATCGGCGCCTGGAGGGCCATGACCATCCAGGTCGGGTGCACCAGCAGCTTGCTGAAGTCACCGTTGACGTGGGCCAGTTCGCCGCAGGCGGCGTTCGGGTCGGTGACGGTGCCGGTGCCGGTGATGGTGGTTAAGCCGGAGCCGTCCTGGGTGGCGGAACAGGACAGGTCCGCCGAGGTGGTGTTGCCCGCCTGGTCGGTCTTGGTCAGGTGGATCGAGCCGAGCTGCGTGGTGTCCGTGGTGGCGGCTTGGGCGGTGCCGGCCATGAGGATCATCGAGGCCGCGCCGGTCGCCAGGAGGCTGG
The DNA here is from genome assembly GCF_014596465.1 of Streptomyces sp. CBMA123. GTDB lineage: Bacteria > Actinomycetota > Actinomycetes > Streptomycetales > Streptomycetaceae > Kitasatospora. The sequence continues at coordinate 29,425 of NZ_MECK01000616.1, read as the reverse complement.
TGACCGCCATTGTCATGCGTCGCATTTGTGATGCCTTTCCTCTACGTTGCCCGGACTTTGTGTGTCCGGGCAGCTGCGTGCGCTACGCAATCAACCGAAAGCGAGCGAAGCGTTACGCTCAGATGAACATTCATGTCGGGCGCATGTCAACGCCTCACTTCTGTCACCTGGCTCACACATCCGAGGAGATCACCGGCGCTGACCCAGCGTTCCGGGCGAGGAAGTGCAGCAGATTGGCGAAGCCCCGCGCGTCGTCGATCGCCTTGTGGGTGTGCTCCACCCCGCCCAGCCAGTGCGGCGGCAGCTTCGGCGACGGCAGATCCGCCGCCGGGCGCCCGGTCAACGCCGCCGTATAGGAGCGCAGGCACAGCGCAGGCCCGTCGAAGAGCCGATCCTCCTCGTACGGCCCCTGGTGCAGCCCGTACGGGGTGAACCGGCGCAGGTAGTAGTCCATCCACGTCCCGTCGAAGGACAGCGGCGCGGCGGCGAACGCCCGCAGCCCGGGCAGCGACCGGATCCACTCCACGTAGCGGCCCATCACCTCCACGACGGGCTCCGGATTCGCGGTCGCGGCCTCCCAGGTGCCCGGTTCGGAGTCGAACCACTCCCTGGTGCGCGGGTTCGGCGCCGCGCCCGGGAGCGGTTCGAGGACGGCCTCGAACTCGCCGAACGTCCGCCCGTCCATCGCCGTGGCGACCGACGCGAAGGACCGCATCGAGTTGGGCCCCGCCCACGGGCCGTCGACCTCGATGTCCGTCACCACGTACGTCCAGTCGCCGAGTTCACTCATGCGCCCGACGCTACCGACCCCGGCCGCCCGCTTCGGCCCGGATGCGCAGCATGTGATCGATCTCGCTGAGCCGCCCCGCGCCGGGGCTGCGGTGGTTCCTGATGCCGCGGCGGGTCTCTTCGAGCACCGGCGTGCCGCGCTCGTCGCCGCGCAGCGCCAGGGCGGCGGCGGCCTCGACCCTGGCGGCGGGGTGCGGGTCCACGAGGTGGCCCGCCAGGACGGCGCGCAGCTCGGGGGTGTCGACGGGCGCCAGGGTGAACGCGTGGAGCGCTGACACCCGGGTGTCGGGTACGGGGTCGGCGGCCAGGCGCAGCAGGGCGCCCAGCAGTTCGGCGTCGTCAGGCGAGCGGAGGCCCCGGCCGGTGTACAGCTCCGAGGCGACCTGTCGACGGACGTCCGGGTCGGGGTGGCCGGCGTGCACCAGGATGGCCCGGAACTCGTCGCCGGAGCAGTAGCCGGAGTAGGCGGAGATGACGGTGCGCAGGGCGCGCGGGTCCTGCTCGCTGGTCAGCAGCGGGCGCAGGAACTCGGCGGCCTCCCGTTCGAACGGCAGGTCGGGTGCGGGCTCCCCACGCAGTTCCTCCTCGGTCGGCGGATCGATGCCGAAGCCCATGAGGTTGATCGTGTCGAGCCCGAATCGCCGGCGGGCCGGCGAGGACCGGTCTTCGGCGAGATGCCGCGCCCAGTCGAACAGCCCGGGGTCGGTCCGGACACGGCAGGCGAGCTGGAACACCGACTCGGACCAGTCGTCGTGGTCCGGCCGGGCGTGGACCAGGGCGCGGGCCAACAACTCGTCCCGCGAGCGGTGGATCCCGAGGGCGGCCTCCAGGTGGCCGACGATCGCCCGGTGGGCCGGGGGCGGCCCGGACTCGTCGCCGGCGACGGTGTCGGCGTCGGCGTCGGCGTCGGCGTCGGCGTCGGCGTCGGCGACGCAGGCCCCGGCGACGATGCGCCCCTGGGCCACCCGGAGCGCCCGGCGGTGCGGGCTGTCCGCGCTCAACGGGTCGCCGCTGGAGATCAGCAGCGACAGCAGGACCGAGTACGCCCCGCGCTCGGCCGCCCAGGTCACCGGGTCGATCCCACCGGGCCAGGGGCGGGCCGCGTCGACGCCGTCCTCGACGAGCCGCTGGACCACCTCGTGGCGCCCGGCCCGCGCGGCGGCGGCCAGCAAGGCGACCCCGTCGTCACCGGCGAGTTCGTGCCCGGGCACCTCGTCCAGGAGGTCGAACACCGTGGGGTCGTCGCCGCGCTCGACGGCGGTCAGCAGCGGGGGTAGGTGCACCGGGCGATTCTGCCGACACCGACGGGCAGGTGGCGAACGGCTTTCGGCCTGTGCCGTCCGCCGCCGGTGAAACCCGGTGGCGGACCGCCCGGTTGTGCGGAAGGATCACGGGGGCATGGCTCGTTCGCCCCCCGGTACCGCCGGGGTTCGCCGCTTCGGAGCCGTACCGCTGACGGATCGACGCTCGGCTCGGCCCTCCACGGCGGGCCGGAGAGGACGCGCGTGGCACTCGCCCTGGCCGACCGCCTGGCCATCACCGAACTGGTCTCCCTGCACGGCCACTTGGTCGACGACGGGAGCCTCGACCGGTTGGCGGAGGTGTTCACCTCCGATGTCGTCTACGACCTCACCGACTTCGGCCAGGGGCCGCTGAACGGGGTCGCGGCCGTCCGCGAGGCGGCCTGGGCGCTGGGGGCGGCCAACCCCCTCGCGCATCACGTCACCAACGTCGTCGTCACGGCGTCGCCGGACGGCCGGGTGCGGGTCCGGTCGAAGGGGCTGGGGATCAGGGCGGACGGTTCCTGCGGGTCCGTGTCCTACGACGACACCGTGGTGCGTACGGCGGAGGGTTGGCGGATCAGTCACCGCACGGTGTCGGCCCGGCGTGCTCCCCTGGGCGGGATGACCCGGTCCGACTGATCACGAGCGCCGGAGACGGCGGAGGCGCGTCAGGCCCGTCCGGCGCGTCAGGCCCTGCCAAGCGCGTCAGGCTCGCCCAGCGTGTCCGGCCCGTCAGGCGTCCAGGGCATGCCCGGTGGTCGCGTCCACGTGGGCCGGGACGGGGTCGTGGCGGTCGCCCACGGTGGGGGTTCCGGTGGGTTCGAACAGGAGGATCGCGGCGCCGGTCGGGGCGTGCGGCTTGTGCTCCGTGCCGCGCGGGACGGTGAAGACGGCGCCCTGGGGGAGCACGACGGTGCGTTCGCCGGCGGGCTCGCGCAGGGAGATCCGCAGTTCGCCGTCGAGGACGAGGAAGAACTCGTCGGTGTCGTCGTGGGCGTGCCAGAGGTGTTCACCCTCGACCTTGGCGATGCGGACGTCGTAGTCGTTGACGCGGGTGACGATGCGGGGGCTCCACAGGGCGTCGAAGGAGGCCAGGGCCTGGCCGAGGGCGATGGGTTCGTTGCTCATGGGCTCATCCTGGGCCGCCCGGGGTGCTCGGTGTGAGTGCTAGAAATGGCGTATGCCGCAAGGATCCTCGCAGTCAGCGCGCCCGGCGGGCGGCGTGCACCGGGTCGTCGTGATCGTCGACGAGAACTCGAACCCCTTCGAACTCGGCTGCGCGACCGAGGTGTTCGGCCTGCGCAGGCCGGAGGTCGGCCGTGACCTCTATGACTTCCGGCTCTGCTCCCCCGAGCCCGGCATCCTGATGCGGGACGGGTTCTTCACCCTCACCGGGGTCGCCGGCCTGGAGGCGGCCGACACGGCGGACACCCTGATCGTGCCCAACCGCCCCGACGTCGAGGTGCCCCGCCGGCCCGCCGTACTGGACGCCGTCCGGCGGGCGCACGCGCGCGGCGCGCGCCTGGTCGGCTTCTGCAGCGGCGCGTTCACCCTGGCGGAGGCCGGGGTCCTGGACGGGCGCCGGGCCACCGCGCACTGGCAGTGGGCGGATTCCTTCCGGGCCCGGTTCCCGTCCGTACGGCTCGAACCGGACGTGCTGTTCGTGGACGACGGCGACATCCTGACCGCCGCGGGCAGCGCGGCCGCGCTCGACCTCGGGCTGCACATCGTCCGCCGTGACCACGGCGCCGAGGTGGCCAACGCGGTGAGCCGACGGCTGGTGTTCGCGGCCCACCGGGACGGCGGCCAGCGGCAGTTCGTGGAACGGCCGGTGCCCGACCGGCCCGACGAGTCGCTGGCGCCGCTGCTGGCCTGGGCTCAGGAACGGCTGGACGCGCCCCTCACCGTCACCGGCCTCGCGGCGCGCGCGGCGGTCAGCCCGGCGACCCTGCACCGCCGGTTCCGCGCCCAGTTGGGGACGACCCCGCTGGCGTGGCTCACCGGGGAGCGGCTCGCCCTGGCCTGCCGGCTGATCGAGCGCGGCGAGCCCCGGATGGAGGTGGTCGCGCGGCGCAGCGGGCTCGGTACGGCCGCCAACCTGCGGGCGCTGATGCACCGGGCGACGGGCATCTCCCCGTCGGCGTACCGGCAGCGGTTCGGGCCGGAGGCGAACTGACGGGGCGGGGCGCACCCTTCGATGAACTCGCCATGTCCATGATGGCCGATTCTCCGGATTGACGCTGCCGACCGTCGCCACAAGACTCCGTCCCGTCAGCAATCCACTGCTGCGAACGAACACCACTCTGACGAGGAGTCGCCCCATGCGATCCAAGATCACGGTGTTACTGAGCGCCGCCTTCCTGGCCCTCTTCACAGCGCTGCTCGGCGGCGCCCAGGCCACAGCGGCCCCGGGTACGGCCACCTTCACCGCCCAAGCCCGCGCCGCCGGCCTGAGCGCCGACCAGGCCGCCTCCCTCCAGGCCAAGGCGGACAGCTACCTCGCCACCGCCGGCGGCGCCCAGGTCGCCCCCAACCGGATCCAGCTCGCCGGCGCGACGGTCTACCTGACCGTCCCCGGCGAGGACCACCCCCGCGACCTGACCGGCGCCGGAGCCGCCTCCTACGACCCGTGCGCGGGCGGCGGCGCCGACTTCAAGCACATGTGCGCCTACCGGGGCACCTGGTACTCCGGCGACGAGGTCGACATGTACAACTGCGGCCGCTACTACTTCAGCACCTGGTCCGGCTCCGGCTCCTGGGACAACAACCAGACCGGCGGCACCGTCGCCCGCATGTACGGCCCCAGCGGCGCCTGGGTCTTCTCCACCCAGCCCGCCCACAGCCAGGACCCGAACGGCAACTGGTCGCCGGTCCACAGCGTCGTCAACTGCTGACCCGGCAGCCCTGACCCCCCTTCGCATCGGCCCCTCGCCCCCACGGAGGCGAGGGGCCGATGCGCGCCTCACCTTGCGGCCTCCTGCCGCTCGGGGTCCGTGCGGTCCTCCGTCCCCTGCATCCGGAGGGCGGTGACCACGCCCAGGACGACGGTGGCGAACGCGAGCGCGAGGAGCACGGCGAAGGCGGCGCCGATCAGGAACCTCATCCGCGCCCGCTCCCCTCGATGTCGCGGAGGAGGTGGAGGAGGTTGAGCAGAGTACTGACGGGCGACTTGCCGAAGTCGACCAGGATGCGGCCGTCGAGGGTGGTCTCGCGGGTGTCGGCGGAGCCCCAGAGGAGCCCGTACGGGAGGCCACGGCGGTGCAACTCGCCCAGCAGGGAGGTGATCTGGGGCTTGGTGTAGTCGCGCATCCGGGGGCCGTCCGGGGCCACCGAGTCGCGGGTCACGTGTCGGAGTCCAGCTCGTACCAGACCGTTTTACCGCGCTCCTGCGGGTCGACGCCCCAGCGGTCGGTCAGCCCTTCGATGAGCTGAAGGCCTCGGCCGGTCTCGGAGAGGCCGGAGGGGGTGCGGGGCTGCGGGAGCCCGTCGTTCTCGTCCGAGACGCAGACCCGCAGGGTGCGGCTGAGGAGGGAGAAGCAGACGACGGGCGAGGCGGTGTCGCCGTGCCGCCAGGCGTTGGAGATGAGTTCGATGAGGGCGAGTTCGGCGTTGAAGATCGCCTCGGGGTCCCAGTCGTTGCGGCTCAGGATGTCCCGCAGGGTCTGCCGGGAGAGGGTGAGCGAGGGGGTGTTACGGGTGCACACGAGAACCTCCGTGAGGCTGTGGTGTGGGGAGAGGTGCGCTGCAAGAACGGCAGGCGCGGGGCATTGCTGACGATCCGTCGGATCCATCTGCCAACGACCACAGCCTAGAGCGAGATCAAGTTTTACCCCTAGCCCAGATCTTCCCTCTATCGTGTGACCGACCGCCTCAGATGGACCGACCGGCGAGCCGCGCGGCAGACTGGGGCTACCCCCGCCCTGGAAGGAAGCCATGGCTCCACGCGCGAACCCCACACTCCGTCAGCGACGGCTCGGCGCAGAGCTGCGAAGGATGCGCGAGCAAGCCGGCTTCGGCGGCAGCGAACTCGGCCGCCTCGTAGGCATGAGCCCGGCACAGGTGACACAGATGGAGGCCGGGAGAATCGGCATCAGCGTGGACCGACTGCGCACGATCGCCGCGACATGCATGTGCGTCAACGAGCCCCTGATCGCCGCGCTCTCGGACATCATCACGGAGCGCGAGAAGCCGGGCTGGTGGGAGGAGTATCGCGGAACGCTTTCCTCGGACTTCGTCGATGTCGCGGAGTTCGAGGCCCAGGCGCGAAAGCTCACCGTCTACACGATGGCATTCGTCCCCGGCCAGCTCCAGACCGGGCCCTACGCCGCCGCCGTCTTCGCCCAGAGCTTCCCGCCACTGCCTCGCCACGAGATCGACCTCAGGACGGCCTTCCGAATGCAGCGGCAGCGCCTGATCCGCTCCGGTGCGCTGCCCTACTCAGCGTTCATCCACGAAGCAGCACTGCGCATGCGGTTCAGTGGGCCGGCCGTCCTCACTGAACAATTCGACGCCCTCATCGAAGACTCTGAGCGGCCGACCATCTCAGTTCGAGTCGTTCCATTCGACATCGGCGCCATGCCAAGCTCCAACGAGAACTTCGCGTACGCCGATGGGCCGGTGCCGGAACTCGATGGGGCACAGGTGGATACGAGTCTCGGCATCCGAATCTTCGACGCTCCAGCCCACATGGCAAAGTTCCGCTCCCTGCTCGCCCGACTCGATTCCGGCGCACTCTCGGAGTCGGATTCCCGAGACTTCATCGGAAACATCAAGAAGGAAATGGAAGGCAAGTGTGAATAGTTCTGCGTGGCGGAAGTCCAGTTACTCCGGTTCGAACGACGACTGCGTCGAAGTACGAACGCAGGACAACGGAGTGGTCGAACTCCGCGAGTCCGACGACGGCGAGGTCATAGTCCGCACCACCGCCGCCAGCTTCGCCAGGTTCCTCCAGGCTGCCAAGACCGGCGAGTTCGACCATCTCGCGATCTGAGAGAAGGGCGGCCGGGATGGCCAGTGCTGTGACCGAGAAGGTTCACCGGGTTGGCGGTGGTGACGTCTGAACCGGTTGGATGTCGGTGGACATCCGATCTGGTGCGGGGAGGCGTGGGTGGCGGAGCTGGTCAAGGTTCGGAGACTGACCGATCAAGAGGGCCGGCAGTTACAGCGGATCGTGCGCCGGGGTAGTACCAGCTCGGTGCGCTATCGGCGGGCGATGCGTGCGTCCTGGAACGCTTCCCCGACCGCACGTTCGCGTTCGACGAGTTCGGCCCACTCGGCATCCGCCCCACCGCCGGCACCTGCTGGGCCGAACAAGGCAAGCCGGACCGGCTCCCGGCGACCTACCACCGCACCCACGGCGTGACCTACTTCCGCGGCTGCTACTCGGTCGGCGACGACACCCTCTGGGGCGTCAACCGCCGCGGCAAGGGCACCGCGAACACCCTCGCCGCGCTCCGCTCGATCCGGGCCGCCCGCTCCGACGGCGCCCCGGTCTACGTGATCCTGGACAACCTCTCCGCCCACAACGGCAAGAAGATCCTCCGCTGGGCGAAGAACAACAACGTCCACCTGTGCTTCACCCCGACCAACACCTCCTGGGCGAACCCGATCGAGGCGCACTTCGGACCCTTGCGGCAGTTCACCCTCGCCAACTCCAACCACCCCAACCACACCGTCCAGACAAGCACCAGGTAGCCCAATTTCGGCCGGTCACGGACGCAGCGATGAGTTTTCCCGGCCCGGAGTGTCTTACCACCGTTATCGACAACACAGGAGGAACACGTGGCTCAGCTACTGAGAGTCCAGAACTTCAACGTCTCGAGTGACGGAATCGGCGCCGGTGAGGACCAGAGCCTCGAGCGTCCGTTCGGCCACGTCCACCCCGAGAGGCTGTTCGCATGGGCCGGCGCCACGGCGAGCTGGCCCATGCGCACCGACCCCGGAGGGAGCCGGGGCCTCGACGACTACCTCACGCGGGACTACGCGCGCAACATCGGCGCCGAGATCATGGGTCGCAACAAGTTCGGGCCCCAGCGCGGGCCCTGGCGCGACCACGAGTGGCGCGGCTGGTGGGGTGACAAGCCCCCGTTCCGCACCCCGGTGTTCGTCATGACCCACCACAAGCGTCCTTCGTTCACGCTCTCCGACACCACGTTCCACTTCGTCGACGGCGCCCCGGCCACGATCCTCGAACAAGCGCGGAAGGCGGCGCAGGGCAAGGACGTCCGACTTGGCGGCGGGGTCGCCACCATCAGGCAGTTCCTCGACGCCGACCTCGTCGACACCATGCACGTGGCGGTCTCACCGGTGAAGCTCGGGACCGGACTACGACTCTGGGAGTCACCCGATGAGCTGCTCGACCGGTTCCATCTCGAGGTCGTGCCCAGCCCGAGCGGTGTGACGCACCACCTGTTCTGGCGAAAGTGACACGAGAGCCCACTCGGGGACGTCAGCACGGCCGATGCGCGCGTTTCAATAGATGATCACGTAGTTGCGGGCGAGTTACCGATACAGACCGCGGTACTCGTCCGCAACTCTCAAACAGCCGCGCCGTTCGCGAGCGGTGCTCAGCTGAACAGGTCAAATACGGCCGCCGCGAACCACGACCTGCCGCAGCCGCCGTCCTCCTCATCCGCCACCACGCGCCCCCTGACACCACGTCACATGCACGCCCCCTCATCCAACCCGCTCTGGCCTCCGAACGCGACCACCAACCCGGCAAACCTTCCCGGCCCAGAGCACTAGCTCCGCATGGCAGAAGTCCAGTTACTCCGCCACAAACGACAACTGCCTCGAAGCCCGCACGACCGACGGGCTGGTCGAACTCCGCGAGTCCGACGACGGCGACACAGTCGTCCGCACCACCTCCGCCAACCTCGCCGAACTCCTCCAAGGCGTCAAAGCCGGTGAGTTCGACCACCACACCACCTGACCGGGCGGCCCTTCGCTCCGCAGAGCGAAGGCCGCCCTCGACGGCAAAGCCGGTGGCCCGACTGGTTGCCGGTCCCCCGTAGTCGATCTGCTGGGAACGCCGTGTCATGCTGACCGACACCAAGCGACCATGATCACCGTCGCTGCAAGCAGACAGGGGGATTGCCGATGCGGCTCCCATGGCGCCGTCGCCCCGTCGGGCGCTCCCAGCGGCTCCTCGACCTCGCGGGCGTCAAGCCCGGATCGGTGGACGACACCGACGATCTGGAGGTGTCCCGCCAGGTCGCCTTCCGGGCGGCCCGGCGGGATCACGGCGCGACCGCCGAGATCCTGGCGGCCGTCGAGGAACTCCTGGAGGACCAGGCCGAGTACGGATTCGTCGTCGCGTTCCTGGAGAACCTCCAGAACCTGGCGTCCCACCGCCTCGACACCTTCCGGCCGCTCGACGGCATACGCCCGCTGCTCGGCCCCCGCAGCGCGATCTGCTGGGACACCGTGGGCGACTTCTGGTCTGCGGTGGCCGACTGGCGCGCGGGCACCGGCGTACCGCTGGAGTCGTCCGCCCGGATCCTCGGCGTCGAGAACGAACAGCTGCGGATGCTTCTGTGGACGACGAACCGGACCCTCGCCACCGGCGAGAAGCTCGGGCTCGCCGACGCGGTGCGGTACGAGAAGGCCGTCGGGTCGCCCATCCCCGGGTACAGCCACATCGATGTCGCGCTGCGGATCGCGGCGCAGGGCCCAGCCTGACCGCAGAACGGTTTGACCTTGTCACCGTGACAAGGTGTCCACTGGGCGCAGGAGGTGGTCCCGATCAACACCACAGACGGAACCGAGCAGCACACCCGCATGGTCAAGGCCCTGGGCACCGAGGACTCGTCGGTCCGACTCCAGGCGGCCCTGGCGGTCGGCTCGAACCCCGACCCCGGCCTCCTGGAGGCGCTGGTCGAACGGTGCGCGGTCGAACCGGACTTCTTCGTACGGGACATGCTGTCCTGGGCGCTGACCCGCCTCCCGTCCGAGGTCACCCTGCCCCGGATCCGCCGGGAACTCGACTCCGAGCACGCCCAGGCCCGCAGTCAGGCCCTGCACACGCTCTCCAAGATCGGCGACAAGAGCGCGTGGGCCTGGATCACCCGCGACATGCTGCGGGACGCCGACGACGAGGTCGCGCGGACGGCGTGGCGGGTCGCGGTCGTCCTCGTCCCCGAGGACGGGAAGGCGGACCTGGCCGACGAACTGGTACGGCAACTCGGCCGCGGCGACCGCAACGTCCAGCTCAGCCTGAGCCGGGCCTTCGTCGACCTCGGCCCCGTGACCGAGCCCGCCCTGGAGCAGGCCGCGGCCGACCCCGACCCGGCGGTGGCCGAGCACGCCCATGCCACCGTGCTGCTCCTTCGGGACCCGGAGACCGGGTTCGACGCGGCGCTCTTCGAGGCGAAGCGACTCGCCGCCCTCGGCCCGGAACGGGCAGCCGTCATCGCTTCCGCCGCCGAGGCCGCGGAGACCCCGGCGTGCTGATCGGTGACGTCGCCCGCCGCTCGGGGGTGAGCACGCGGATGCTCCGGCACTACGACGCCCTCGGCCTGGTGCGACCGACCGGCCGCACCGTCGGCGGCTACCGCGAGTACTCCGACGAGGACGTCCGCAGGATCTTCCACGTGGAGAGCCTGCGGTCCCTCGGGCTCTCGCTCAAGCAGGTCGCCCGTGCGCTGGAGGATCCGGCCTTCACGCCGTCCGAGCTGGTCAGCGACCTGATCCGGTGGGCGGAGGACCGTCTGGAGCGGGAACAGGAGCTGCTCAGGCGGCTCCGCACGGTCGATGCGTCGGCGCCCACCGGCTGGCAGGACGTCCTGCGCATCGTGGAGCTCCTGCAAGGGCTCGACTCGACCAGCGCCGCGCGCCGGCAGCAGGCCGTCCTGACCCGTCCGGAGGGTGTGCCGGTACCCGCGGAGCTGCTGGCCGGGGCCGTGCTGTCCGAGTCCGACCCCAACGTCGCGGGCGCCCTGCGCTGGGCGCTCGCCCGCTCGGGCGGGGACGGCATGGCGGCCCTGGCCGCCGGCCTGCGGTCGGACGACGTCGACGTCCGGCGCCGCGCGGTGCGGGCGATCACCGAGATGCCCGAAGCCCCGGGCACGACCCCCGTACTCGCGGACGCCCTCGGGGACCGGGACCCGACCGTACGCAGGCACGCCGCACTCGCCTTGGGCAGGCGCGGCGTGACCGCGGCCGTGCCGACGCTCGTCGCCATGGTGGTCGAGGGCTCCTACGACGTCGACGCGGCGGAGGTCCTGGGCACGCTGTCCCGGGACCCAGGCTCCCGGCACCCAGGCTCCCGGGACCGGATCACCACCGCACTGGCCGACGAACTCGCCTCCCCCACCGCGGACTCCGCGACCCGGATCCGCCTCACCCAGGCCCTGGTCGAACTGCCGGGCACCGATGCGCAGGAGGTCCTGCGCCAACTGACCCACGACGAGGACCGCGCCGTCGCCCTCGTCGCCTCGGCCCTCCTCGGAGCCCTCGAAGAGCGGTCCTCCGACGAACCGTCCCCTGGGGCCCGAAGCGCCGACTGAGCCTCATGCCCGGAGGACTTGCCCCGCCGTCTCCCGGATCGCGGAAGCCAGCACGGCGGGAGCCACGACGTGGGCGACGTGCCCCTGGCCGGCGAGCGTGACGACCCGCGCGTTGGGCAGGGTCGCCGCCAGGTCGGACAGGCGCTCGCGCAGGTGGGCGGGGCTCTGGTCCCCCTCGATCAGGGTCGTGGGGGTTTCGAGGCCCGCGAAGCGCTCGATACCGACGCCGAGCGCGTCGATCGCCTCGTCGTCCGCGATCTGCGCCGCCGCGAAGGCGGAGCACGCGGCTCGCGCACCCCGGTCGGCGAGCAGCGCGTCGACCATGCTCGCGGGCACCCGGACGATGTCGCGCAGGTGGATCCGCACCGCCTCGACGGGGTCACCCGCCTCCAGCGCGGCCCGGGCCCGCACTCCCGCCGCCCCGGCGACCAACTCCCGGGTGGGCAGCGGTGGTTCGCCCGCGATCGCGAGCCAGAGCCCGTCCGCCCTCAACCGTACAAGGGCCGGGCGGACATCGGGATACAGGTCGTCCTCGCCGAATGCCTCGGGCTGACCGGCCGCCGCCCGCTTCTCGCGCTCCTCGTACAGGTCGAAACCCGGCCGAAAGACCTGGAACGTCTCGCGGTAGTCGCGGCCCTCCGCGATCACGGCACCGAACTGGGCCACGAAGGTGTGCCGAGGCACGCCCAGCCAGTCCGCCCAGGTGCCGTACTCCCGGGTCTCGTCCACCAAGCACTCACCGACGTCGAACACCACTGCACGAATCATGGTCGCAGCCTGACGAAGCCATCGGGCCCGCCGCGCTCGGGGCGAGCGCGGCGGGCCTGACCGGTGCCGCTCAGTGGCGGTGGTGGTTGTCGGGTTGGGCCGGGTCGCCGGGGTGTTCCAATCCCGGTACCAGGGTGAGGCGTTGGGCGCGTTGGTAGTCGAGCCAGCGGACGAACTCCGTTCGGCGGGCGGCTTCGCGGAGGGTGGGGGTGGGGTCGGGATTCTGCGGTATGGCGAGGGTGGCGAGGAGCATGGCCGTCCAGGGGCCGATGGTGACCCACTCGCCCGGCGGGGCGGTGCGGAGGGCTTCGGCGAGGGCGGTCGGGAGGGTGTCGGGGTCGGCTTCGAAGCTGCCGTCGGGGAGGGCGAGGTGCCAGCGGGTGGCCGGTGGGCGGGCGGTCATGCTCCGGTAGTGGGCCAGGTCGGCAGGTGAGGGGTCGATGCCGGCGGTGACGTCCTGGTAGACGGCCCGGACGGCGGCGCTGCCCTCGTAGGCGGCGGCGGTGATGGAGCCGAGTTCGACGGCGGCTTGTTGATCGAGCCGGGCGGGTCCGACCGGGGCGACCGGCAGGGCCCGCTCGGTGGCGACCGCCTCGCAGAGGGCCTCGGTCAGCAGCACCTGGGCGACCCACCGGACCAGCTGGCGGTCCTCCGAACTACCGGGCTGGGGCAGGGCGGTGGAGCGCGGGCCGGTCCGCAGGGCGGCGAGGCGCTCGTCCAGAGCCGCCCGGGAAAGGGGCTGTCCGTCGAGCAGGCCGAGACTCATGCCTCCACCACCAGGGCGACGGTCGGGGCGTACTGGCAGCGGCCGAACCACATGATCTTGGCGAGGGCCCAGTACGCGCCCGGGTCGATGGACTCGGGGGCGGTGACGGCGAAGTCGACGGTCACCGAGGAGTCCGCCGGGACGGTGAAGCCCCGGACGGGCTCGGCGATCGCCTCCCAGGTGCCCCACGGGGAGACCAGCTGCAGCTCGCCCCGGATCTCGCCTCGGGTGCGGTTGGTCAGCGTCAGGGTGAGGTCGGCCCGGCCGCCGGGGGCGACCCGCAGCGTCTCGGCGGAGACGTCGACGGACAGGCCGGTGTCCCGGCCGGTCGCCGCCTTGGTGCCCTGCGCCGCCGTCCAGTCCTCGGGGGCCTCGCCGGGGACGGGCAGCAGCTCGGGCAGGTCGCCGACCGCGATCGTCACCACGTCCTCGATCTGCTGCCCGTCGTGCTCGATCCGGACGGCGGCGAAGTGGAGGCCGGCCGGAACACCGGCCGGCGGGGTCACGGTCACCGGGAAGCGCAGGTGTCCACCGGCCGGGAGCCGGTACGGTCGGCTGCCGACGCTGGTGGTCCACCCCTTGGGCGCCAGCACCGCCGCCGTACCCTCCACCGCCGCGTCCCGCAGCTGCGAGGAGAGGGCGACCGACAGCGTCACCGCCTCCCCCGCCGTCCGCAGCAGCCCCGGCGAGGCCCCGACCGACACCGGCAGGTAGCCGAGCGGCGCCGGGCCCCGGTTGTGCAGCCAGTAGCGGGCGTGGACGGGCTGGGCGGGTTCGGCGACCGGGCCGAGCACGGGGCTGCCGGCCCGGCCCGTCACCCCGGGTAGCGCCAGCAGGGTGGCGATCTGCGACCCGGCCAGGTCGAGAGCGTCAGCGGTGGCGGCGAGCGGCCGTTCGAGCAGGTCGGCGGGCCGTACGTCGTCCAGTCCGAGTGCGCCGCCGAGGCGCGCCGTCCGCCCGAGGCCGGTCGACTCGACCAGCCGGACGGTGAGTTCGCCCCCGGCCGGCGCGGCCGAGCCGTGGGCGATCGGGTTCCCGGCCGGCTTGAGCGCGCCCAGCAGCACCTCGCGCTGCGGTTCGACCCGCAGCCAGGACAGGGTCCGGGGCAGCGGCCCGTCCTGGGCGTCCAGGAGCCGCGCGTACAGCGGGTGGTTGAACTCCTGCCCTTGCGCGGGCAGGGTCTGGGTTCGCCAGTCACCGTCGCCACCGACCAGCGCGTAGCTGAACTCGTGGGTCCAGTGCTGGAGTTGGAAGGAGGCTCCGTCCGGCAGGGTGCGTCGGGGCGGGTCGATCCAGACGCCGGACGGCCAGCCGGTGCAGGAGCGCATCAGCGACAGGTGGAGCGCGCCGGTGGTGTCCACCGCGAAGCCGGGCAGACCGAAGCTGAGCAACGCCACGGTGTGGTCGGCGAGTTCATCCGTGACGGGCACCGGGCAGACGGCGGTGATCCGGGCGTCCGCGAGGTCGTCGACCAGGGCCGGCACGTCGGTGACCACCAGGGCCGGCAGCGCGCGCAGGTCCCGCAGGTCGGCGTCCGGCCGCCACACCTCGGCGAGCGGGGTGAGCGCGGGCACCCACACCGCGCCGTGCGCCTTCAGCGCGGCGGCGTACTCCTCACCGGCGCGTTCGATCAACTCCCGTGCGGCGTCGTTGACTTCCGGTCCACCGACGACGATCCGGAAGTCCGGCAGGTTGGAGTCCACGTCCAGCCAGCCGTACCGCGCCCAGTCCGCCCCCGAGGTGGTGGCGGTGACGCCGACCCGGGCCAGGGCGACCACCAGCGGGCGGGCGTCGGCGGCGTCGTCCAGCGTCGGAACGACCACCTCGGCCACGCCGAGTGCCCGTGCCCCGGTGACCTCGCCGGAGGCGGAGGTGAGGACGGCCCGCGCGGTGGCGCCCAGCCCGAACCAGGTGTTGGCCGGGTTGTCCAGCGTCCACGGCGCCTCCGCCGAGTCGACGTCGGGCAGCGCGAAGCCGCGCCCGACGACCGCCCCGGCGACCTCGCTGACCGGCAGTCCGCCGGGGACGTCCACCGGAAAGCGCAGTCGCAGCAGCCGGTCGGCGCCGGAGTAGTCGAGGACCCTGGTCCGGCAGTCGACGCGGTCCAGGCCGCGCCAGAGCGTCACCGTCTGCTCGTAGCGGACGTCGTCGACGGTGCCGGCGATCACCAGCCGCTCGCCGAGCGGGCCGGTCTCCCGCCGGACGGACGCGGCGGTGCTCCCGGAGCCGACCACCGGCCCGCTCGGCACCAGGTGCCAGGGGCCCTCGCCGAAGTCGGGGTGCTGCGGGTACTCCTCGTACACCCGCAGCTCGTTGCCGATCCGGCCGTCCTGGATCAACTCCCGGTCGTGCAGCCGGTCGTAGACGGAGGACAGCCCGCCGCCACGCGCCGGGTCGGCCGTCACCCGGTACCGGCCGCCCTCGATGGTGCAGGCCCCGCTCGTGCCGCCCTGGATCGGCACGCCCTCCGCCGCCGTCCAGACCGGTTCGGCGGCGCCCTCCACCAGCCGCCAGGTGCGCCAGCCGAGCGCGGGTACGTCCTGCGCCAGGAACCGCAGCGTCCCCCGGTCGACGGCGCTCGGCACCGGCGCGCCCGTCTCGTCCAGCACCCGCACCGACCGGGCACCGTCCGGGAGTTCGAGGGCCACCAGGTCCGTCCGGTCGAAGGACAGCGTGTTGGTCACCACCACCGCCGCACCGAAGTCCGCCGGACCCGAGCCCGCCGCCCCGAAGTCCGCCGTGGAGATCCGGGCCGTCAGCGCGTCCAGCGCCGCGTCCCGGACGGCGCAGGCCAGGTCGTACGCCTCCCGCCAGCCGCCCAGCAGGTCCAGGTACACCTGGTCCGACTCGGAGCCGGTGATCGCGTCGTGGTGCGCGCCGTAGGCGAGTTGGCGCCACACCTTGTCGAGCGCGGCGGCCGGGTAGCTCCCGAGCCCGTTGACGACGGCCAGCGCGGCGAGCTTCTCCGCGTCCACCGCCGCGACCTCGCCCGCCCGCTGGGCCTGCTTGGTGTCGATGTAGGAGACGTCCTTGCCGGTGTACACCGGGTTCATGTCGCGGGTCTGCGGGCTGGGCCGGCGCCCGGTGGCGGCGAGTTCGGCCCGGACGGCGTCCAGGAAGTCGCGCGGAGTGGCGCAGACGAAGCGCGGCCACAGGTACTTGTCGGCCCAGGAGCGGTGGATCGCGGTGACCCACTTGTTCGGCGGGGTGTAGTCCGTCCCCACCGGCAGCAGCAGGTTCTTCGTCGCCCCGACCGGCTTGAGCTTGCGGTACAGCTCGTACACGGCCTGCTCGGCGGTGGCGAGGTCGGGCGAGGAGTCCATCCACCAGCCCGCCGAGTAGTGGTGCGGCATGTAGTGGGTGAGCACGCCCTCCCCACCGGGCGCGATCCACTCGAACTCGCTGGGGAACTGCATCACCCGGGCGTCGTCCTTGCCCTGGCGGAAGTTCTTCTGGATCGGGCCCCACTGGTGGAACGGCCCGCGGGCCCAGGCGCTACCGGTGAGGCCGGCCGCGGCGAGGTGACCGGGGAACTGCGGGTCGTGCCCGAACACGTCGAGCTGCCAGGCGGTTTGCGGGTCGCCGCCGAGGATGTCGCGCTGGTAGCCGATGCCGTAGACGAGGTTGCGGATGGTCGTCTCGGCGCCGGTGAGGTTGGTGTTCGGCTCGTTGTAGGTGCCGCCGACGAGTTCGACCTGTCCGCGCTCCATGAGCGCCCGAAGCACCGAGCGCCGCTCCGGGTGCTGGTCGAAGTACGGCTTGAGATAGTCGACTTCGGCGAGCACGAACTTGTACACCGGGTCCCGCAGGGCGAGGTCCAGATGGGCGTCGACCAGGGCGAAGCCGTTGCGCTCCCACAGCGGCCGGGTGGTGGCGTCGGCGGCCAGCAGCTCCCACGGGGAGGTGTAGGCGGCCTGGGTGTTCCACCAGACCGGGTCGTAGTGGAAGTGGGAGACCAGGAACATGGTCCAGCCGGGCTCCGCCACCTCCACCACGGCGGCGGCTTCACTCGACAACGCCCGGACGGTGACGGGAAGTCGGGTGCCGACGGCAGCTCCGGTGATCTCCAGGGGGACTTCGACCAGCCCCGTGCCGGTCGCCTCGCCGCGCACGCCCGTCCCGCTGACGGTGATCCGGGCGGCCGGCCCCTCGATCGTCACCCGCAGCAGCTGGCGCGGGGCGTCCTCGGGGCCGGTGAACAGGTCGGTGCTCTCGACGGCGGTGATGGTGGTGACCGGCACGGGGGTGATCCTTTCGGTACGGAGGCCTACTGGCCCCAGGCCTCGAACTCGTAGATGCGGGCGGCCGGATCGCTGTTCTGGGTGGGCTTGGTGATGGCCAGCCGGACGTAGCGGGCGGTGGTGTCCACCGGGTGGGTGGTGGTGCCCGCCGTGTTGCCGGTGACGTTGGCGACCGTCGTCCACGGGTCGGTGGTCCTGGAGCGCACCTGGATGGTGAAGTCCCGGGTGTTGTACGCGGCGCTCTCGCCGCCCGCCTGGGCGTGCTGGACCACGAACCTGTTCAGCTTCTTGGCCGAACCGAGGTCCACCTCAAGCCACTTGGCGGCCGTCAGGGTGCACCACTTGTCGCTGGTCCCGCCGCTGACGCTGCCGTTGACGGCCTTGGCCGGGCCCTCGTCGGCGTTGCACTGGCCGGAGGCGGTGGCCGGGCGCCTCAGCGCCAGGTCGGTCGAGGTCGACGGCGGGGAGCCGTCCCAACTCACCGTGGTGGACGCGACATCGGAGCGGCCGTAGGTGGTCGACACCGCCTCGACGTCCAGGGTGGTGCCGGTCTCGGTGCCGGCCCGGTCGAGCCGCCCGACGAAGTACGCGTCGTTGGGCGTGGCCCCCAGGAAGGTGCGGCTGCCGTCCGCGTTGCGCCGGTACACCTCGTAGTGGTGGACGTTGCCGCCGGGCGCCGCCGTCCAGGAGAGCCGCAGCGACTGGCTGGCACCGGCCGTCACGTCGCTGGCGCCGAGGACGGTCAGTGCGCTCGGCGCGGCCGGGGCCTTCACCGACCCGTCGTAGAGGGCGACTTGGCCGACCCGAAGGTCGTACGCCGGATCCGAACCGTCGACCTGGAGCGCGAGCTGGGAGATCGTCCGGCCCGCGTACCGGGAGAGGTCGAGGGTGTGCCGCTCCCAGCCGGTACCGGAGTTGCCCCCGACGTCCACGGTGGTGAAGCTGCCCGGGGTGTCGGTGAAGGAGACCGCGGCCTTGAGCTTGGTCGGGCCGGCGGCCGGGGTCTTGACCACCAGGTCCAGCTTGGTGTTCGCGGCGACGGGCAGGCTGGTCTGGTACAGCCGCACGGTGTTGGTGGAGTCCAGGGTGCCGGTCAGCCGCAGCGAGGAGCCGCCCTGGTAGGCGTCGGTGAAGTCGACCGACGGACTGAGCTTGCTGCCACTGGAGTCGACCACCCAGCGGTACGTCGGCGGGACGTCCTGCAACGAGAGGTTGTTCCAGCCGCCGGTGGCGACCCGGGTGCCGGCCGCGTTGTAGAAGTCGCCCTGGCCGGTGTCGAAGTTGGTGACGAAGGGCTTGGCGGTGATCGGCGAGGACTCGGCGACGTAGCCGGCCAGGCCGGGCCAGCTGCTGGAGAGGTCGGTGCGGGACGGGTCGTTGTCGGCGCCGACCCAGTAGCGGGCGTCCTTGGCGTAGAAGTCGGCCCGGTCGGTGGCGGACTTCCAGGTCCACTCGGGGCGGTAGAGGCCGAGCGAGGTGGTGTGCGGGTGCCCGGACGGGAAGAGGGTGTTCCAGTCGACGGAGGTGTTGTAGCCGTTCGCCTCGGTGTCGATGCCGGAGTACAACTCGTACTCGCTGCGGCCGAGTTGCCGGGCCAGGGTGCGGGAGGAGTCCAGGCCGTCGGGCGTCCAGCCGAAGTTGAGGAACATCGAGTCCGCGGTGCGCTTCGGACCGTCCTGGAGGAACGGCGAGTTGGCGGAGGTGAGGGCGTTCTGCCAGTCGACCGCGCCGGAGGTGGTCATCGCGTCGTACCACATGAACTCGGTGTCGCTCTGCGCCTTGGTGTACTGCATCAGGTCGCGCACGTCGCCCGCGAGGGCCTGGTCGCCGCCGCCGGTCTCCTGGTTGATGAACCAGCCGTCGAAGCCGTAGTACTTCGCGGCCTGGGCCAGCTTGTCGGCGACGGGGTAGCGGCCGCCGGACTTCTGGACGAAGTCGCGCACCCACTGGAGCCGGCCGCCGTACGCGGCGGGCGGGAAGAAGACGGTGCCGTAGACCTTGACGCCGTTGCGGTGGGCGGCGTCGATCACGGTCGGGTTCGGCGCGAGGATCAGGCCCTCGCCGGCCGAGCCGCCCCAGAACACCAGCTTGTCGACGTACTGCCAGTAGCCGAAGGCGTAGTAGTTGGGGTCGGCGGAGCCCTGGGAGGGGTTGTTGGAGGTGGGGCCGAAGGAGACCAGCGAGGCGATCTTCCCTTCGCCCGCGCGGGCGTTGGGGTTCGCGGCCAGGGCCGGGTCGCTGGTGCGCGGCTGGAGCGGGACGCGGGAGCGGTTGAACCGGGCGTCCGGGTCGGTGGCCGGGTCCCAGGTGAGGATCGAGCTGGGGTACCAGTACGAGGCGTACGGCTGGCTGCCCGAACCGGCGGGAGCGGCGGCGGGCGCCGGGGCCGGTCTCGGTGCGGCCCCGGCCGAGGGGGCGGCCCCGGCCGAGGGGGCGGCCGTCAGCGTGGCCGCCAGCGCGGCCGTCGCGAGCGCGGCGCTGAGCAGCAGGGGGAGGCGTCGTGACATGCGGTGGCTCCGATCGAGCGGAGGGGGTGGGGGCGGGCCCGCCGTCAGGGACGGGGGCCCGGCTGCATGCGGAGGTGCCGGTACCGAGCGGGGGAGGCGCAACGAGCAGCCGGGCGGGCGGCCGGGGCCGGTACGCGCCCAGGGCGGAGCCCGCTCGGCGCAGCGAGGCTAAACCGGTTCAGAACGACTGTCAACGGCCCGCGCAGCAACCACTCGACCGAGCTACCCGCCCTGGGACGCACCCGCCGGCGGCGAGGTCGACTCCCGTACCGTCAGCCGGGGCGTCGGCATCTGCAGGTCCCGCCCGGCCCCCGCGCCGTCCACCGCCTCCAGCAGGCTGCGGGCGACCTGCTCGCCGAGCGCGAAGGTGTCGCGGCTGAGCGCGGTCAGCGGCGGGTGGACGATCCGGGCGAGCACCGAGTCGTCGAACGAGACGATGGACAGCTCCCCGGGCACCGCGACGCCCATCTCCCCGGCCACGCCGAGCCCGGCGACGGCCATCACGTCGCTGTCGTAGACGATCGCGGTGGGCCGTCGGGGCCGGGAGAGCAGGGTGCGGGTGGCCGCCGCGCCCTCGGCGTCGCTGAAGTCGGTGGGCACCGACACGGCCTCCTCCAGGCCGAGCCGGCGCGAGGCGTCACGCAGCGCGCGGATCCGGCGCTGGGTGTGCTGGAAGTGCGGCAGCCCGGCGAGGTGGGCGATCCGGCGGTGCCCGATGGCGGCCAGGTAGTCGACGATGGAGAGCATCGCCTCCCGGTCGTCGGCCCAGATCCGCAGCTGGTTGCCGCCCTTGCCGGGCCCGCCCAGTACGACGGCGGGCAGCCCGAGTTCGTCCAGCACCGGCAGTCGCGGGTCCCTGACCTGGAGGTCCACCACGATGAAGCCGTCCACCCGGTGCTCGGAGGCCCACCGCCGGTAGACCTCGATCTCGGCGGCGGTGTCCTCGACCACCATCAGGTGCAGGGCGACCGAGCTGGCCGAGAGCACCGCCTGGAGGCCGGAGAGCAGTTGGCTGAAGAACGGCTCGACGCCGATGGTGCGGGCGGGGCGGGCGATCACCAGGCCGACCGCGTCGGACCGGGCCCCGCCGAGGGCCCGGGCGGCGCTGTGCGGGCGCCAGTTCATCTCCTCGGCGACCCGCAGGATGCGGTCCCTGGTCGCCTCGCTGACACCCGGGCGGCCGTTGAGCGCGAAGGAGACCGCGCCCTTGGAGACACCGGCCTGGCGCGCGATGTCGGCGATCGTCGGTCTGCCCACGGAACCCGACTCCTCTCTTGACAGCCAAGTTTAGGCGGGAGCATAGTCCCTGCCAGAGCTAGACCGGTTTAGTTAGTCAGGTTCCGAAACCCGACACAACCCAAGAACACGCAAACCCCGAGCTCGGCGCGGTCACCCACCCCGGACGCACCACCACCGGTACACCACGCCCGGTGCACCACCCCCGGTGCACCACCCCCGGTGCACCACCCCCGGTGCACAGCCCCGAGCCCGGCGCGATCCCCCACCCACCCCCAGGACCGGGAGACCCTCATGCGAAGAATCTGGGCGGCACTGACCACGACGGCCCTCACCGCGGCGGCCCTCACCGGCTGCGGACTCGGCTCCGGAGACACCAAGAACAGCGACAGCGTGGCGAGTGCGGCCGCCACCGGCGAGGTCAAGGGCAAGGTCTCGATCCAGACCTGGTCGCTCAAGCCCAAGTTCACCGACTACATGCAGGGCGTGATCGACGGCTTCAAGAAGAAGTACCCGGGCGTCGAGGTCGACTGGCTGGACCAGCCCGGCGAGGGCTACGCCGACAAGGTGCTCAGCCAGGCCGCCTCCGGCACCCTGCCCGACGTGGTCAACCTCCCGCCGGACTTCGCCTTCCCGCTCGCCAGGAAGGACGTCCTGCTGGACGTGGCCAAGGCCGACCCCAAGCTCGCCGACGAGTACGTGGCCGGCGGCGTGGACGCCTACCGCTACCACGGGTACCAGGGCACCTTCGGCTACCCCTGGTACCTCAACACCGATGTGAACTACTGGAGTTCGGACCTCCTCGGCAAGAACGGGCTGGACCCGGCGAAGCCCCCGGCCAACCTGGACGAACTCATCGCCCAGGCCCGGGTGATGAAGGAGAAGTCCGGCGGCCAGACCTATCTGATGAGCCGCAAGCCGGGCCTCGGCGACCTCTACAACATCGGGGTGAAGATCCTGGCCGACGACGGCAAGTCCTTCACCTTCAACACCCCCGAGGCCGCCGCGCTGCTCGACAAGTACCGCGACGCCTTCAAGGACGGCCTGATGCCGAACGGGGTGCTCACCGACACCTACGCCGGCAACTCCAAGCTGTTCAGCGCCGGCACCGCGGCCTGGACCACCGGCGGCGGCAACTTCATCACCAGCCTCGCCACCGACAACCCCACCCTCGCGCCGAAGGTCGTCCCCTCCCCCGCGATGGGCACCCCGCCGCTGTACGTCCAGGGCCTGTCCATCCCCAAGAACACCAAGAACCCGGCCGCCGCGGTCGCCCTCGCCCGCTGGGTCACCAGCCCCGAGAACCAGGCCGCCTTCGCCCACCTGACCAGCGTCTTCCCGTCCACCAAGGCCTCCGCGAACGACCCGTTCTTCAGCAAGAGCGACGGCAGCAACGCGGGCGACGCCAAGGTGATGGCCTTCAACTCGCTCGCCAAGGCCCAGCTGATCCAGCCGGTCGAGGTGGACGACGCGATGGGCACCATCGTCAAGCAGCAGTTCGCCCTCGCCATCAGCGGCCAGACCAGCTCCAAGCAGGCGCTGGACACCGCCGTCGAGCAGTGCGACAAGCTGCTCAAGGGCTGACCCCACCACGCCCGGAGCCCGTAGCGAACCCGTACCGGCGAGGCGGCGGTCCCCCACCCGCCGCCCCCGGGAATCACCTGCACCGCCCCGGTCCCCGGAAGGCCCAGGGCCCAGCCCCAGGAAGGCACCCGCATGACCCACCGGCGTTGGTTCACCCCCTGGCTGCTCGCCGGCCCCGCGATACTCTGGCTGGCCGTCTTCAACCTCTGGCCGGCCGTCAACACGGTGATCCTCTCCTTCACCAACGCCAAGCCCATCGGCGGCGGGCACTTCACCGGCCTGGAGAACTACGGCCGGCTGCTGGACGACGCCCAGCTCGCCGACGCCCTGCTCAACAGCATCGTCTTCATGCTGGTCTGCCTCCCCCTGCTGACCGTCCTGCCGCTGCTGCTCGCCCTGCTCGTCCAGCGCCGGATCCCCGGCATCACCTTCTTCCGCACCGCCTTCTACACCCCGGTGATCGCCTCCGCCGTCGTGGTGGCGCTGGTCTGGGGCTGGGTGCTGGACGACCGGGGCCTGGTCAACGGCCTGCTCCAGCAGAGCGGTCTGGCGGACTCCCCGGTCTCCTTCCTCACCGACCGCTGGCTGCTGCTGTTCAGCGCGATCGCCCTGACCGTCTGGAAGGGCCTGGGCTACTACATGGTCATCTACCTGTCCGCGCTCGCCAACGTCCCGCGCGAGCTGCACGAGGCGGCGGCCGTGGACGGCGCGAGCCCGCTGCGCCGCTTCTGGCACGTCACCCTGCCCGGGGTGCGTCCGACCATGGTGCTGATCTCCGCGCTGATCTCGGTGAGTTCCCTGCGCGTCTTCTCCGAGCTGTACGTACTCTCCAACGGACAGGGCGGCCCCGGTGGCCGCGACATGTCGGTGGTGATGCTGATCCAGATGTACAGCCGCGGCTTCAACGGCCACCTGGGCTACGCCTCCGCGCTGAGCCTGCTGCTGTTCGTCATCACCCTCGGCCCGATGCTGTTCCTGATGCGGCTGAACCGGAAGGCGGCCTGAGCCCGTGACCACCCTCCACCCGAAGCCGGCCCGCGGCTTCAACTCGCCGTCCCCCGCCCGGACCGCCGCCCGCTACCTGCTCCTGCTGCTCGTCCTGCTGCTGGTCATCGGCCCCTTCCTGTGGCAGCTGTCCACCGCCCTCAAGGGCCCCGCCGAGGACGTCTACACCCGCACCCCGGCCTTCCTGCCCGAGCAGCCGACCCTCGGCAACTTCGGCAAGGTCGCCGACACCATCCCGGTGTGGACGTACGCCCTCAACTCGCTGATCGTCGCCGCCGTCTGCATCACCGGCAACGTGGTCGGCTGCACCCTGGCCGGCTACGCCCTGGCCCGGCTTCGCTTCCGCGGCGCCAGGCTCGTCCTCGGCCTCTTCCTGGCCACCCTGGTGCTGCCCGGCGAGGTCACCATCGTCTCCCAGTACGTGCTGGTGCGCGGCCTCGGCCTGGCCGACAGCCTGGCCGGCGTCGCCCTGCCCGGGGCGATCGCCATGCTCAACGTGCTGCTGATGCGCACCGCCTTCGCCGCCGTCCCCCTCGAACTGGACCAGGCCGCGCTGGTGGACGGCGCCAACGTCTGGCAGCGGCTGTGGCACATCGGCCTGCCGAACGCGCGCGGCATGCTCAGCGTGATCGTCATCTTCACCTTCATCGGCGCCTGGGACGACTTCCTCTGGCCGCTGATCGTGCTCAACGACCCGCAGAAGTACACCCTGACCGTCGGGCTCCAGTACCTCAACGGCACCTTCTCCGCCAACCCTCGGCTGATCGCCGCCGGCACCATGATCGCCTTCCTGCCGATCGTCGTGGTGTTCGCCGTCTGCCAGCGCTTCTTCTTCAAGGGCGTCGAGGAGGGAGCCGTCAAGGGATAGCCCATTTCCCCTACGGCCCACACGAGTTGAGGAAGCCCACCGTGACCACCCCCGCGACCGCGCCTGTGACCACCACCGCCACCACCCCTGCGACCGCCCCCGCGAGCACCGCCCCGCAGGCTCCGCGCTTCGGCGTCAACTACACCCCCAGCTCCGGCTGGTTCCACCACTGGCTCGACTTCGACCTGGACGCCGTGCGCGCCGACTTCGACTCCATCGCCGCCCTCGGCCTGGACCACGTCCGGGTCTTCCCGCTCTGGCCGCTGTTCCAGCCCAACCGCACCCTGATCCGCCCGCGCGCCGTCGAGCAGCTGACGGCCCTGGTGGACGCGGCCGGCGAACGCGGCCTGGACGTCGCGGTGGACGGCCTCCAGGGCCACCTGTCGAGCTTCGACTTCCTGCCGTCCTGGACCCAGACCTGGCACCGCCGCAACCTCTTCACCGACCCCGAGGTCCTCGACGGCCAGGCAGCCTACCTGCGCACCCTCGCCGAGGCGCTGCGCGAGCGGCCGAACTTCCTCGGGATGACGCTCGGCAACGAGATCAACCAGTTCTCCGGCGCCCCGCACCCCGACCCGGACCGCATCACCCCGGCCGAGGCCGAGGCCTGGCTGCGCCGGATGCTCGCCGCCTGCGAGCAGGGCGCGCCCGGCCGACTGCACCTGCACGCCTCCTACGACGCGGCCTGGTACCTGGACGGGCACCCGTTCACCCCCTGGCACTCGGCCCGCCTCGGCGCCGCCACCGCCGTGCACTCCTGGGTGTTCAACGGCACCGCCCAGCGCTACGGCGCCCACTCCACCGCCACCGCCCAGCACGCCGCGTACCTGGTCGAGCTGTCCAAGGCCTGGGCCGAGGACCCGGCCCGCCCGGTCTGGCTGCAGGAGGTCGGCGCGCCCGCCCCGCACATCACCGCCGGGGACGCGGCCCGGTTCACCGGCGCCACCGTCGAGGCCGTGCTGGACTGCCCGGACGTCTGGGGCGTCACCTGGTGGTGCTCCCACGACGTGGACCGCTCGCTCGCCGACTTCCCCGAACTGGAGTACAGCCTCGGCCTGTTGACGACCGACCGGAGCGTCAAACCGGCCGGCGCCCGGCTCGCCGAGGCCGCCGCCGAGGCCCGCCGCGGCTGGCAGCCGCCCAAACCGCGCAGCACCGCCGTGGTGGTCGCCACCGGCGACGAGGTCACCTCCCCCCGTCGCGCGGACTGCGGCCCCGGCGGCCCGGTGTACGAGGCCTTCATGCGCCTCGCCGAGGCCGGCGCCCGGCCGACCACCGTGCTCGCCGAACGCGCCGGGGACCGCGCGCACCTGGCCGCGCGCGGCATCACCGAGGTGGTCCACCCCTCCGACGTACGTTCTCTCTAGCCAGCGCTGTCCCTCGCCACGCAACGGAGCCTGCCGACATGCACGATGACCGCACCCTCGTCGAGTCCCGCCTCAAGCGCGTCCTGGAGGAGCGCATCCTCCCCGCCGTCTACCCCGAGTCCGTCCCGCTGGAGGTCGGCATCTGGACCGCCCCCGGCGAGCCCGTCCCGGTCGCCGAGGGCCTGGCCGCGCCGCGCACCCCGATCGCGGTCGGCGACGCCTGGGGCGCGCCCTGGGGCACCAGTTGGCTGACCGTGTCCGGCACCGTGCCCGAGGCCTGGGCCGGCCGGACGGTCGAGGCGCTGATCGACCTCGGCTTCGACGCCAACATGCCCGGCTTCCAGTGCGAGGGCCTGGTCTACCGCCCGGACGGCAGCCCGGTGAAGGGCCTCAACCCGCGCAACCAGTGGGTGCGGATCGCCACCCCGGCGGCCGGCGGCGAGCAGGTGCTGCTGCACGTCGAGGCTGCCGCCAACCCGGTCATCCTGGACTACCACCCCTTCCTTCCCACCGAGTTGGGCGACAAGGAGACGGCCGGCGACCAGCCCCAGTACCAGCTGGCCCGGATGGACCTCGCGGTCTTCGACGACACCGTCTGGCAGCTGTCGCTGGACCTGGAGGTGCTCGGCGAGCTGATGGCCGAGCTGCCGGTGGACGGCGCCCGCCGTTGGGAGGTGCTGCGCGCGGTCGAGCGCTGCCTGGACGCGATCGACCTCCAGGACGTCAACGGGACGGCCGCCGAGGCCCGTTCGCAGCTGACGGCCGTCCTGGCAGCGCCCGCCGCGCCGTCCGCGCACCGGATCAGCGCGATCGGCCACGCCCACATCGACTCCGCCTGGCTGTGGCCGCTGCGCGAGACGGTGCGCAAGGTGGCCCGCACCACCGCCAACATGACCGCCCTGCTGGAGGACGAGCCGGAGTTCCGCTACACCATGTCCCAGGCGCAGCAGTACGCCTGGATCAAGGAGCACCGCCCCGAGGTGTACGCCCGGGTGCGCAAGGCGGTGGCCGAGGGGCGGTTCGTCCCGGCCGGCGGCATGTGGGTCGAGTCCGACACCAACATGCCCGGCTCGGAGGCGATGGCCCGTCAGTTCGTCCACGGCAAGCGCTTCTTCCTGGAGGAGTTCGGGATCGAGAACCACGAGGCCTGGCTGCCGGACACCTTCGGCTTCACCGGCGGCCTGCCGCAGATCATCCGCAACGCCGGCTCCAAGTGGCTGCTGACCCAGAAGATCTCCTGGAGCCAGGTCAACAAGTTCCCGCACCACACCTTCCTCTGGGAGGGCATCGACGGGACCCGCATCTTCACCCACTTCCCGCCCGTGGACACCTACAACTGCTCCATGAAGGGCAGCGAAATCGCCCACGCGGCACGGAACTTCAAGGACAAGGGGGTGGCCCGGCACTCGATCGCGCCGACCGGCTGGGGTGACGGCGGCGGCGGCACGACCCGCGAGATGGTCGCCAAGGCGGCCCGCCTGCGGGACTTGGAGGGCTCGGCCACCGTCCGCTGGGAGAACCCCGCCGAGTTCTTCGCCAAGGCCGAGGCCGAGTACCCGAACCCGCCGGTCTGGGTCGGCGAGCTGTACCTGGAGCTGCACCGGGCCACCCTGACCAGCCAGGCGAGGACCAAGCAGGGCAACCGGCGCAGCGAGAACCTGCTGCGCGAGGCCGAACTCTGGTGCGCCACCGCCGCGTTGCGCACCGGCGCCGAGTACCCGTACGAGCAGCTGGACCGGATCTGGAAGACGGTGCTGCTGCACCAGTTCCATGACATCCTGCCCGGCTCCTCGATCGCCTGGGTGCACCGCGAGGCCGAGGCCACCTACGCGGCGCTGGCCCAGGAGCTGGAGGCCCTGATCGGCGCGGCCCAGCAGGCGCTGGCCGGGGCGGCGGAGGGCGGGCGCGAGCTGGTGTTCAACGGCGCGCCGCATCCGCGTTCGGCCGTCCCGGCGGGCGGGGCGGCCGTCGCCGCCACGGACGGCCCGGCCTGCACGGTGACCCCGCTCGACGGCGGCGGCTTCACCCTGCGCAACGGCCTGCTGGAGGTGGTGGTCGACGCAGACGGCCTGATCGCCTCGGTGGTGGAGACGGCGAGCGGCCGGGAGAGCGTGGCCCCCGGCAGCCGGGCCAACCTGCTGCAGCTGCACCCGGACTTCCCCAACATGTGGGACGCCTGGGACGTCGACCAGTTCTACCGCAACACCGTCACCGACCTGACCGGCGTGGACTCGCTGACCGCCTCCGCCACCGACGACCGGGCCGAAGTCCGGATCGCCCGCTCCTTCGGCTCCTCCACCGTCGTCCAGACCCTCACCCTGGGCGCGGGCGAGCAGCGCCTCGACATCGACACCGAGGTCGACTGGCACGAGACCGAGAAGTTCCTCAAG
Organism: Streptomyces sp. CBMA123; assembly: GCF_014596465.1. Classification (GTDB taxonomy): domain Bacteria; phylum Actinomycetota; class Actinomycetes; order Streptomycetales; family Streptomycetaceae; genus Kitasatospora. Next base: position 1,115 of record NZ_MECK01000616.1, on the reverse strand, counting down.
GCCGCCTTCCCGCTGGACGTCCACACCGAGCGCTACGCCGCCGAGACCCAGTTCGGCCACCTCTACCGGCCCACCCACACCAACACCAGCTGGGACGCCGCCAAGTTCGAGGCCTGCAACCACCGCTTCGTCCACCTGGACGAGCCCGGCTGGGGCGTGGCCCTGGTCACCGCCTCCACCTACGGCCACGACGTCACCCGCACCGTGCGCCCGGCCGACGGCGGCACCACCACGACCGTCCGCTTCTCACTGCTGCGCGCCCCGCGCTTCCCCGACCCGAAGACCGACCAGGGCCTGCACCGCTTCCGGCACGCGCTCGTCCCGGGCGCGGCGATCGGCGACGCCGTCCGCGAGGGCTACCGGATCGGCCTGCCCGAGCGGCGGGTCACCGGCAGCGCCGAGCACGTCGCCCCGCTGGTCGAGGTCGACAACGACGCCCTGGTGGTCAGCGCCGTCAAGCTCGCCGACGACCGCAGCGGCGACCTGATCGTCCGGGTCTACGAGGCGGGCGGCGGCCGGGCCCGCGGCAGGCTCTCCACGTCCTTCCCGCTGGGCGGCGCCGTCCCCTGCGACCTGCTGGAACGGCCCTGGGACGGCACCCGCGGCGAGGTGACGGTGGCGGAGGGCGCGGTCCGGCTGGCGCTGCGGCCGTTCGAGCTGGTCACCCTGCGGCTCAGCGCGGCCCGCTGACCGACGTACCGTGAAGCCCCACAGGCGCCCCGGCCCCGCGCGGCCCGGGGCGCCGCCCCCGCGACCCCTGGAGCCCGCCATGCCGTCCACCGCCCCGCTGTTCGCCGCCGTCGACATCGGCGGCACCAAGATCGCCGGGGCACTGGTCGACGACGCCGGCCGGCTGCGGCACCGGCTCCAGCTGCCCACCCCGGCGCGGGAGCCGGGCGCGGCCGTACTCGCCGTCGTCCACAAGGTGCTGGACCAGCTCGCCGGCACCCCCGAGTGGGCCGCCGTGACGGCCGTCGGCATCGGCAGCGCGGGACCGGTCGATCTCGCCGGCGGCACCGTCAGCCCGGTCAACATCCCCGGCTGGCGCGGCTTCCCGCTGGTCGCCGAGGTCGCCGCGCACCCGGCGGTGGCCGGCCGTCCGGTCCGGCTGGCGG
>NZ_MECK01000615.1 GCF_014596465.1 Streptomyces sp. CBMA123 | reverse complement strand
AGCGCGGCGGCCTCCTCGGCGGTCAGGCCGGCGCCGGTGAGCGCGGTGGCGGCCTCGACGGCCGGGACGGCGTTGAACCAGCGCAGCGCGAGGGCCGCGCGGCCGGCCTCGGTGAGGCGGCCGGTGAGCCGGAGGCGGGCCAGGCCGCCGTCCGGGTAGACGTTGATCCGCACGTGGGTCACCGGGCGGCCCGGGTCGAGCCGGAAGCGGTGCCGGGTGTCGGGCTGCAGCCGGGTACGGGGCAGGATCTCGAACCACTCGCCGTCGGCCGGTGTCTGTGAAGTCGCAGCCTGCCCGGTCGAGGCGTCGAAGCCGATCAGGTCGGCCCAGCCGGGGGCATTGGCGACGAAGTGGGTGGTGTCCACCTCGGCGGCCAGGACCTCACCACCCCCGGCCAGGGCGATCTGCACCCAGTCGTTGGCCTTGTCGCGCCGACGCCGGGTCTCCCAGCCCTCGCCCATGACGGAGGCGCGACCGGGAGCGTTCAGGTTGTGCGGGGAGGAGAAGTAGCGGTCGGACGCCGCCTCGGCCACGCCGCCGTACTCCTGGGCGGCCAGGTCGAAGGTGAGGCCGTCCAGTTCGCGCGGGTCGGGCAGCACCTCGCCGTGCACCCGGAGCCGGGCGACGCCGCCGTCCGGGAAGATGGCGAGCCGTACGTGGGTGTACCGGGCGTCGTCCTGGACGGCGAACTCGTGGGCGGTGTCGCCCCGGAGCGGGGTGCGCGGCACGATGACGGTCCACTCGGCGGCCCGCAGCTCCTCGGGCGAGGGGTGCCCGGGGACGGAGGCGGCCTCGACCGTGGCGCTCTCCGGGTAGTTGCCGGTGAAGTGGGCGGTGTCGACGATCACGCCGCGGATCACGCCGCCGACGCCGAGCCGCACGATCGCCCAGTCGTGGTCCTGGTCGGTGGGGTGCGGCTGCTCGGCGGAGACGCCACGGCGGCGCTTGGACTCCCAGCCGTCCATGATCTGGCCCTTGTGGCCAAAAGTGTGCGGGCGGAACTCGGCGGGCTTGGCGACCAGCAGGTTCTCGGCGTCCGCGAAGGTGTCCTCATTGGTGGCGACGACGCCCGCGCCGAGCAGTCGGGAGGCCAGGTTGACCAGCTCGGTGAAGGGAGCGCTCGGGGTGTCGGCAGTGGTCACTGACTCTCCTCGGAAGACGTGGCGGTTCGGGAAGCTCGGCGGTTCGGGAGGCTCGGTCGGTTGGGGAAGCTCGGCGGTTGGGGAAGCTCGGCGGTTCGGGAAGCGGTGCCGTTTCAGGGAGCGGTGCCGTTTCAGGGAGCGGTGCCGTTTCAGGAACCTTCGACGGAACGGGAGTCGGCGGGCCGGGTGAGCTGCCGGCCGAAGGGCTCGGCGCCGGTGTCCACCGCACGGCCGCGCAGCCAGGTGGTGCGGACGGCGCCGCGCAAGGTCCGTCCGGCGTACGGGGTCACCGGGTTGCGGTGGTGCAACGCGCGGGCGTGGACGGCGAATTCGCCGTCGGGGTCGAAGGCGACCAGGTCGGCGTCGCAGCCCGCCGCGATGGCGCCCTTGGTGCCGGTGAGGCCGACCAGTTCGGCCGGTCCGGAGGACATCCAGCGCACCACGTCGGCCAGCGTGTGGCCGCGACGGCGGGCCTCGGTCCAGATCGCGGGCAGGCCCAACTGCAGCGAGGCGATGCCGCCCCAGGCCGCCGCGAAGTCGCCGCTGCCGCCGTACTCGGGCAGCAGCTTGAGGTCGGGGGTGGACGGCGAGTGGTCGGAGACGACGGCGGTGAACTCGCCGTTCGCCAGGGCCTCCCAGAGCGCGTCCCGGTTGGCCTCGTCGCGGATCGGCGGGCAGCACTTGAAGGCGGTGTCGCCGTCCGGCACCTGCTCGGCGGCGAGGGTCAGGTAGTGCGGGCAGGTCTCGGCGGTCACCCGTACGCCGTCCTCGCGGGCCTGGCGCAGCAGCGGCAGCACGGCCGCCGAGGAGACGTGCAGGATGTGCACCCGGGTGCCGGTGCGCCGGGCGGTGTGGAGCAGGTGGGCGACCGCCGCGGTCTCCGCGCCGGCCGGCCGGGAGGCGAGGAAGTCCCGGTAGTGGACGCCGGGTTGCTGCGGTGCGGCGGCCAGCACGGCCGGGTCCTCGGCGTGGATGATCGCCAGTGCCCCGATCCGGGCCTGCTCGGCCAGGGCGGCCTCCAGGTCGGCGGCCTCGACGTGCGGGAACTCGTCCACGCCGGACGGCGCCAGGAAGCTCTTGAAGCCGAACACGCCTGCCCGGTGCAGGGGTTCGAGGTCGGCGAGGTTGCCGGGGACGGCGCCGCCCCAGAAGCCGAGGTCGACCCAGGCCTGCCCCTCGGCGGTCTTCCGCTTGACGTCCAGCCCGGCGACCGTGGTGGTGGGCGGGACGGAGTTGAGCGGCATGTCGATGATCGTGGTGACGCCGCCGGCCGCGGCGGCCCGGGTGGCGGTGGCGAAGCCCTCCCACTCGGTGCGGCCGGGCTCGTTGACGTGCACGTGGGTGTCGACCAGGCCGGGCAGCAGGGCGGTGTCGCCGAGGTCGACCAGTTCGCTGTCGCCGACCGCGAGGGAGCCGTGGGCGGCGACCTGCTCGATCCTGCCGCCCCGGATCAGCACGTCCGCGGGGCGCTCGCCGTCGGGCAGCACCGCCCGACGGGAGCGGATCACCGCTGGCTGGCTGAACGGCATGGGGACCTCCGAAACCTGGAACTGGGTGGGGAACGGGGCACTCAGGGGTACGCGGGGACACACCGGACCGCGCGGGCCCGGGAGGCACTCGCGGACGGTCGGAGTCAGCGGCTGGCGCGGTCGTTGGCGCGGGTCGTCGGCGTGGCGGGAACCGAAGGATTGCCGGGAGCCTAGGCCCGCCTTCAACAAAACGTCAATGGAGGAACGTACGAGGGCTCAGCCCGGCAGCAGCGCCCCGGCCAACCGCTCCCCCGCCACCTCGGCCAGTTCCCCGGCCTTGGTCATGCTGTCCCCCGGCTGCTCGGCGAGGTCGGTGAGCGCGATCGCGGCGGTGAAGCCGGCCGCCCGCCACTCGGGCTCGGACAGCTCCAGCCGCCCCGCCACGGCAGCCACCCGAACCCCCGCCCGGGCAGCCGCCGCGGCGACTCCGGCGGGGGCCTTGCCATGGAGCGTCTGAGCGTCCAGGCAGCCCTCACCGGTGACGACGAGGCGTGCCCCACGCACGGCCTCGTCGAAACCCAGCAGTTCGAGCAGCAGCTCGATACCGGGTCGCATGGTGGCGCCGAGCAGGGCGAGGGCGCCGAAGCCCACCCCGCCCGCGGCCCCGGCGCCGGGGGCCTCCCGCACGTCCCGTCCGGTCGCCGCGGCGACCTGGTCGGCGAAGCGGGTCAGCCCCTGCTCCAGGACCACCAGGTCGTTCCCGTCGGCGCCCTTCTGCGGGCCGTAGACGGCGGTGGCGCCGCGCGGGCCGAGCAGCGGGTTGTCCACGTCGCAGGCGACCACGACGTCCACGCCGGCCAGCAGCTCGGCCAGCGGACCGAGGTCGACCCGCGCCAGTCGGCGCAACGCGGCGCCGCCGGGCGGCAGTTCGACGTCGTCGGCGTCCCGCAGCCGGACCCCGAGCGCCTGCACCATGCCGGCCCCGCCGTCCGTGCCGGCGCTGCCGCCCAGGCCCAGCACGATCCGCTTGGCGCCCATCGACACCGCCCGGCCGATCAGCTGGCCGACGCCGTAGGAGCCGGCCGCGAGCGGGGCGGTCCGGCCGCCGGGCAGCCGGGCCAGCCCGGAGGCCTGGGCCAGCTCGACCACGGCGGTGTCGCCGCGGACGGCGAGCGCGGCGTCCACCGGCAGGCCGGTCGGGCCGGTCACCTTGGCCGGGACGCGGGTGAAGCCGGCCGCGAGCGCCGCGGCCAGAGTGCCCTCGCCGCCGTCGGCGACGGGCAGTTCGCGGACCTCGGTGCCGGGCGCGGCGCGCCGGATGCCGGCGGCGATCCTCGCGGCGACCTCGGCGCCCTCCAGGGTGCCCTTGAACTTGTCCGGCGCTACGACCACGTGGCCCTGGTGGGGGGTGGGGGGCATCGGTGGTCCTCACTTCCGTGCGGGTGTGGCAGTGGTTCGACAAGCATGGGTCCGGTGGCCCCGGGACCGCGACCCCCGCGCGGTTGGCACGGCCGGGGCCCGCGGAAGGGGTGGTGCGCCCCCTCCCCGCCGTTTCCCCTCGTCCCGCTTCCGACGTACGAGGGGCTCCCCTCGGCGGGGAGGGGGCCAGGCGACACGCGATCGGCACGACCGAAGTGCCCCCAGGGAAGGGTGTGCGTGTCACCGGCTTGGGTCGACCGGCGGGCGGGCGGATGAGCCCCGGCCCGCGCGCCGGTCGGGTCTGGCCTCCTGGTGGCGCGGGCACGACCGGATCAGGTACACGCCACCAGGAGGAGCTTTCGGGAGGTGTTACACCACCTCGCGGCCCGAGAGCCGCTCGACGCCGCGCAGCAGCGCCGAGTGGTCGAGCGAGCCGTCGCCGTTGGCCCGGGCGGAGGCGACCAGCTGGGCCACCACGGCGCCGACCGGCAGCGCGGCGCCCACGGCGCGGGCGGCGTCGGTGACGATGCCCATGTCCTTGTGGTGGAGGTCGATCCGGAAGCCGGGGGCGAACTCGCGGTTGAGCATGTTCGCCTTCTTGCGGTTGAGCACGGTGGAGCCGGCCAGGCCGCCGCCGAGCACGTCCAGCGCGGCGGCGAGGTCGACCCCGGCGTTCTCCAGGAACACCACAGCCTCGGCGAGCACCTGGATGTTGACCGCGACGATCAGCTGGTTGGCTGCCTTGACGGTCTGGCCGGCGCCGTCCGGCCCGACGTGGACGACCGTGGTGCCCAGCGCGTCGAACAGCGGCTCGGCCTCGGCGAAGTCCGCGGCCTCGCCGCCGACCATGATCGACAGCACCGCCTCGACGGCGCCGGCCTCGCCGCCGGAGACCGGGGCGTCCAGGGTGCGCACACCCTTCTCCCGGGCGGCCTTGCCGACCTTGATGGAGGTCTGCGGGGTGATCGAGGACATGTCGATCACCAGGGTGCCCGGCCGGACGTTCTCCAGGACGCCGCCCTCGCCGAGGATGACCGCCTCGACGTGCGGGTCGGCCGGGACCATGGTGATGACGACCTCGGCGTCCTTCACCGCGTCCGCGATGCTCGCGGCGCCGTGGCCGCCGGCCGCGATCACGGTGTCGATCGAGGCCTGGGAGAGGTCGAAGCCGGTCACGTGGTGGCCGGCCTTGACCAGGTTGACGGCCATGGGCTTGCCCATGATGCCGAGGCCGACGAAGGCAATCTTGCGGGAGGCGCTCATCGCGTCGGGTTCCTTACGTGTGCGGGTGGGGAGGGGTGGCGTGCCGGGCCGCGCCGGGTCCGACCGGGGCCGCGGCGGCCTGACGGGTCCGTCGGCCTGACCGGGCCGTCGGCGCTTCGGACCGTGACGGGTCCGTCGGCCTACCGGGCCGCGCGCAGCTCGCGCGGCAGCCAGTCGAAGCTGTCGGCGCTGACGCCGGTGGAGGGCCGGTACTCCAGGCCGATCAGGCCGCCCGCGGCAGAGCCGCCGACCGGCCGATGGCCCGCGGCGCTGAGCCGGGCGAACAGGTCCTCGAAGTCCAGCTCGCCGGTGCCGGGCTCGTTGCGGCCCGGGGTGTCGGCGATCTGGACGTGGCCGATCTTGTCGGCGTGGGTGTCGATGACCGCCGCCAGGTCCTCGCCGTTCTTGGCCAGGTGGTAGAGGTCGCAGAGGAACCGGGCGTTCCCCAGGCCGGTGGCGGCGTTGACCTTGTCCACCACCTCGACGGCGGCGGCTGCGGACACCAGCGGGTAGTCCGGGGACTCGGCCTTGTTGAGGGCCTCGATCAGCAGGACGGCGCCGATCTCGTGCGCCGCCCGTGCGGCGAGCACCAGGTTCTCCAGCGCGAGCGCGTCCTGTTCGGCCGGCTCGACGCCCTCGACCCGGTTGCCGTACAGCGCGTTGAGCGCGGTGGCGCCGAGCGAGGCGGCGAGTTCCGCGGCGACCGGGAGGTTGGCGCGGAAGCGGTCCCGCTCGGACGGGACCGAGACGGTGCCCCGGGCGCCCAGGCTGAGGTCGTCGAGGAGGTTCAGGCCGGTGAGCCGGACCCCCGCGTCACTGAAGGCCTTGCGCAGCGCGTCGAGTTCGGCCCGGCTGGGGCTGTGCTCGGCGCCGAAGGGCCACCAGAGTTCGGCGGCCGTGAAGCCGGCCGCGGCGGCGGCCGCGGGGCGCTCCAGCAGCGGGAGTTCGCCGAACAGGATCGACAGGTTGACCGTGAAGCCGTGCTTGGCAGCCGCCGTCACGTCCATCACCTCTCACTCTCTCTTCCTTCATCCGCAACTTCCACGATCCGGAAGAGGGATTCTGTGTGGTGGAAGCATCTCCGGCCCGCCGAGCGGGTGTCAAGGCTGCCGCAACATTTTGTTGAAGAAGCCCGGAGGGGCCCGCCCACCAGGCCCGCGACTGTTCGATCGCCCAGCCCCTGCCCCCGCCCACCCCCGCTCGATACAGTGAGCAGGTGCGATTGATGGTGGAGTTCACGACAGAACCGTTCGAACTGGACACGTTCCCCGAGCACGCCGCGGCGGCCCGCAAGGTCGTCGACGAGGCCGGCCTGGACGTGTCCGTCGGCCCCTTCGGGACCGGCGCCGAGGGCGAGGCCGAGCAGGTCCTCGCCGCGGTGACCCGGCTGCTCCGGGAGACCCTGGACGCCGGGGCGACCCGCATCTCCGTCCAGGTCAGCCTGCTGGGCGAGGAGGGCGGTACGCCGTGACCGAGCACGTGGAACACCCGCTCGCCGCGGCGGTCAAGCCGCTGCTGGACGCGGTCGGCGCGACGCCCGTCCCCCTGGACGAGGCGAAGGCCGAGGACGTCGTCCTGGAGTGGGAGGGCACCCCGGCCCTGGCCGTCCGACTGCCGCACCTGAGCAGCGCACTGGACCGGCTGCTCACCGAGATGACCCGGCAGTTCGACGGCCGGCCGCTGGCCGAGCTGGACCGCTGGGAGAAGCAGCGGGTCGTCGCCCTCCTGGAGGAGCGCGGCGCGTTCACCGTGCGCCACGGCGTCGAGACGGTCGCCTCGGCCCTGGGCGTCAGCCGCTTCACCGTGTACAACTACCTGAACCGCCAGGACGGCTCGAAGCCCTCCTGAACGAACCGGGCAGCCCTGGGCGGCCCGCCGTACGGGTGACCCCGCCGGTGCCGAGAAGTCTGGATCGGCCCTCGGCGGGGCACACTTGGCGAATCGCACACGAAAGGGCCCCGTATCGCGGGCCGGTTCAAAACGTAACCACCAACCGTTCAACAAACTGTTGACGGCCGGGTGGGGCCGATCTAGCTTTTCCGGGTGGCACCACTCTTCAGGAGGTCCACCCGTGACCAACCACCCCCACGCCCTTGACGCCCTGGCCGCGACCGATGCCGCGGCCCTGACGGAGATCCTGCTGGAGGTATGCTCCAGCCCCCGCTGGGCCGCCGCGGTCGCGGAGGCCGAGCCCTGGTCCAGCCGGGAGGCCCTGCTCGCCGCCAACGCGGCGGCGATGGCCGGACTGACCGGCGCGGACCTGCGCGACGCGATGGCCGGACACGCCCGGATCGGCCAGCCCAAGGCGGGCGACGCCACCTCCGAGCGCGAACAGGCCGGCCTCCAGGGCGTGGACCAAGCGGTCCTCGACGAACTGCGCCGGGCCAACGCCGACTACGAGGCCAAGTTCGGCCACGTGTTCCTGATCTGCGCGACCGGCCGCACCGCGGTCACCATGCTCGCGGCCCTGCGCGCGCGCCAGCCCAACGATCCCGCCACCGAGGCGGAGATCGTCCGGGGTGAGCTGCGCAAGATCAACGACATCCGGCTCAACCGCCTCCTCGACGCTTCCTGACTCATCGTCAAGAATGCTTCGTGGGCGGGCCGCCCCTCCCCCGGACAGTCGCCCGTCACGATCTGACGCACCTTCACCTCTGCCATCAGTAAGGTCACTTCACCCATGACTGGCATCTCCACCCACGTGCTCGACACCAGCCTCGGCCGCCCGGCCGAGGGCGTCCCGGTCGAGCTCGCACTGCACACCGAGGGTGGCTGGCAGGTGCTCGGCACCTCCGCCACGGACTCCGACGGCCGGGTCAAGGACCTGCCGGCCGTGGAGGCGGGCTCGGTCGTCCGGCTGCTCTTCGACACCGGCGCGTACTACGCGCTCAAGTCCGCGGAGCCGCCGTTCTTCCCCGAGGTCTCGATCGTCTTCACGGTCGCGCCCGAGCAGCACCACTACCACGTGCCGCTGCTGCTGAACCCGTTCGGATACTCGGTCTACCGCGGAAGCTAGTAGACCGACCTGGAAGCTTAGGAGCCTGTCATGGCCCACGTACTCGGTCAGAACCAGTACGGCAAGGCGGAGAACCGCATCGTCCGGGTCTACCGCGACTCCACCCGGCACGAGATCAAGGACCTCAACGTCTCGGTCTCCCTCCAGGGCGAGTTCGAGGACGTCCACCTCACCGGGTCGAACGCCAACTGCCTTCCCACCGACACCACCAAGAACACCGTCTACGCCTTCGCCAAGGAGTACGGCATCGACTCGGCCGAGGCCTTCGGCATCCTGCTGGCCCGGCACTTCGTCGACGACACCGAGCGCGGCGTCGTGCACAGCGCCCGGATCCGGATCGAGGAGTACTCCTGGGACCGGATCCGGACGCCCGACAGCTCGGCCCGCTTCATCGGCTCCGAGGAGGTCGGCCACTCCTTCGTCCGCAACGGCCAGGAGACCCGCACCACCGAGATCGTCTACGACGGCGAGCGGGTCCAGGTCATCTCCGGCCTGAAGGACCTGATCGTCATGAACTCCACCAACTCGGAGTTCTGGGGCTACATCAAGGACAAGTACACCACCCTGCAGGAGGCGTACGACCGCATCCTCGCCACCCAGGTCACCGCCCGCTGGAAGTACGGCTACAGCGGTCGCGACGGCGAGGCCCAGCCCAACTGGAACCGCTCCTACACCCACGTGAAGCGGCACATGCTGGAGGCGTTCGCCGAGACCTACTCCTACTCGCTGCAGCAGACCCTGCACGCGATGGGCACCCGGGTGCTCAACAACCGCGCCGAGGTTGACGAGGTACGCCTCGAACTGCCCAACAAGCACCACTTCCTCGTCGACCTGGAGCCCTTCGGACTCAAGAACGAGAACGAGGTCTACTACGCCGCGGACCGCATGTACGGCCTGATCGAGGGCACCGTGCACCGCGAGGGCGTCGTCCCGGTCATCCCGGTCGCCTGACCACCCCCACCCGCGGCGCCACCCGCACCACCCGCACCACCCGTTCCGGCTGTTCCACCCGTTCCGGTGGTTGCCGCACCACCCGTTCCCGCACCACCCGTTCCCGCACCACCTGTTTCTCCACCCCCACCAACCGGAGTTCGTGTCTGCCTCACGGCGGCCGGCCCGGGGCACTGGAGAAGCGCCCCGAGGGATCCTTGCTCCGCCGTCCCGCTCTCGGGGGTCTCCAGCGCCACGGGCGCGCCGGGAGCCACGGGCACAAGAGGGGCTCGACATGGCACCCAGCAACACCAGCAGTAACGACGGCGGTTCCACCCCAGCAAGAACCCCGGGCCCGGACGGCACGTCAACCCGCCTCCCCGGCGGGCCATCCGGCTCCGGACCCCACCCCGTGGACGAGGTGCTGCCACCGGTGAAGCTGTTCTCCACCGGGCTCCAGCACGTCGCCGCGATGTACGCGGGGGTCGTCGCACCCCCGCTCATCGTCGGCGCCGGCGTCGGGCTCTCCGCCGCCGACCTCGCCCTGCTGATCTCGGCCAGCCTGTTCACCGCCGGACTGGCCACCCTGCTCCAGACCCTCGGCGTCTGGAAGATCGGCGCGCGGCTGCCGTTCGTGAACGGCGTGTCGTTCGCGGGCGTCGCGCCCATGATCGCCATCGCCAAAGGCTCCATCGAAAGAACAGGGGGACCGAAGGACGCCCTCCCGGTGATCTTCGGAGCGGTGATCGTCGCGGGGGTCCTGTGCTTCCTCGCGGCGCCGTACTTCTGCAAGCTCATCCGGTTCTTCCCCCCGGTCGTCCAGGGCACCGTGATCACCCTCATCGGGGTGTCCCTGCTCCCGGTGGCGGTGAACTGGGCGCGCGGCGGCTCGCCGGGCGCCCCCGGGTACGGCTCCATGCGGGCCATCGGCCTCGCCGCGATCACCCTTGTCGCGGTGGTGCTCTGCCATCGGCTGCTGCGCGGCTTCTGGCAGCAGCTGTCCCTGCTCGTCGGCCTGGCGTTCGGCACCCTGATCGCCTTCCCGCTGGGGCTGGCCGACTTCGGCGCGGTCCAGGACGCGAAGATCTTCGCGCTCCCCTCCCCGTTCCACTTCGGCGCGCCGATGTTCGACGCCGCCGCGATCGTCTCGATGTGCATCGTCATGGTGGTCTCGATGACCGAGTCCACCGCCGACATGCTCGCCCTCGGGAGGATCGTCGAGCGCGAGGCCGACGAACCCACGCTCGCCGCCGGCCTGCGCGCCGACGGACTGGCCACCGCGCTCAGCCCCGTCTTCAACGGCTTCGCCGCCAGTGCCTTCGCCCAGAACATCGGGCTGGTGGCGCTGACGAAGATCCGCAGCCGCTTCGTGGTCGCGGCCGGCGGGGGCATCCTGATCCTGCTGGGGCTCTTCCCCGTGCTCGGTTCGGTCGTCTCCCTGGTTCCGCAGCCCGTCCTCGGCGGCGCCGGGATCGTGCTGTTCGGCACGGTCGCGGCGAGCGGGATCCGCACCCTCGCGGAGGCCGGCATGGAGTCCAGCGCCAACACCATCCTGGTGTCGGTCTCGCTCGGGGTCGGCATCGTCCCGATCGCCGTGCCCACCTTCTACGACGCCTTCCCGGAGGCCGTCCGGACCCTGATGCACTCGGGGATCTCGGCCGGCTGCGTGATGGCCGTCCTGCTCAACCTGCTCTTCCACCACGTCGGAGCAGCCCGCCGGCCCGGATCCGAATCCAGGTCCGGCCAGGCCTCCGGCGCGACGGTGCCGACGGCGACACCGTCCTGACCGGTCCGGGCAGGGGCGCGCACCGCTGAGTGCGCGCCCCTCCTGGCCCTCCCCCATAGGAGTGACACCATGGCAGTCCAGCCCCCGCCCGCCGACCAGCGGATCGTGATCGAGAACGTCGCGATCGCCACCGTCGACGCCGTCGACACCGAGTACGCCCGCGGCCACGTGGTCATCCTCGGCAACCGGATCGAATCGGTCGGCGACGGCCCCGCCCCGGCGTGGCTGGACAACGTGGTGCGCCGGATCAACGGCGAGGGCCACCTGCTCACCCCCGGCCTGGTCAACACCCACCACCACTTCTACCAGTGGATCACCCGCGGCCTCGCCCAGAACGACATCCTGTTCGACTGGCTGGTCGCCCTCTACCCGACCTGGGCCCGGATCGACGAGAAGCTCGTGCACGCCGCCAGCCAGGGCTCGGCCGCCGCCCTGCTCAAGTCCGGCTGCACCACCGCCTCGGACCACCACTACGTCTTCCCCAAGGACGGCGGGGACGTCCTCGGCGCCTCGATCGAGGCCGTCCAGGAGCTCGGCCTGCGCTTCACCGCGCTGCGCGGCTCGATGGACCGCAGCAAGAAGGACGGCGGACTGCCGCCGGACCACGCCGTCGAGGAGCTGGACGACATCCTGGCCGCCTCCGAGGCCGCCGTGGACCGCTACCACGACTCCTCGTTCGGCTCGATGCTGCACGTCGCGCTGGCGCCCTGCTCGCCGTTCTCGGTCTCCACCGACCTGCTCCGCCAGTCCGCCGAACTCGCCCGCCGCAAGGGCGTCCGGCTGCACACCCACGGCTCCGAGACGGCCGAGGAGGAGCAGTTCTGCAAGGAGCTGTTCGGCATGGGGCCGACGGACTACTTCGAGTCGGTCGGCTGGCTCGGCGAGGACGTCTGGATGGCGCACTGCGTCCACATGAACGACTCCGACATCGCCAAGTTCGCCGAGACCGGCACCGGCGTGGCGCACTGTCCGTCCTCCAACGCCCGCCTGGCCGCCGGGATCGCCCGGGTGCCGGACATGCTCAGGGCCGGCGTACCCGTCGGCCTCGGCGTCGACGGCACCGCCTCCAACGAGTCCGGCGAGCTGGGCACCGAGCTGCGCAACGCGCTGCTGATCAACCGGCTGCACGGCTCCCCGACCGCGCTGACCGGGCGCCAGGCGCTGCGGCTGGGCACCATGGGCGGCGCCCGGGTGCTCGGACGGCAGAACGAGATCGGCTCGATCGAGGCCGGCAAGCTGGCCGACCTGGCGCTGTGGAGGATCGACGGGGTCCTGCACTCCTCGATCGCGGACCCGGTCGCGGCCCTCACCTTCGGCGCGCTGCCGCCGCTGGCGACGCTGTTCGTCAACGGCAACGCCGTGGTCGAGAGGGGCGAGCTGACCACCGTCAACGAGGACCGGATCGCGCGTGCCTGCGCCCGCGCGGCCAAGGAACTGGCCTCCCGGCCGGTCTGATCCCGGCCGGTACCAAGGAGCTCCGGGGGCGCCCAGGGACGGTGCGCACCCCGGACTCCGTACACCCGGCAGGGTGTACGGACCGCGGCCCCGAACCCACGGCGAGGGTTCGGGGCCGCGGCGTGTGCTGCGGCGCCTGCCCTCAGGCCGTGCGCCCCAGCGTCCCCAGGTACGCGCGCCAGCCGCCGTGGTGGGTGATCTCCCGGTGCACGCCGCGCTCGACCTCGCCGCGGGCGAGCAGCATCGAGAAGCACGCGGAGCCGTCCTCCAGCTCGATCACGCCGAGCTCCAGCTCCCTGGGCTCGCCCGGCAGGATGACGTCCCGCAGGCGCTCCAGGCTGATCTCGTACAGCTCGCCCTCGATCGCGCTGTCGGCGGCCGGGTCGGGCAGCAGCCCCGGGCAGACGTCCGTCCCGCCGCTGTGGTCGATGGAGAAGAAGCGGTAACCGGTCGCGGTGCGGGCCGGGCCGATCAGGGCGTCGGCGACCTTGGCGTGGAACGGTCCGCCGACCATCGCCTGGCCGTTGAAGAAGATGCGTGCCATCGGTGAACTCCTCGGAACGAAAAGACCGTTCCGCACGGCGACGAGAGGACAGGTGGATTCGTCGCCGTACGGAACGGAGCATTGGGCGGTGGAACTGCTACAGCCCGGCAGGCGGCAGCGGTGGCGCCGGCGGATAGGTTGGTACTCAGCCCAGCAGGGGCAGCGCGGGGAGGGTCAGGAAGTCCGCGAACTCCTCGGCCAGGGCGACCTGTTCGAAGAGCTGGGCGGCCTCGCGCCAGCGGCCGGCCTGGTAGGCCTGGTCGCCGGACTCGGCGCGGAGCTCGGCCAGTTCGGTGGCGACCAGGGTGCGCACCAACTCGGCGGTGGCCTTCTCGCCGGTGTCGGACAGCACGACCCCGTTGTGGATCCACTGCCAGATCTGCGAGCGGGAGATCTCGGCGGTGGCGGCGTCCTCCATCATGTTGAAGATGCCGACCGCGCCGAGCCCGCGCAGCCACGCCTCGATGTAGCGCAGGCCGACCTGGACGGCGTTGTGCAGCCCGGCCCGGGTGCAGGTGCCGCCGGCGCCGGCGATGTCGAGCAGGTCGGCGGCGGTGACCGGCTCGGCCGGGCCGGGGTTGTCCTTCTGGTTCGGCCGCTCGCCGAGCACCGCGTCGAAGGAGGCCTGGGCGACCGGGACGAGGTCCGGGTGGGCGACCCAGGAGCCGTCGAAGCCGTTGCCGGCCTCGCGGTCCTTGTCCGCCTTGACCTTCTCCAGCGCGGCGGCGTTGACCTCGGGGTCCCGGCGGCTGGGGATGAACGCGGCCATGCCGCCGATCGCGTGGGCGCCGCGCCTGTGGCAGGTGCGCACCAGCAGGCGGGTGTAGGCGGCCATGAACGGCGAGGCCATGGTGACGCTGTTGCGGTCCGGCAGGATGTAGTGCTCGCCGGCGTCGCGGAAGTTCTTGACGATCGAGAACAGGTAGTCCCAGCGCCCGGCGTTGAGGCCGGCCGCGTGGTCGCGCAGCTCGTGGAGGATCTCGTCCATCTCGAAGGCCGCGGTGATGGTCTCGATCAGGACGGTGGCCCGGACGGTTCCGTGCGGGATGCCCAACTCGGCCTGGGCGTGGGTGAACACGTCGTTCCAGAGCCGGGCCTCGAGGTGGCTCTCGGTCTTCGGCAGGTAGAAGTACGGGCCGGAGTTGGGGTCCTCGGCGCCCTTGGCGAGCAGCCGGGCGGCGTTGTGGAAGAAGTACAGGCCGAAGTCGACGAACGCGCCGGCCACCGGGACGCCGTCGACCAGCAGGTGGTTCTCGTCCAGGTGCCAGCCACGCGGGCGGACCACGACGGTGGCGAGTTCGGCGGCGGGCTTGAGGGTGTAGGCCTTGCCGGCCGTGCTGGTGAAGTCGATCCGGCCCTCGAAGGCGTCGATCAGGTTGACCTGGCCGCTGACCACGTTCTCCCAGGTCGGGGAGGTGGCGTCCTCGAAGTCGGCGAGCCAGATCTTCGCCCCGGAGTTGAGCGCGTTGATGACCATCTTGCGGTCGGTGGGGCCGGTGATCTCGACCCGGCGGTCCTGGAGGGCGCGCGGCGCCTCGGCGACCTTCCAGTCGCCGGCCCGGATGTCGGCGGTCTCGGGGAGGAAGTCCAGCGTGCCGGTGCGGGCGATCTCGGCGCGTCGGCTCTTCCGCCTGGCCAGCAGTTCCTGTCGGCGGCCCTCGAAGGCGCGATGGAGGCCCACGACGAAGGCGACCGCCTCCGGGGTGAGCACCTCCTCCGCCCGATGGACGCGCGGACCGGCGACAGTGACGACCGGAGCGGCGGTAGAGGAGGCGATTGGGGGTACCCCCGGCCGGAGGCTGGGGGAGGGCCCCTGATCTGCAGCCATGAGCAGGACACTCCTAAGACGGTTGAGCCTGGCGAAGGGGGCTCCGGTGGGAACGCCCTCGGGAACTTCCTCGATCGTTACCCGCCTGTCGGCGAGTTCGATTCTGTAAGGTGGAGACTAGTTTCCGCGATACAGAATTTCAACGGTTTGTTGAAGAGTCGCCGGGACTCTACTCCTCCCCGACAGCGAAGGGAACGCCGGTGGTTGCGACCCCCGACACAGCATCGACGACAGGCGCCGACCGCGCGAGCGGCGGCGTGCAGTCCGTCGAGCGCGCCTTCCAAC
Source organism: Streptomyces sp. CBMA123 (assembly GCF_014596465.1). GTDB lineage: Bacteria > Actinomycetota > Actinomycetes > Streptomycetales > Streptomycetaceae > Kitasatospora. The sequence continues at coordinate 23,222 of NZ_MECK01000615.1, read as the reverse complement.
TCCTGGAGGCGCTGGCCGACTCGGGCGGCGTGGCCACCCTCAGTGAGCTCTCCACCAGCTCCGGCCTCCCGATGCCGACCATCCACCGACTGGTCCGTACCCTCGTCCAGCAGGGCTATGTCCGCCAGGACACCGCACGCCGCTACACCCTCGGCCCCCGGCTGATCCGGCTCGGCGAGACGGCCGGCCGGCTGCTCGGCAGCTGGGCCCGCCCGTACCTGGCCGAACTCATGGAGGCCACCGGCGAGACCGCCAACCTGGCGGTGCTGGAGGGCGGCGAGGTGGTGTACGTCGGGCAGGTGCAGTCGCGGCGCTCGATGCGGATGTTCACCGAGGTCGGACGGCGGGTGCAGCCGCACTGCACCGGCGTCGGCAAGGCCCTGCTCGCCCAGCTCCCCGAGGACGAGGCGCGCGCGATCCTGGGCCCCAACTCGCTGCCCGCGCACACCGAGTACACCCTCACCGACCCGCAGGAGCTGATGGACCAGCTCGCCGAGGCGCGCGAGCGCGGGTACGTGGTGGACGACCAGGAGCAGGAGATCGGCGTCCGCTGCATCGCCCTCACGGTACCGGGCGCGCCGACGCCCACCGCGCTCTCGGTATCCGGCCCGGAGGCCCGGATCCGGGCGCTGGAGGATCAGACGGGGGCGTCCTCGCTGGTACCGGTGATGCAGGAGATCGCGACCCGGCTGGGGCAGGTCCTGGCGCCCTGACGCCTGATTCTGACGCTACGTCAATTCACCTGCCGCACCTGGGGATCAACGCAAGAACCGGCAGCCGTTCCGACCACGCGCGGTGGTCGAGGCGGCTGCCGGTCCCTGAGAGCGGCTGGTCTTGGGTGGTGCGGGTTCGGCTACCCGGGGCGGGCTACGTGACGGCTCAGCGGTAGACGCGCACGTAGTCGGCGGCGAAGGTGATCGGGGTGTTCCCCTGCGGCGCAGGGTGGTACTTGCCCGCGCCCACCGAGAGGTTGAGGATCAGGTACGCCGAGAAGCCGGCGCCCACGCCCTTGTTGTCCGAGTACACCTTGACGCCGTTGACGTACCAGTCCACCGAGTTGGCGCCGTAGTAGGTGCCGATGGTGACCCACTGGTCCTTGGCGACGGCCTTGGCGTCGGTGTAGTACTCGGGGTTGCTCGGGTTGACGTGGTTGGTCAGCTCCAGCAGGTTCGGGTTGTCGGGGTGGTACTCGAAGGAGTCGATCTCCCCGTTGCCGTTCTTCCAGGTCCACAGGGCGGGCCAGGCGCCGCCCACGGAGGGCATCTTGACCCGGGTCTCGGCGTAGTCGCCGGTCTTGACCTGGAAGCCCTCGGCGGAACCCTCGGTGGTCAGGAAACCGGTGTTCCAGGACTGCTGGCCGTTCTCCAGGGTGGGCCCGCCCGGGGTGGCGGTGAAGGTGGCGACGCCGTTCGCGACGGTGACGTTGTTCCTGTTCAGCCAGTCGAGCTTGTTGTCGTCCGGGTTGTGGTTCCCGTACTTGTACGAGGTGCTCTTGTCGCCGACCCAGCGCTGGCCCCAGTCGATCGGGCCGTTGAACTCGTCGGACCAGGTCAGCGACTTGCCGGCGATCGGGGAGGACGGCGCCGGGGTGCTCGGGCTCGCGGTGGCGCTCGGGCTCGCGGTCGGGCTGGTCGGGCTCGTCGGGCTCGCGGTCGGTGTGGTGGTCGGGCTCGCGGTCGGGCTCGTGGTCGGCGGCGGCGTGGTGGTCGGGCTGGTCGTCGGCGTGGGCGTCGGCGCGGTGGTCGGGCTCGTGGTCGGCGACGGCTTGGCGCTGGGGGTGGCGGTCGGGGCCGGGGTCGGCGTCGACGTGCCGGTGCGGGAGACCACCAGCTGCTGCGAGGGCAGGTTGTGCCAGGCGCCCCCGAGGTCCTGCCAGAAGCCGAACTGGGTGTACGTCCCGGCCGGCAGGGTGCGCGCACCGCTGGTGAAGTCGACCCCGCTCGGGCATATCCGCGCGTTGGTCGCGTTGCCCGGGAAGTCCAGGTTGGTGCCGCGCGCGTCACGGACGCCGACGCCGACGGTCTTGGCGACGAAGCAGGCCGAGGAGTGCAGGCTCAGCGAAGCGGTGGTGGCCTGGCCGGCGACCATGGCGGCCGGAGCGAGCCGGTCCTGGGTGACGGTCGGGGCGGTGGCGGCCTGGGCACCGGCGACGGACGGCAGCCCGAACAGGCCTGCGCCGCTGATCGCCAGCGCCCCGGTGGCGGCGAGGGCGGCGTTGCGGCCGCGGTGGGACGGACGGGCGTGGCGGGGCGCGCGGCGGCGCCGGGCAGGCTGGTGCATGGGGGTCCTCTGCGACGCCTGCGAGGTGAGCTGTCGGATTCGGACTGCAGTTGCCCGGCCGCCTGTGGAGCGGCTTCACCCCTAGCCACGGCCCGCACACTGGTGCGTACGGGCCGGGCGCTGACCTTGGTTCCCCCGCTCCCGTCCGCTGTGGCGCTCGACAGCTCGCCGACGGGTGGACGGGACTCGGCGTCCCGGCGGCGGGGTCCGCGACGGCGGACGACGGTTGCAGGCTAGGCAGGCCGTCCGTGAACGGACAACCCGATCGGGCCGGTTGTCGCACAGCTCACAGTGGTGTCGATCAACGACGCTGCGTGGTGGCCGAGTTGATCAACCACGTCGTCGCGGCCCGGGGCTCAGCCGAGCCAGCCGGCCACCTGGCTCTCGGCCTCCGGCGACCAGGCCGGCTCCAGGTGGTTCAGCCCGGGTAGCAGTCGCTGCCGCCGGTCGGCAGCACCCCGAGCCAGGGCTGCTAGGACCGGCGTGCGGCCGCCGCCCATGTGCCGGCCACACACGGTGGCCGGCGCGGTGGTGGCGGACCGTACCGTGGCGCGGGGCCGCCCGAGTCCGCCCGGTCGGATAAATTGGAGCCCTGGCGTTTTCCACGGTGCACAAGTGCACCGAGCCCGACCCGTACGACCCGTACGACCCGTACGACCCGTCCCGCGCTCCCGAGAAGAGGTCCCGCCCCACCATGACCGCGTCCCTGCCCGCCTTCGCCGGCCGTACCTACGTCTTCCGGGCCGACAACGGCGCGGCCTTCCGCAACAGCTACTCGGCCGACGGCACTCGGCTGCGCTGGGAGGGCCTCGGCGAGTCGGCCGGCCAGTGGGAGGACGTGCGGCTGCACGTCGCCGAGGTCGCGCCGGAGATCTACTTCATCAGCTGGACGGAGCAGAGCGGGATCACCGTCAGCCATGTGATGGACCTCAATGCGCTGACCGTACGGGCCTTCTGGACCTTCGAGGGCGAGGGCGGCCGGGTCGGCCAGCTGCACACCGGGACGCTGGAGCGGGTGGCCTGACCGGCGCCGGGCCGTAGAACGCGTCGAACCCCCGGGGCCTGGGCTCCGGGGGGTTCGACGCGTTCCCGTCGCCGTCAGACGGTCTGGCTCGCCTGGCCCGAGGGGTTCGGCCGGCCGGGCTGGTTCGGCTGGCTGGGCTGGTTCGGCACCTTGAGGTGCTGGGACAGCCACTCCAGCGAGGACGGCAGCAGGGCGCTCCAGGTCTCGAAGTTGTGGCCGCCGTTCTCGAGCATGCTGTACGAGACCTTCATGGGGCTCCGCACCGCGTCGATGAACGCCTCGGTGTCCGGCTTGTAGTTGCCGTCGCCCTTCTTGGTACCGGCCAGCAGGACCGAGATGTCCGGCGGCGGCATGTTCTTCAGCCGCCACATCAGGTTGGCCTCGTTGCGGCGCTGCTTGCTGCCGCCGAAGAGGTCGCCGGTGGTCGGGTCGTCGGCGGCGTCGTAGTAGCCGGACAGGGCGACGGCGGTCGGGAAGACGTCCGGGTGGCGCATGGCCATCTTGACGGCGCAGTAGCCGCCGGTCGAGTTGCCCATGAAGGCCCAGGCGTGCGGATCGGGCGAGACCCGGTAGCTGGCCTGGATCGCCGAGGTGACGTCCTTGGTGAAGTACGTGTCGGACTGGGCGCCGCCCGGGATGTCCTCGCACTCGGTGTCCTGCGGCATGGCGGGCGAGGGCTGCAGCATGACCATGACGGTCGGCTGCATCCGGCCCTCCTGCAGCAGCTTGAGCGCGGCGCCCGGGTAGTTGAAGCGGGTGATCAGGTTCTCGGCGATTCCTGGGAACCCGGTGCTGACGATCACCGCCGGGAACTGCTTCTGCGCGTACTCGGGCTGGAAGTACTGCGGCGGCAGGTAGACGAAACCCTCGGTCGACAGCCGGCTCACCTTGCCGTCGATCCGGACCTTGCGGATCTCGCCGGACTGGCCGGGTTCACGGCCCCTCGCGCCGCCGCCCTTGACCGACGCCTGGCCTATGGTCTCCACCAGCAGGCGGCCGGAGGCGTCCGCCTTGTTGTGTATCACCACCGGGCCGGTGCTGCCGGTGCCCAGCAGGTCGTCCCAACTGCTGTAGAACGCGAAGTAGTTGTTCGCCACCAGGCCGAGCGCCGCGAGCACCGTGAGCTGGGTGGCGAGCAGCGCGCCGATCCGGCCGAACACCGCCTGCCAGCTCTTCCTGGCGAGTCTGGGCCACAGCCAGACCGTGCCGACCATCATCACGACCGCGACCAGCACGGCCAGCGCCAGCACCTTGTGGCTCGTCAGACCCATGTTCCAGTTGCTCCCACACCTCGGACTCCACGCCCCCTCCGCTCAGGGACATCCGAGGAGTTCACCCCGGTTCCCCCACCGGGGCGTGAGGTCCAACCCTAGCGGGAGCTGGGAGGAAGCTGATCGGGGGCTGGGGAAGGCTGAGGACGGGTTTCAGTCGACAGATTTCGAAATCTGTTAGCTGAACTCTGTTATCTGTCGTCTGTCATCTGAAATCTGTCAGCTGTCAGCCGTCAGCCGCCGCCCGTCGTCTGTCGCCTGCCGGCCGCCGACCGCCTGCTACGCCCCGGCCGCCCGCTCGGGGAGCCGCAGCCCCGCCGTGAGCTCGCGCATGCAGCGGGCGCCGAGGTCCTGCGGGGAGCCCGGGCCGGTGACCGCCACGTCGGAGGCGGCCCACTGCTCCAGGGCCACCCGGATCGCCGCCGTGGCCGCCGCGGCGGCCAGCCGGATCTCCAGCGGGTCGGCGCCGACCGGGCAGCGCTCGGCCAGGACGGACCGCAGTCGCTCCTCCGATCCCGCGTGTACCCGCTGCCAGGTGCCGTCCAGCCGGGGGTCGCGCAGCAGGCTTCGGGTCCAGTGCATCGCCTCGACGGCCGCATCGTCGGCCGGGGTCAGCGACTCCACCGCGGAGCGCTCCAAGGCCTCGCGCAGCGGGCGGTCCGCCGGACTCTCGGCCAGCAGCTCGACCCAGCGCTGCCCGCCGGCCGCCAGCAGCGGGGCGACGGCGTCCTCCTTGACGGAGAAGTAGCGGTAGAAGGTGCGCAGCGAGATGCCCGCGGCGGCGGCGATCTCCTCGGCGGTGGTCGCCTCGGCGCCCTGCTCGGCGAAGAGCGCGGCGGCGGTGCGGGCGATCTCCAGCCGGGTGGCGTCACGGCGGCGCTGGGTCAGGGTCGGGCGTCCGGTCACAAGGGTCAGCGTACGCACCCGGGCTCCATAATGACGCACCACGCCTATATGGCACATCGAGACTTATTGGCACGACGTGCCATAAAGGCGTACCGTGTCTCCTGAGGTCGAGAGACCACGAACGAAGGAGTACCACCATGGAGCGCTTCAGCGGACGGAACGTCCTGATCACCGGCGGCGGCTCTGGCATCGGCCAGGCGACCGTGCACCGGATCCTCACCGAGGGCGGGAACGTCGTCGCCGTCGACGTCAACGAGGACGGCCTGAAGAAGACCCTGGACCGCGCGACCGCCGACGGCACCGCCGACCGCCTGACCATCCAGGTGCTGGACATCTCGGACGAGTCCGCCGTGGTGACGGGCGTGGCCGAGGCGATCACGGGCCTGGGCGGCCTGGACGTCCTGGTCAACGCGGCCGGCATCCTCCGCTCCTCGCACACCCACGAGACCACCCTGGAGTTCTGGAACAAGCTCCTCGCGGTGAACCTCACCGGCACCTTCCTGATGACCCGCGAGGCGCTCCCCGCCCTGCTGGCGACCGGCCGGGGCGTGGTGGTCAACTTCAGCTCCACCTCCGCGAGCTTCGCCCACCCCTACATGGCCGCGTACGCCGCGACCAAGGGCGGCATCCAGTCCTTCACCCACGCCATCGCCTCGGAGTACTCGAAGCAGGGCCTGCGCGCGGTGTGCGTCGCGCCGGGCAGCATCGACAGTGGCATGACCAACAACCCCGGCCTGCCCGCCGACGCCGACTTCAGCCTGCTCGCCAAGCTCTCCCCCGCCATCGGCCGGGGCTTCGCGGGCCCGGACACGGTCGCCGGCGTGATCGCCATGCTGGCCTCCGACGACGGCGCCTTCGTCACCGGCACCGAGCTGCGCATCGACGGCGGCACCCACATGTGAGCCGCCGGTCCGGTTGACGGCGGGGCCCGTGCCATCCCCCATCCGGCACGGGCCCCGTCAGCGTTCTCCGGGCTCCGCCCGTGCACCGGTCAGTCCAGCGGCTTCGCCAGCAGCAGTTCCCGGGTGGTCCCGTCGGCGAGGAGATCGCCGGGTTCGGCGAGCGGGACGAAGCCATGGCGGCGGTATCGGGCGAGCGCGGCCTCGTTGCCGGGCAGCACCGCCAGGCGCAGGGTGCTGCCGCCGTCCGCGCGGGCCCAGCGCTCGACCTCCTCGATCAGCCGGTCCGCGACGCCCCGCCCGCGCGCCCAGGGCGCCACCCACAGCGAGCGCAGCTCCCGCACGCCGTTCGCCGTACCGGGCAGCCCGCCGGCCAGCCCGGCCGGGGCGTCGTCGAGCAGGGCCACCAGAGCCGGCGGGAGCGAGCCACGAGTGCATCGCCGGGACCGCCTCGCCGGGGCGTGGTCCGGGCAGGGGCTTCGCGGATTCAAACCCCGGCGGGCGGACGCGGCCACGGGAGGGACGGTTCCGGCAAATCGTTTCAGCAGGCAGCTTCGGTGGACGGTTTCCGCGGGTGGTCTCGGCGGGCGGTCTCAGCGGGCCGTTTCAAGGGCCTGCTTCAGGGGCCCGGCTTCACGGGGTGCGCCAGTCCGCGGCCAGGGCGGTTGCCGGGTTGGCGACCAGCAGCCGGTCAGGCAGCTCCGGCCCGAAGGTGCGGGCCAGCCGCGGGGCGAGGTCGGTGAGCAGCCGGGCGGGGCCGCCGACCGCGCGGGCCGTCCTCGTGGTGGTGTCGGCGCCCAGCAGCAGCCGGTCGGCGTGGCCCGCGTCGACCAGGTCGGCGATCACGTCGAAGGCCTGGAGGTCGGCGGGGTGGCCGATCCGGGAGGGGCTGTCCAGGGCGAGGAACACACCCTCGGCGGCCAGGCTGCGGTGCACCGCCCGGTCGGTGAAGCGGGTGAGGTGGCCGAGGACGATCCGGTCGGGGCTGACTCCGTGCCGTCCGTGGAGCCGGCGCAGGACGCCGTGCGGGTCGCCGTCGGGTTCGAGGTGGACGGCGATCGGCGCGCCGGTGGCGTGGTGCGCCTCGGCCGCGGCGGCCGTCGTCCGGCGGGTGTGCGCGGTCAGGGGGCCCGCGTCGTCGGCGATCTTGATCAGGCCGGGTCGCACGCCCTCGGGGGCGCCGGGGAGCCCGGTGGTGAGCTCGGTGACGAAGCGCTCGGCGAGGTCGGCGGACGGGGTGGGGCCGGAGCGGTCGTCTTCGGGGTAGTGGGCCGCCTGGTGCGTGCCGGTGGCGGCGACGACGTGGACGCCGGTCGCGCGGGACAGCGCGGCGAGGACGTCCGCGCCCCGGCCCATGCCCCACGGGGTCCACTGGACGAAGGTGCGGCCGCCGGCCGCGGCGTAGGCGCGCAGCACCTCCTCGGCGGCGGCCGGGTCGTCCAGCTCCTGACCAGGGAGCAGCGGGCTGCGGATGAAGAGGTGGTCGTGGGAGTCGGTGACGCCCAGTTCGGCGGGGGCGAGGTCGCCCAGGACGGTCCGTACGGTGCGGGTGGCGCTCACGCCTCGTCCTCCGTCGGGGTCGCGGCCGCCGGGGCGCCGGTCGCCGGGGTGTCCGTCGCCGACGTGCTGGTCGCCGCGGTGTCGGTCGCCGCGAAGGTGACGGTGGCGACCCGGAGGCCGGCCAGGGCCTTGGGGACGCCGACGTACGGGGCCAGGTGGACGATCACCTCGGTGATCTCCTCGCGCGTCATCCCGATCCGCAGGCTGTTGCGGACGTGGTCGGCGAGCTGCGGCTCCACGCCACCGAGGGCGGTGAGTGCGGCCAGGTTGGCGATCTGACGGTCGCGCAGGGCGAGGCCGGGGCGCTGGTAGGTGCCGCCGAAGAGGCTGGTGACGATCCAGTCGGGGAAGCCGGGGGCGAGCGCGTCCAGGCCGCCGAGGGTGGCGGCGGCGGCCGGGCCGGCCAGGTCGGTGAGCAGGGCGTAGCCGGCTTCGCGGTCGAGCGGCGCGGGGGTGAGATCGGCCGGGACGACGCCGGCGGGGGTGGGGTCGGCGGGGGCGAGTCCGCTCGACGGGTCGACGGCGGGGGAGGTGGTGGGCATCGCGGTGTCGGGACCTTTCACCAGTGGCGACCGGCCGGCAGCCGGTCGAGTTCGGGGCGGGACAGGTGCAGCACCCGGTAGCGGGTGCCCGGCGCGTCCTCGGGGGCCGGGCCGTGCCAGAGGGCGAGGCTGAGCAGTTCCCAGCGGCTCGGGTCCACGGCGACGGCGGCGGTGTGCAGGGCGGGGTGCGCGGGGAGGTCGGCGAGGGCCCGTACGACGGCCTCGGCCGGGTCGGCGGCCTCCGGTAGCCGTACGGTCGCACGGGTGGCGGTGGTCGGGGCGTCCGTCCGGGTACCCAGGGTCAGGCCCGCGCCGAGCCAGTGGTGGACGGCGGGGCGGCCGAAGTCCGCGCTCAGGCCGCGGAAGCCCGGGCCCCACAGGAAGGCGTTCATGCCCTCGGCGGTGCGCCAGAGGTAGAACGGCGCGTACTGGTTGACCGGCGAGCCGTCCTGGCCGCGCTCGCGGACCAGGTACGCCTTGAGGCCGAGGCCGGGGTGGGCGTCGAGCAGGTGGCCCTTGTCGGCCACGCGCCGGCGGATGATGCCCATGTCGTAGTCGGCGGGGAGGGTGATCTCGTACTGCATGGCGTGCACGGCGGGGCTCCCGGGCTCGGGCGGCGGGTCAGTGACGGAGATCCGTGCTGGAGATCCGTGCTGGAGATCCGTGCTGGATCCGTGCTGGGGATCCGTCAGGACTGGCGGTGGGCGGCGAGCAGGCCGAGGGCGCCGCGGACGGCCTGTTCGAAGGGTGCGGCACTGTCCGCGGCGCGGGCCAGGACGTAGCCGCCCTGGACGACGGCAACCACGGCGGCGGCGGTGTCCGCCGGGTCCAGGCCGGGGGCGAACTCGCCGTGCTCCTGACCCTCGGCGACCAGTTCGGCGATCCGGCCGCGCAGCCAGTCGAAGGTCTCTTCGACCGGGGCGCGCAGCTGCGGGTCGGCGACGACGTCCGGATCCTGGGCCATCCGGCCGATCCGGCAGCCGCGCAGCACCTCGCGGTCGCGGTGCAGGTAGGCGGCGATCCGGTCGTACGCGGTGCCGGGGGCGGCGAGGTCGGCCTCGGCGACGCCCCGCATCTGCTCGGCGCTGCGGCGCAGGGCGGCGGCGGCAAGGTCGGGCTTGCCGGTGAAGTGGTGGTACATGCTGCCCTGGCCGACGCCGGAGCGCTGCTGGATGGCCTTCGGGCTGGTGCCGACGTAGCCGCGCTCCCAGAGGAGGGCCTGAGTGCTCTCGATGAGGCGGTCCTGGGTGGTCATGACTTTACTGTACATACCAGTAGGTACAGAGGGAAGTGCATTCGTCTTTCTCCGGGGCCGCACTCGGCGGAAGGCCGGAGAACGGGGACGGAAGACTGAGGGCCGTGCGCCGCCCCCCGGCGGCCACGGCCCCTCGACCGTTCGTCATCCCCCGTGCCGCCCAAGGGCATTCCGCCCGGAGCGGTGGCGCGCGTCACGTCACGGACGGTGGCAGGCGTCACACGGCGTGGGGGGTGCGCGGCGCCCGCGCGGGCGGGAAGCGTCGTTCCGCTCGCGCGGGCGGGGGGCGAAGCGCGTCGCGCGGGCGGGGGCATCGTTCCGCGCGGGCGGTCAGGGCAGCTCGCGCCGGATCACCGGGGCCACCTCCCCGGCGAACAGCTCCAGTTGCTCCCGCTGCGCCCCTCGGTCAGCGCGCCCTCGGTCAGCGCGCCCTCGGCCAGCGCGTCCACGCCGATGCCGACCGCCTCGCTGCCGAAGGCCTCGTGGTAGCGGTGGATCTTCTCGATCACCTGCTGCGGACGGCCGACCAGGGCCGAACCCTGCGCCGAGGCGTCCTCCAGCGAACCGAACGGCGAGTCGTCGTGCTTGCCCGCCGCCGAGTCGACCAGGGCGTCCCCGTACGGGCGGAAGCCCTCGACGGCGCCCTGCCAGCGCTCGCGACGTACAGTCCGCCGAAGCCCGCCCCCGCCCGGGCCTCCTTCAGGTCATCGCCGTAGTGCTCCCAGCGCTCGCGGCAGTGCTCCACCAGGACCCGGTACTTCACCGGCGGGTGGAGGGAGTCGGCGGAGAACAGCAGGTCGCCGTAGCGGGCGGCCAGGTCGGTGGACCGGGTGAGCGGCGGGCGGTCGCGCTCTCCCAGCTCACCTCCTCCTCGCGCCAAAGTCCGCGCAGCAGCGCGTAGTTCTCGGCGAGCGCCGCCCACTGGCACTCCTCGGGAAGGCCGAACAACCCGGTGCGGTTTGGATCGTCACCCTTGCCGGTGATCAACTCCACCCGGCTGCCGGACGGTTGGTCGAGCAGTGCGCAGTCCTCAGGCGCCCCGGACCGGATCGAGGACCCCGAGCACCGTCACCGCGGCGAAGAGCCGGACGGTGGTCGTGCGGGCGGCAATCGCGCTCAGCAGTACGGGTACCGCCGGGGCGGCCCGGGCAGGCGGGGCAGCTCGGAGGCGGCGTCAGTGCGCGGCGGGGCGGCGGGGGGGTGGTCGCCACGGTCCGGCCTGCCATCACGCTCCCCCTCCGTCTCGTACACCCTCGACCCCAGCCGGGGTCGGACGGCCTCGCGCCGTCTCGTACGGTCCTCCGCGAGTACAAGCGGTGGTCGGAGGCGGGGCAAGGGCTTGCCCGGGCCGGACCGGCTGGCAAGATGTCCGGCATGAGCTACCTCGCCGCAGATGACCGCTACGCCTCGATGACCTACCGGAAGGCCGGCCGCAGCGGCGTCCAGCTGCCCGCCGTCTCCCTGGGGCTCTGGCACAACTTCGGTGACGCCCAGCCGCTGGACGTGCAACGGGCCGTGCTGCGCCGGGCCTTCGACCGGGGCGTCACCCACTTCGACCTGGCGAACAACTACGGCCCGCCGTACGGCAGCGCCGAGCGCAACTTCGGCTATCTGTTCGCGCAGGACTTCCGGCCGTACCGCGACGAGCTGTTCATCGCGACCAAGGCCGGCTGGGACATGTGGCCCGGCCCGTACGGCAACGGCGGCAGCCGCAAGTACCTGCTGGCCAGCCTGGACCAGTCGCTGGGCCGGATGGGGCTGGACTACGTCGACGTCTTCTACTCGCACCGCTACGACCCGGACACCCCGATCGAGGAGACGATGGGGGCGCTGGACAGCGCGGTGCGCTCGGGCAAGGCGCTGTACGCGGCGATCTCCAACTACCCGGCGGAGCAGCACCGGGAGGCCGTGGCGATCCTGCGCGAGCTGGGCACGCCGGTGCTGATGAACCAGTCGGCGTACTCGATCCTCAACCGGTCCGTGGAGGAGGGTGGCGTGCTGGACGCGGTGGGCGACACCCAGACCAGCCTGATCGCTTACTCCCCGCTCGCCCAGGGGCTGTTGACCGACCGCTACCTCTCCGGGCAGGTGCCGGCCGGTTCGCGGATGTCGGTCGGGAAGTTCCTGACCGAGGAAGTGCTGACCGAGCCGAAGCTGGAGCAGCTGCGCGCGCTGAACAAGGTCGCCGAAGGGCGCGGGCAGAGCCTGGCGCAGCTGGCGCTGAGCTGGGTGCTGCGGGACCCCCGGGTGGTCTCGGTGATCATCGGGGCGAGCAGCGTGGCCCAGCTGGACCAGAACCTCGAGGCGCTGGCCGCCGGACCGCTGACGGAGGAGGAACTCGCGGAGATCGACCGGCTGAGCGCCTGACGGCGAGCGGCGGGGCGCCGGCGGGTGACAGCTGACAGATTTCGAAATCTGTCAGCTGTCATCTGTTTGCTGTTATCTGTTTGCTGTCATCTGTTTGCCGTCAGCTGTCATCTGTTCGCTGACGGCCGTCGGTCGCCTGCGGCGAGCGGCCGCCTTCCAGCGCCGACGGCCGGCAGCGGGAGATCAGCGACGGATGCCCAATGCGGGCAGAACCGTTTCTGCAACCCGGTGAGCCTCCTCCAACAGCGGATTGCCGGAGAGGATGAAGGTGTCCACCCCCAGCGCCTCGAACTCCTGCAACCGCTCCACCACCTGGGCCGTCGAGCCGACCACCGCAGTCCCCGGCCCGGGGCGGAACAGGCTCATCCCCGGCCACAGGTTGGGGTAGGCCTCCAACTCCCGGGCGCGCGCCGGGACCTTGCCACCGTGCTGACGGAACTGGCGCTGCCAGCCGACACCGTCCTCCCCCTCGGCCGAGCCCAGCTGCCGCGCGTACGTCGCCTCACTGGTCACGTCCAGCAGCCGGTCGGCCGCCGCCCAGGCCTCCTCCTCGGTGTCCCGGACGATCAGGTGCAGCCGCAGCCCGATCCGCAGGCTCCGCCCGTGGGCGGCGGCGCGCTCGCGGACCAGGTCCAGCTTCTCCTTGAGCAGGTGCGGCGGCTCGCCCCAGGTCAGGTAGACGTCCACATGCCGGGCGGCCATCTCGATACCGGCCGGCGAGCTGCCACCGAACCAGAGCGGGATGCCGCCGGGCTGCACCGGGGGGAGTTCGCGCAGGCTCGCCCCCGCGTTCTTCAGCCGGTAGAACTCGCCCTCGTGGTCGAACACTTCGCCCGTCGTGAGGCGCTTGACGATCGACCAGTACTCCGCGCTGAGCCGGTAGCGGTCGTCGTGCTCGACGTCCAGGCCGTACTCGCGCAGTTGGGCGGTGGAGCCGTTGACCACGTTGAAGCGCAGCCGTCCGCCGTGCAGGTGGTCGAAGCTGAGTGCCGACTTGGCCAGCAGGGTGGGCGAGATCAGCCCGGGGTGGACGGCCAGCAGCGGCTTGAAGGCCGGGCCGGTGGCGGCGGCGAGCGCGCTGCCGAGCGTCCAGACGTCGTACAGATCGGTGGCGAGCAGCGCGCCGGTGTAGCCCAGGCGCTCGACGCTGCCAGCCAGTTGCTGCAGGTAACGCAGGTCCACCGGGCGGCGGCCGGCCGACTCCCAGGGGTAGTGGCCCTCGCGCGGGATGATGTACCAGAGGACTTCGGAGGCCACGGCTCAGCTGTCCTTCCCGAGCGCGGCGGCCACCGGGGCCTCCAGGGCGGGCAGATGGGCGTCGGCGACGGTCAGCGCGCCGGCGAGGAAGCCGACCCGGTGGAAGATGTCCGCCGCCTCCTGCTGTTCGGCGATGAACTCGGCCGTGGCGGGCTCCAGTTGCCAGGGCAGTGCGGCGAGCGCGGTCCGCCAGTCGGCGGCCGTGCCGCCCAGCTCCCCGGCCGCGATCGCGGCGGCCTCGGCCGGGTGGGCCGCCACCCAGGCGTCCGCCCGGCGCAGCGCGGTGGCGATCGCGGCGACCACCTCGGGGCGCCCGGCGGCGAACTCCCGGCGGGTGAAGAAGACCGAGCGGTCGGTGATGACGTCGCCGGTGCGGATCAGCTCGCGGAACTCCCCGCTGCGGCGGGCGGCGGCCAGTTCGGCGCCCTGGGCGATCCAGCCGGCGATCTCGCCGTCACGCAGCCGCCGGGCCTGGTCCTCCCCCGCCACCGGGCGCGCCGGGGTGACATCCTCACCGTACGAAAGCCCCTGCGCGTAAAGGGCCTTGGCGAGCAGGTGGGTCTGCCAGGAGCCGACGCCGAGGACGACGGTACCGCCCTTGAGGTCGGCGACCGTACGGACCGGCCCGGCGTCCAGGACCAGCAGCGCGCCGTGGTCGGGGCGGGGCACGGAGACCGCCGCGTACACCAGGTCGTGACCGGCCGCCTGGGCGGTGATCGGCGGGGTCGAGCCGGTGCCGCCGAAGTCGATGGTGCCGTCGGCGAGCAGGTCGCCGGTGCGGGTGCCGTCGGTGTAGTGGTGGAACGCTCCGGTCTCGCCGAGCGGGGCCAACTCCTCCTCCAGGTAGGGAAGTCGGGCGAGGTAGTAGAGCGAGGGATTGCTGGCGTGAACGCCGAGGGTGACGGTCATCTGGTCAACTCCGTTGGTGCGTGGGGATTCTTCGGGCGGCCTGGGGGAATCTGCGGAGGTGGATCGGGTGCCAGGCGGGGGCCGTTCAGTGGACGCCGAGGTCGGCGAGCAGGTGTCGGCGCAGCTCGGCGAAGGCCGGGTCGGCGGGGTCGCGGGGGTGCTCGACGGTGACGGCCTCGTCCCGGACCAACAGACCGTCACGCAGCACGGCGACCCGGTCGGCGAGCCGGACGGCCTCGTCCACGTCGTGGGTGACCAGCAGGACGGCCGGTCGGTGGCGGCGGACCAAGTCCCCGACCAGATCCTGCATACGCAGCCTGGTGAGGGCGTCCAGGGCTGCGAACGGTTCGTCCAGCAGCAGAAGTTGGGGCTCTCGGACGAGCGCCCTGGCGAGCGCGACGCGCTGCGCCTCACCGCCCGAGAGGGTGGCCGGCCAGGCCTCGGCATGCCGTTCCAGACCGACCTCGGCGAGTGCCTTCAGCCCGGTCTCCCGGGTGGCGGCGCCGCCCGGCAGGCCGACCGTGACATTGGCCAACACCCGCTTGGACGGCACCAGTCGGGGCTCCTGGAAGACCACCGTACGGACCGGCGGAACGAGCACCGTACCCTCGTCGGCCTGGTCGAGCGCACCGAGGATGCGCAGCAGAGTGGTCTTCCCGGTGCCGCTGGCGCCGAGCAGGGCGACGAACTCGCCCCGGGCGATGGAGAGGTCGACGCCGTCGAGCACGGCCCGGGTGCCGAACACCCTGCGCAGGCCTCGTAGATGGACGGCGGGGGCGGCACCGGGCGAAGTACCAGCGGAAGCGGCGGCGGTGGCGGTGACAGCGGCGGTTGCGGCGGCAGTGGGGACGGGGATGGTCATCGGGCGGCTCCTCGGACGACCCGGCGCCACGGCATCAGCAGGCGTTCCAGGATCCGGACGAAGCCGTCGGCCGCGAGGCCGAGCAACCCGTAGATCAGGATGCAGACGGCGAGGACGTCGGTGCGCGAGTAGTTCTGCGCCTGGGCCATCAAGTACCCGATGCCTTCGGTGGAGTTGATCTCCTCGGCGGCGATCAGGGCGATCACGCTCAGCGTCATGGAGAGCCGAAGGCCGGAGAGCAGCGAGGGCAGTGCCCCGGGCAGGACGACCGTGCGCACGATCGCCCAGCGGCCGAGGCCGAAGCTGCGCATCGCCTCGACCAGCTTGCGGTCGGTGTTGCGGACCCCGCCGGAGGCCGAGACGTACATCGGGAAGCTGGTGGCCACCCCGATCAGGGCGACCTTCGCGGTCTCGGTGATGCCGAACCACACCATGAAGAGCGGGACGAGCGCCAGGAACGGTACGGTGCGCAGGACTTGGATCGCCGAGTCGAGGAGCTCCTCCCCCAGCCGGGTGAAGCCGGTGACGACGCCGAGCACGAGACCGGTGGTGGCGCCGAGGAGCAGGCCGAGTCCGGCCCGGGTGAGCGAGACGGTGAGGGCGTCGGCCAACTGGCCGTTGTCCCACAACTCGCGGACGGCTCCGACGACCTGGGCCGGTGAGGCGAGCACGTCCTGGGTGAGCGCTCCGGTGGCGGAGGCGAGCGCCCAGCCTCCGAGCAGGGCCAGCGGGCCGAGGGTGCGCAGGAGCGCGGCGAGGGCCCGGGGGCGGGGCCGCCGGAGCTGGGCGCGCGGGGTCACCAGTCCGGCGGCCAGGGCGGCCCGGGTGTCGGTGGGGGCGTGTCCCGCTGCGGGGGTGGTCACTTGGCGCCGCCCCCGAGCGTGTCGATGTCGATCAGGTAGGGCTTGACGTCGACCAGCTGCTTGGTGACCTTCTGGTCGGCGAAGAACCGGGCGACGGTGCCGAAGCGGGCGGTGTCGGCCTCGGAGATGACGTCGGCCACGGCGGCCTGCCGGCTGACGTTCACCGCGACGTCCTTCTCGGCCGGGGTGACGGCGGTCGGGCCGGAATCGGTGAAGACGTTGAGGTAGGCGGCCGGATCGGCCTTCTCCTTCCGGCCGTTGTCGCGCAGGTAGGCGTAGAAGGCCTTGACCACCTCGGGGTGCTTGTCGGCGAAGCCGTTGCGCACCGCCCAGAGCGCGTAGTTGTCGGAGCCGATCGCCTGGCCGTCGACCAGGAAGTGCGCGCCCGCGTTGGCGATGGTGGGCGTGGAGAAGGTGTTCCAGGTGGCCCAGGCGTCCACCTGGCCGGAGTTGAACACCCCGGAGGTCTGGTCGGCGCGCAGGTAGACCCGCTGGACCTGGTCGGCCGGGACGCCGTTCCTCTCCAGCGCCTTGAGCAGCAGGTACTCGCTGGTGCCGCCCTGGGAGACGGCAACCTTCCTGCCGACCAGGTCCTGCACGGTCTTGATGGGCGAGTCGTTCTTGACCAGGATCCCCTCGCCGACGCCGTCCGGCGCGGTCTGGGCGAACAGCTTGAAGCCGGGCTTCTGGGCGAGTGCGGCGACGGCCGAGGTGATCGAGCCCTGGGCGACGTCGAGCTGGTCGGCGGAGAGGGCCTGCGCGGCGGGGGCGAAGGGGCCGGCGCTCCCCGTCCAGGCGGCCTTGGCGTGGACGGCCGCCAGGGCCTGGTCCAGCGAGCCGTCCTTCTTGCCACGGGCGAGGAAGCCGTTGTTGCCGGGGTCGGGCAGGCGGAGCACGACGTCGGCCTTGCCGCCGGCCCCGCCCTCGGCGGAGCCCTGGGCCCCGTCGGCGGACGAGCCGCAGGCGGCCAGGGCGGTGGAGGCGAGCAGCGCGGTGGCGGCGAGGGCGAGGCGGGCGGTGTTCACGGGGGTCTCCAAGAACGGATGACAGGTGACAGCTGACAACTTTCGAAAGTTGTTCGCTGAACTCTGTTTGCTGAAAGCTGTTTACTGAAAGCTGTCGGCTGAAAGCTGTTCGCCGAACTCTGTCGGCGGGGCGTGGCCTGCGGCGCAACTGCCCGCAGGCTCGTGGCAGGCGGGGACCGGTCAGCCGGACGAACGACCGGGCCTGCGGCCGGTCACGCCCCGCCGCCCCGCCGCTCGCGCAGCAGCGCGCGGGCGGCGCGGAGCGGCTCCGGGTCGGCCCAGGCCCGTACGTCCACCGGTGCGGGAAGGAAGCCCTGCCCCCTGAGGAACCGTTCCTGCTGGGCCAGCAGCTCCAGACGCTCCTCCGACAGATCCAGGTGCAGGGTCCGGTGACCGCCCCCCGCATACGCCCCCGCGACGCCCTCGGCGCCGGCCCCGGTCTCGGCCTGCAGGATCCGGGCCACCTCCGCCGGCTGCTCGGCGGCCCAGTCGGCGGCCTCCAGCAGCACGGCCAGGAACCGGGCGACCAGCTCCGGGTGCTCGTCCAGCAGTCGCTGGTGGACGGTGACCGGCCGAGGCGTCCCGTTGTTGACCCGGGCCCGGCGGTCCGGGGTGGCGTCGAGCTCCACCGCCACCTCGGCGCCGATCCGGCGGGCCGCCTCGACGGCGAGCGCCCCCTTCACGTACACGGCGTCCACCACACCGTCCCGCAGTGCGGACAGTTCGGCGGACCACTGGCCGCCGCCCGGGGCGGCCGGGACGTCGACCAGCTCGGCATCGTCCAGTCCGAGTCCGGCGAGCCCCAGGGCGCCTCGGAAGCCGGCCAGCGCCATGGCCCGCCAGAAGTCGATGCCGATCCCATGATGTGGCACCGCCAGCCGCAGACCGCGCAGCCGGCCCGGCTCACTGATCCCGCTCCCGGCCCGGACCAGGACGACCTGGCGCTCCTCGATCCAGGT
The DNA here is from genome assembly GCF_014596465.1 of Streptomyces sp. CBMA123. Classification (GTDB taxonomy): domain Bacteria; phylum Actinomycetota; class Actinomycetes; order Streptomycetales; family Streptomycetaceae; genus Kitasatospora. Next base: position 5,243 of record NZ_MECK01000615.1, on the reverse strand, counting down.
CAGCCCGATCAGCCGGGTCGCCTCACCGCGCGAACGGGCCCACAGCGCGGGGACGTTGCCGCCCTCGCGGAACAGTCCGGTGAGCGCATGGGTGTAGTGGTGGTCGGCGGCCACCTCGGGCGGGGCGTCCTGGAGCGAGCGGACAACGATCCCGTCGGCGGCGAACTCGCGGGCGAGCCAGCCCTGATCGGCCGCTATCCCGGTCGCGGTGGGCACCGGGCAACGGGTGAACCAGAGGGTGTCGGGGCGGTCGGGGGAACTCGGCGAACGGCTGGGCACGAGGCTTGGTCCTCTTCGGGGGCTCCGACGGCGGGGCCGGAGGCATCGGCGATCAAGTGTGTCCGGACCACGCGGCACTGGACGCAGGGAAGTTGCGTCCCATGGCCGGCAGCGGAGCGAGGCAGGGCGAGAAAGGGCAGGGCGAGAAAGAGCAGGCAGAGCAGGGCGGGACAGGAGGCGCAGGGTGCGTCAGCGACAACAGCCACGGGAAGGGCGGCGCCGGTGGAGCGTCACGGCACTACTCCTTCCTGTTTCCTGCGCACGGGGACCAACGCATGTGCGGCATCCGGGCGCGCCCCGGCCGAGAAGCCGGCGGCGCGATGCGAGGAGCGTTCCACGGCGGCCGAGCCGCAGGCAAGCCTTTGCCACATGGTGGGATCAGTTGTTCATCAACGCCATTCCATTGCAACATCGTTGACACATGTCCGCAGCACCGGCTGCCCTACGCTGAAACTCCCTCCGGCAGTCCGCTCGGAGCCACGAACCGAACGCGAGGTGCCATGGCCGAGGCCGCCACCGCCGTCCAGAGTCCGCCGGCGGGTGCGCAGGCCGTCCAGCGCGCACTCGGACTGCTGCACTGCTTCCACGACAACGGCCCGGATCTGAGCGCCTCGGACCTGGCCCGCCGGATGGACCTCTCGGTCTCCACCGCGCACCGGCTGGCCCGCACGCTGGTCAGCGCCGGCTTCCTGGAGCAGGACGAGCAGACGGCCCGCTACCGGCTCGGCCCGGCCGTCGCCGAACTCGGCCAACTCACCTTCCACCAGCGCGGACTGCACCTGGCCGGGCCCGAGCTGGAACTGCTGTCCCGGCGCACCGGGACGACCGCCGACCTGGCGATCCGCAGCGGTCCGCATGCGGTGATCCTGGTGGGCGGCTCCGTCCGCCCGGACACCGGGCTCGGCCTGCGCCGGCCGCTGCACTCCACGGCGCTCGGCAAGGTTCTGCTGGCCTGGCCGCGCGCGGGCGAGGCGGCGGTGTCCGCGCTCGGTCCGCTGCCCTCCTTCACCGACCGCACGATCACCGAACCGGCGCTCCTGGAGGAGGAGTTGGCCATGGTCCGATCCGTCGGCCACGCCCTCAACGACGGCGAGTCGGCCGCCGGGGTGCGGACGGTCGCGGTCCCCGTCCTGGACGCCGCCGGGCAGGCCCGGTTCGCGCTCGCGGTCCGCTCGACCCCGGCGCACCTCACCGACGACCGGCTGGACTGGTTCCTGAGCCACGCCCGGACCTGCGCCGACGCCCTCGCCGTCCTCCTGCTGCCACCCGACCAGCGCGCCTGACCGCCGGAGGTGAGCCGCGAGAACGCCAACGCGCCGCAGCGGGAAGCCCGTTCACGGAGCGAACGGACAACCCGCCGCGGCGGCAGCGGTCTTGGCGGCGATCAGCCGACCACGTCGGCCGGCGGGCCGGTTGACCGGTTGACCGGTTCACCGGTTGACCAGCGGATCAGTTGACTCGCAGATCAGTTGACCGGCGTGTACTTGTACCCGACCCGACGGACCGTCACGATCGAGTCCCGGTAGGCCGATCCGAGCTTGCGACGCAGCCGGGCGACGTGCACGTCGACGGTGCGGCCGTCGCCGACGTGGCCGTAACCCCAGACCGCCGAGACCAGGTGGTCCCGGGTGTGGACCCGCTGCGGGTGCTCGGTGAGGTGGGCCAGCAGTTCGAACTCCAGGTAGGTGAGGTCGAGCAGCCGCCCGTCGACGTAGGCGTTGCGCCGCTCGGAGTCGACGCTGATGCCGCGTCCGGCGGGCCGGACCGGCCGGACGGCACCCGGCGCGGTGCCCGTTACGGTGCCCGGCGCGGCCGCCCCGGGCAGGCCGACCGGCGCCGCCGGGTTGTCGGCCGGCACCAGCACCAGGTACCCGACCATCGGGTGTCCGGCGGCGGCTCCGGCCTGCGCGCCGTACTGGGCGAGCAGTCCCTGCGGCAGCAGGCCCTGCGGCAGGGCGGCGACCACGGCCGCTCCCTCCGGCAGTGCGGCGAGCAGCGAGGCGGGCGCCGACGGTGCCACCGCACCGGAGTGCGGACCGACGGCCGGAGCCACCCCCGGACGGGGCGCCCCGACGACCGGACCGATGCCGGGGACAACGCCCGGGACGACGGAGGGGGCGGCGGAGACGGGAGGAACGGACCGGACCGCGCGCAGGTGCGGGGTCGTGGTGGGCAGGGGCAGGGTGGCCGTGGAAGAGGAAGACATGGTGTGCCACTCATTTCGCGCGTGACGGACGGGGTGGAGTCGTCTGCGCGTCGACCGGGCGTACTGCCGGGGCTGGACCGGGTGGAACCGGGTTCAGCGGGCGGAAGGCCGGGACGCGCTGGGCGAGCCCGGACACGTCTGATCGAACAGGTGCGGCTGCCGCGACGGCCAGAACGGTTCGAGGTCGGCGCGACCCCGTCGGCCGTCCGCGGTGAGGCCGGCGCGGTCGGCGCGTCCGTTCCACCGTCCGGTCCGCGGACCCGCGCCCATCGTGGGAGCCGGCCCGGTCCGACCGGAACGGCCGACGATGCCGGGGGGATTGCTGGGGCAGACGATGTTCACTGGTTGGTTTCTCCGCGAGGCGGGGCCGGACCGGTCGGCCGGGGGTGCACCTGACGGGTGATCCGCTACGGCCTGGTCGACGGGGTCGGTGGTGCGTCGGACGGCGCGGCCGGGTTCGGGCCGGAGGTGCCGGGGACGTACCGAGGTGGGGTGGGTCCGGTCAGCGACAACAGGCGCTGCAGATCAGCGCGTGGTCGATGTAGCGGCGGACGGTGAGCGTCGGCAGGACGGGGCCGGGCACGGCGGTGGTGCGTCGCTGGCCGACGGTCATCCTGCTGCCCTCCCCCTGCGTCCTGCCTCGTGGTGCCACCGGCCCGAACGGACCGGCGGGAATGGGATGTTCCCGACCCTCCCGACGGCATGACCGGGACGGCTTTCGTCCACAGAGCCTTCCACGCCCGAGGCTGTCTAGGCAACCTTCCGCGCATCGACCGTCCGACATATGGACTACCGAATGAGACATCGGGTGTGCGAAACACTCCTGACCAGCGGCGATCCCATGGAGCCTCAGGAGCGCGCGGCGGCCCGGTGACGGAGGGCGGCGGCGTGCTCGACCAGCGCCACCAACAACTCCTTGCCGTCCTCCCGCAGCCGGGCGTCGCACAGCAGCACCGGGATCTCCGGGTCGAGATCGAGTGCGTCCCGCACCTCGTCCGGGGAGAACCGCTCGGTGCCGTCGAAGCAGTTGACCGCGACCAGGAACGGAATGCCGCGCTGCTCGAAGAAGTCCACCGAGGGGAAGCAGTCGGCCAGCCGCCGGGTGTCCGCGAGTACCACGGCGCCGAGTGCGCCACGCGCCAACTCGTCCCAGACGAACCAGAACCGGTCCTGCCCGGGCGTCCCGAACAGGTAGAGCGCGAGCCCGGGCCGCAGGTCGATCCGGCCGAAGTCCATCGCCACCGTGGTGGTGCGCTTGGCCTCCACGCCCGAGGTGTCGTCCACCGGGCGGCCCAGCTCGCTGAGCTCCTCCTCGGTGCGCAGCGGCCGGATCTCGCTGACCGAACCGACCAGGGTGGTCTTGCCCGCGCCGAACCCGCCCGCCACCAGGATCTTCACTGCGGCGGCCGGACCACCGCGCCAGCGCGGGTCGCTGGCGCTCCCGCCCGGCCTCGGCGGAGTGCCCTGGGTGCCCGGCGGAGTGCCCTGGATGCTCGGCGGGGTGCCCGGCGGGGTGGCGTCAGAGCGCACGGAGTCCATTGATCACGTCTCGCAGCAGGCGCTCGTCCGGCAGCTCGGCGAGCGGAACGGGTCGGGTGACGCTGATCAGATCGGCGTCGTAGAGGTCGCCGAGCAGGACGCGCACCACGCTGACCGGCAGGTCGGTGTAGGAGCCGAGCTCGGCGACGGACAGCGGCTCGTGGCGGCACCAGGCCAGCAGGGTCTGGTGCTCCGGGTCGAGGACGTGCGCGGGCACGGCCCCTACGTCCGGCCCGGGGTCCTTGGCGGTGACCAGCGAGATCAGGTCGAACAGGCCCTCCTCGACCGGCCGGGTGCGGCCCCGGGTCATCGAGTAGAGCCGCACCACCGGGCCGGCCTCGTCGTCGAACCACCGGTCGTCGACCGGGGTGCGCGGCCGGAACAGGTCGACCTCGGCACCGTCCGGGCCGTCCTGCCCCGGCTCCGCACCCTCGCTCCCGGTCGTGCCCCCGGCCTCGCCCGCCGGCACCGCCGGGCCGTCGGGCGCCGCCGGGCCGCCCGAACCGTCCCCCTTCGGATCCGCCATCGGACCGCTCAGCCCCTCGGCGCGGCGGTTTCGGTGCGCGGCTCGGCGGCCATGTGCTCGCCGACCCGCTTGACCAGCAGGGCCATCTCGTAGGCGATCTGGCCGATGTCCGCCTCGGCCTCGCTCAGCACGGCCAGGCAGCTGCCGTCGCCGGCGGCTGTGATGAACAGGAACGCCTCGTCCAGCTCCACCATGGTCTGCCGGACACCGCCGACCTTGAAGTGCCCGCCGGCCCCCTTGGCCAGGCTGTGGAACCCGGCCGCGACGGCGGCGAGGTGCTCGGCGTCCTCCCGGTCGAGGTCGCGCGAGGCCCCGGTGGCCAGCCCGTCGCTGGAGAGGATCACCGCGTGCCGCAGAGCCGCGACGCGGCCCACCAGGTCGTCGAGGAGCCAGTTGAGGTCCCCGGACGGCTGCGTCGAAGTGGTCATGAATCAGTTCCTTCCGCTGGAGCGGGTGGTGCGGGCACTACGGATGTTGCGGTCACTGCGGATACTGCGGGTGGTACGGGCGCTGCGGGCACTACGGGTCCTGCAGATGGTGCGGGCACTGCCGGCGCTACGGGTGCTACGGGTGCTACGGGTGCTGAGGGTGTCACTGGTGGTACGGCCGGGACGGCCGCAGGGTTCCGCCGCACCGGCTGGCCCGCCGGGACCCGGCGCGCCAGCGGCGCCCGGGCGGCGTCGCCGGGCGCGG
>NZ_MECK01000614.1 GCF_014596465.1 Streptomyces sp. CBMA123 | reverse complement strand
CCGGGTGTCGCCACCGGAGGCGCCGACCGTCAGCTGCGCCCCGCGCGCGGCGCAGGCGGACGCGGCGACGTCGACGACCGCGTCCCGCTCCTCGGCGGTCAGCGCGGCGGGCTCGCCGGTGGTGCCGAGCGCGACCAGGCCGGCCACCCCGGCGTCCAGGACCTCGAGTGCGAGCTTCTCCAGCGCGTCGAGGGCGACGGAGCCGTCGGCGGCGAAGGGGGTGATCAGGGGGACGTGGATGCCCTTGGCTTCCATGCTCGTGAGTGGCATGGCAACGATCCTGCGGCCCGCCGATAGCCCAGGTCCAGTTCACATTTCCGAAGCTTCTCGTAAGCTGAGCCGATGCTCGACGTCCGACGCCTGCGCCTGCTGCGCGAACTCGCCCACCTCGGCACCATCGCGGCCGTCGCCGAGGCGCTGTCCTTCAGCCCCTCGGCGGTGTCCCAGCAGCTGTCCGTCCTGGAGAAGGAGGCCGGCGTCCCGCTGCTGGAGCGCACCGGCCGGCGGGTCACCCTCACCCCGGCCGGGCTGGGCCTGGTCCGCCACGCCGAGGCCGTGCTCGCCCTGCTGGAACAGGCCGGCGCCGAACTCGCCCACGCCAAGCGGGGGTTGGCCGGGCCGCTGCGGATCGGCACCTACCCCTCGGCGGCCCGCGCGATCATCCCGGCGGTGCTCGCCGGCCTCGCCGCCTGGCACCCGGGGCTGGAACCGATGGTCACCGAGGTGGATCCGGCCGCCGTCGGCGCGGCGCTGCGCGCGGGCGAGCTGGACGTGGCGCTGGTCCACGAGTACGACCTCGTCCCGGCCGACCCCGAACCGGGCCTCGCCGTCACCCGCCCGGTCTTCACCGAACCGATGTACCTGGCCGCCCGCACCCCGGGGGTGCTCGCCGAGCAGAGCGGCGCGCCGTGGATCCTGTCCCCGCCCGGCACGCTCTGCCACACCATGGCCGTCCGCGCCTGCGAGGCGGCGGGGTTCGCGCCCCGGGTCCGGCACCAGATCGACGACTTCACCACGGTGCTCTCGCTGGTGGCCGCGGGCCAGGGCGTGGCGCTGGTCCCCCACCTGGGCACCGCCGGGCCGCCGCCCGGCGTCGTCCTCACCCGGCTGCCGATGTACCGCCGCACCCGCGCCGCGTTCCGGGCCGGCGCGGGCTCCCACCCGGCCATCTCGGCCTTCGTCTCGGCCCTGCACACGGCGGTCCCGCCGGGGCTGGGCAGCGGGGCCTGAGCACGCGGAAGGGCCCGGGGCGGCACACCCCGGGCCCCCGTCGGGACGGCTGACCGGCGGCTAACCCGCCAGGCAGCTCGGCCCGAGCAGCTGCTTGAGGTCCCCGAACAGCGCCGGGTCCGACTTCACCCGGTGCCGGTCCAGCCGCAGCACCGTGGTCTTGGTGCGGCTCTCCAGCCGCACCCGCACCTCGGTGGTGCCCTTGTGGTGGGTCAGCACCTCGCTGAGCCGGGCGATCAGCGGCGGGGTGACCTTCCCGCTCGGGATGTTGATGACGATCGGCGCCTCGGCGTGGGCGTTCGAGAGGTCCGGGATGGACAGCTCCATGCCCATCAGCCGCGGCACGTCCTCCCGCTTGTCCAGCTTGCCGCGCACGAACACCACGGCGTCCTCGACCAGTTGGGAGGAGACCAGCTGGTAGCTCGCCGGGAAGAACATGCAGTCGATCGAGCCCGCGAGGTCCTCGACGGTCGCGATCGCCCAGGCGTTGCCCTGCTTGGTCATCTTCCGCTGGAGGCCCGAGATGATGCCGCCGATGGTGACGATGCTGCCGTCCGGCCGCTCCGCGAGGTCCGCCACCGCGCAGTCCGACTTGTCGGCGAGCACGTGCTCGATGCCGTGCAGCGGGTGGGAGGAGACGTACAGGCCGAGCATCTCCCGCTCCTGGGTGAGCAGGAAGGACTTCTCCCACTCCTCCTCGGAGAACACGACGTCCAGCCCGAAGCTCGGCTCGTCCGAGGTGGTGTCGCCGCCGAAGAGGTCGAACTGCCCCTCGGCCTCCTTGCGCTTCACCCCGACGACGTTGTCGATCATCGGCTCGAACTGCGCGCTCAGGCCCTTGCGGGTGTGCCCGAGCGAGTCGAACGCCCCGGCCTTGATCAGCGATTCGACGGTCCGCTTGTTGCAGACCACCGACTCCACCTTCTCCAGGAAGTCCGGGAAGGAGGCGAACTTCCCCTTCGCCTTCCGGGTGCGGATCATCGACTCGACCACCGGCCCGCCGACGTTGCGGATGGCCGTCAGACCGAACCGGACGGTCTCGCTGCCGTGCGGCGTGAAGTCCGAGTCCGACTCGTTGACGTCCGGCGGCAGCACCTGGATGCCCATCTTGCGGCACTCGTTGAGGTAGACCGCCGACTTGTCCTTGTCGTCCCTGACGGAGGTCAGCAGGCCGGACATGTACTCGGCCGGGTAGTTGGCCTTGAGGTACGCCGTCCAGTACGAGACCAGCCCGTACCCGGCGGTGTGCGCCTTGTTGAACGCGTAGCCGGAGAAGGGGACGAGGACGTCCCACACCGCCTGGATGGCCGCGTCGGAGTAGCCGCGCTCGCGGCAGCCCTTCTGGAAGGGCACGAACTCCGCCTCCAGGATCTCCTTCTTCTTCTTGCCCATCGCTCGGCGCAGCAGGTCGGCCTGGCCGAGCGAGTAGCCGGCCAGGATCTGCGCGGCCTTCTGCACCTGCTCCTGGTAGACGATCAGGCCGTAGGTGGGCCGGAGCACCTCCTCCAGGGGCTTCTCCAGCTCCGGGTGGATCGGGGTGATCTCCTGCTGCCCGTTCTTGCGCAGCGCGTAGTTGGTGTGCGAGTTGACGCCCATCGGGCCCGGTCGGTACAGCGCCAGGACGGCGGAGATGTCCTCGAAGTTGTCGGGCTTCATCAGGCGCAGCAGCGAGCGCATCGGCCCGCCGTCGAGCTGGAAGACGCCGAGCGTGTCGCCGCGGGCGAGGAGTTCGTAGGTGGGCTTGTCGTCGAGCGGCAGCTCGAGCAGGTTGATCTTGACGCCCTTGTTCTTCTCGATCGCCTTGACGGCGTCGTCCATGATCGTCAGGTTGCGCAGGCCGAGGAAGTCCATCTTGAGGAGGCCGAGGCCCTCGCAAGTGGGGTAGTCGAACTGCGTGATGGTGACGCCGTCGGTGTGCCGGGTCCAGACCGGGATGTGGTCGGTCAGCGGCTCGGCGGACATGATGACGCCGGCGGCGTGCACACCGGGCTGACGGATCAGGCCCTCGATGCCGCGCGCGGTGTCGATCACCTTCCGCACGTCCGGGTCGTTCTCGTACAGCGCGCGGATCTCGCCCGCCTCGCTGTAGCGGGGGTGGCTGCTGTCCGTGATGCCGGACAGCGGGATGCCCTTGCCCATGACGTCCGGCGGCATCGCCTTGGTGATCCGGTCGCCCATCGCGTACGGGTAGCCGAGGACGCGCGAGGAGTCCTTGATGGCGGCCTTCGCCTTGATGGTGCCGTAGGTGACGATCATGGCGACCTTGTCGGATCCCCACTTCTCCGTCACGTAGCGGATCACGTCACCGCGCCGGCGCTCGTCGAAGTCGATGTCGACATCGGGCATCGAGATGCGCTCGGGGTTGAGGAAGCGCTCGAAGATCAGGCCGTGCGGGATGGGGTCGAGGTCGGTGATGCCCATCGCGTAGGCGACCAGCGAACCGGCCGCCGACCCACGGCCCGGGCCCACCGCGATGCCCTGGCTCTTCGCCCACATGATGAAGTCGGCGACCACGAGGAAGTACGCCGGGAACCCCATCTGGATGATGGTGTCCATCTCGTACTCGGCGAGCTTCTTGTGCTCCTCGTCGTACCCGCCCGGGAAGCGCCAGTCCATGCCCTCCCAGACCTTGGACTTGAAGAAGTCCGCCTCGGACTCGAAGCCCTCCGGGATCGGGAACCGGGGCATCAGGTTCCTGAACTTGAACATGCCCTCGGTGTCGACCCGGGAGGCGACCAGCAGCTGGCTGTTGCGGCAGCCCTCCTGCCAGGCGTCCGAGGAGTCCAGCGCGTACATCTCGGCGGCGGACTTGATGTAGTAGCCGGTGCCGTCGAAGCGGAAGCGGTCCGGGTCCGAGAGGTTCTTGCCGGTCTGCACGCAGAGCAGCAGGTCGTGGGCGCCGGCGTCGGCCTCGGTGGTGTAGTGCGAGTCGTTGGTGACCACCGGGGGGATGTTCAGCTTCCGGCTGATCTCCAGCAGCCCGTCGCGGACCCGCTTCTCGATGTCCAGGCCGTGGTCCATCAGCTCCAGGAAGTAGTTCTCCCTGCCGAAGATCTCCTGGTAGTCGGCGGCGGACTTCAGCGCCTCGTCGAACTGCCCGAGCCGCAGCCGGGTCTGCACCTCGCCGGACGGGCAGCCGGTGGTCGCCATCAGACCGCCGGACAGCTCCGAGATCAGCTCCTTGTCCATCCGGGGCCACTTCACCAGCCAGCCCTCGGAGTACGAGCGCGAGGTCAGCTTGAAGAGGTTGTGCAGGCCCTCCTTGTTCCGGGCCCAGATGGTCTTGTGGGTGTACGCGCCGGACGCCGAGACGTCGTCCCGCTTCTGGTGCGGCTGGCCCCACAGGATGCGCTTGGTGTTCGAACGGGACTCGGGAGCGACGTACGCCTCGATGCCGATCACCGGGGTGATCCCGGCGTCGGTCGCCTGCCGGTGGAACTCGGCGGCGCCGTACATGTTCCCGTGGTCGGTCATCGCGACATGGGTCTGGCCCAGCCGCTCGACCTCCTTGAACATCTGCTTCAGCCGGGCGGCACCGTCCAGCATCGAGTACTCGGTATGGACGTGCAGATGCGCGAACGGCTGGTCGCTCAAGGCGGGGCCTCCGGAGGCTCTGGTGCTGATCTGGTGGGCCGGCGAACGCTCGGGTCACAGGGGAGAAGCCCTGGAAATGAATGTGGCCCGGAACACCTCTCGGGGTCCGGACCATCACTCACGCGTTCACGCGTCCACTCTAGCCCTCTTCGAACAGCTCCCCCACGCTGTCGGAAGGCTCCCTAGGTCAGCCCGGCGAGTCGCTCCTCGGCGGCGTTCTTGACCCTCGACTCCTCGATCGGATCGTCCAGCAGGTACGCCAGCCGGGCCCGCACCTGGGCCGTGTCGGGGGCGTGCCGGGCCCCCAGCAGGCGGGCGTCCGCCTCGCAGTCCCAGAGCGACTCGGTGAAGGCCTGCTCCACGCCCGCCGACCCCAGCGCCGCCAGGGCCTCCAGGTACCCGGCCCGCTCGTACGAGTGCGGGGTGTACAGCCAGAACCGGCGCAGCAGCGACACCGCGCCGGCCGCCCCGGGGCCGAACCGGGCCAGCCCGCGGGCCGTCCGCACCGGGCCGCACCAGGTGCGGTCCACCCAGGCCCGCTCCAGCTCGGCGACCAGCGCCGGGACATCGGGCTCCTCGCCCCGCTCCGGCCCCACCAAGGCCTCGGGCTGCTCGACCTCCCGCGTCGGCTCGGACCCGTCCTCTTCGGACGACCGCTCCCGCACGACCTCCTCCAGGTCGCCCCACCACTCCCACGGCCAGGCCTCGGCCACCCACTCCAGGACGTTCAGCCAGTGCTCGCCCTCCCGGATGTACGCCCGCAGCGCCTCCCGGGCCTCGACCGAGCCGCCGAGCGCCAGCAGCTCCAACACCCGGGCCGCCCGCTCGCAGGCCTTCTCGCCCCCGGCCAGCAGCTCGACCACCGGCCCGAGCGGCAGCTCCAGGTCCCGGACCAGCCGGGCCAGGTACAGGTGCCGATCGTCGACGGTCGCATCCCAGCGCCACTCGTACCGGATGCACCCGTACACCAGCTCGGCCGCCGACGCGGGATCCTCCGCCGCCATCAGCGCCCCCAGCCCCCGGCCGCGCTGCAACAGCCCCGGAAGCGTCCCCGCCGGTGCGTACTCGTATCGCCGCTCTGCCATGACCCCCATCGTGCCGCACGGCGCAAGCACTCCGCTCTTGACCTCAAGTCGGCTTGAGGGACGAGGGTGATCCACATGACCGATGACACCGTCACCCTCCGGTGGAACCCCGCTGTACGTGATGTCCCGTACGGAGGACGGCCGCTGGCCGCTGCACGCCTGCCAGAACACCGGCGTGCAGGCGTCCCAGGCCGATCGCCGTGACACGCCCCGCGCGGGAAGTCGACCCCCGTCCGACTTCCCGCGCCGCCCGCCGGGCGCCCGCCTGCGCTCAACTCCCCTGGTAGTAGGCCTCGATCGGCACCCGCGCCGCCTCGAACAGCGCCGGCCCGTCCTCCGCCAGCACCGGCCACGCCCCCGACTCCGGGTTGAGCTCGACCAGTTGCTCGGTCGCGAGCGCGTACACGACCCGCCCGATCCCCGACCGGACCAGCGCCCCCGCGCACATCCCGCAGGGCTGGCAGCTGGTGTACATGGTCGTGCGGGCGGCGGTCTCGCCGTCCAGCTCCCGGGCCGCCCAGCGGGCGAGCTTCAGCTCCGGGTGGGCCGTGATGTCGTCGTCGCGCCGGACGGTGTTGTGCGCCTCGGCCAGCACCGCGCCGTCCGGCCCGGCCAGCAGCGAGCCGTACGGCGCGTCGCCGAGCTCCACCGCCCGCGCCGCGATCCCGATCGCGCGTCGCAGCAGCGCCTCGTCCGCAGTCGTGATCACGACGTCCTCCTCCACTCCTCGGCCACGACCGTCAGTGCCCGCCACGCGGTCTCGGGGTGGCGGGTCTCCTCCGGGTCGGCCTGGTACGGGTCCAGCACCACGGCCTCGGCGCCGAGTCCGCGCAGTGCCCGCAGGTCACCGATGACCTGTTCCAGGGCGCCGACCCCAGCGGGCCGTTCCGGGTCGTCCAGCGGCCGGTCGGTCAGCCGCAGCGCGATCCGCGGGGCGAACCCCGGCAGGGCGTGGCTTTCCAGCACGGACCGCATCCGCCCGAGCGTCAGCCGCAGCGGGTGCCAGGCGTCGCCGAACTCGGCGGCCCGCCGGAGCGCCGCCGCGCTGTGCCCGCCGACCCAGACCGGGGCGGCGGCGCCCTCCCCCTGCTGTCCCCAGGCCTCGCGGACCACGCCCAGGTACTCGTCGGTCAGCCGTCCCCGCGCGCCGAACGGCACTCCGAGCGCCTCGAACTCCTGCCGCGCCCAGCCGGCCCCGACGCCGAGCACGAACCGCCCGCCGCTGAGCCGGTGCAGGCTGCTCGCCATGCGCGCCACCAGCAGCGGGTTCCGGTACGGCAGCACCAGCACGGTGGTGCCCAGCCGCAGCCGCCCGTCGGTGACCCCGGCCAGCCAGGAGAGGGTCGCGAAGGGGTCGTAGAAGGGTTCGGGGTAGCGCTCGGAGACGTCCGCCGTCAGGGCGACGTGGTCCGAGACCATCAGCAGGTCGAACCCGAGGCCCTCCGCCACCCGTGCCCAGTCGCGCAGCATGCCGGGGTCGGTCCCGGGCCCGAAGTTCGGTACGTTGACGCCAAGTTGCATGCCACGAGGCTATTCCCGGGCGGATCCCGTACGGAACCCGATGCTCCCGGCAGAACCCCCACCCAGCCACGAATCCCCCGGTAATATCGCCGGATGGCCGCGAATCTCGACGACACCGACTGGGCGATCATCGACCAGCTCCAGCAGGAGGCCCGGATCTCGCTCAGCGAGCTGGGCCGCCGGGTCAACCTCAGCCCGTCCGCCACCACCGAGCGGGTGCGGAACCTGGAGTCGCTGGGCGTCATCACCGGGTACCATGCCACCGTCGACCTGGCCAAGGTCGGCTACCCGGTGCTCGCCGTGGTCCGGCTGAAGTACCCGGGCAACCGCCACCAGCCGCTGCACCTGCTGCTCGCCCAGCGCCGCGAGATCCTGGAGTGCCTGCGCACCACCGGCGACGACTGCTACACCCTCAAGGTGGCCGCGACCTCCATGGAGCACCTGGAGACCCTGGTGGACTCGCTCGCCGGCTTCGGTAGCACCACCACCAGCGTCGTCTACAGCCAGACCCTCCCCCGCCGCGGCCCGGCCCGCCCGTAGGCCCACCCGGAACCCGGACCGCTCGCGCTCCCCCCGATCACACTCCCCGATCGCCGCCGGCATGCGCCGGGATGCGTCCGTCGATCGTCCACCCGTCGAAGCAGAGTGCGCCGTCGCCGTCGAGCTCTGTCGACGACCCACCGTGCGGGCACGAAGTTCGGTCGTTCCCGGAGGCCATCCGTCCGACGCATCGTGCCCGCACGGCCCCGGGCCGGCCGGTCAGGCCTCCAGGTCGGCGAGGAAGTCCAGCGCCGCCGCCCAGGCCCGCTCGGCGGCGTCCGCGTCGTAGTCGTCCAGGTCCGGGTCGGTGAACAGGTGCCCGGCGCCCTGGTAGCGGTGCACCTCGACCTCCGCGCCCGCCCGCCGCATCCGCAGGTACCAGGCGTTCAGCCAGTCCTCCGGCTCGAACGGGTCCGGGTCCGCCATGTGCAGCTGCACCGGGATCGCGGTTGCCGCGTCCTCACGCAGGTCGGAGGTGCCGTGCAGGAGCAGCAGCCCGCGGGCCTTCTCGTCGGCCAGCGCCAGGTTCTGTGCGATGGCGCCGCCGAGCGAGAACCCGGCGTACACCAGCCCGCCCTCGGAGAGCGGGGCGGAGGCGGCCACCGCGCGGCGCAGCAGCTCGTCCCCGCCGCCGGTCTCCTCCTGGTAGGCCTGCGAGGCCTCGTTGTCGTCGAAGGTGCGCCCCTCGAAGAGATCCGGGGTGTGCACGGTGTGCCCGGCGGCGCGCAGCCGGTCGGCGGCGGCCTGGACGGCCGGGCGCGGGCCGTAGGCGGAGTGGAAGAGGACGATCTGGGCCACGGTTCGGGGTCCTTCGGCAAACGAGATCAGGGATACCCACCCATGATCCCGCACCCGCCGCCAAAGCCCCCGCCATAGCCCCCCGCCACCCCCCGGCCGCCGAACCCCGCCCTCGGCCCCGACCCCGGCCGCCGGCCCCGACCCGGCCCCGGTCAGGCCTGCGGTGTCCAGGCCGCCACCAGCGCGAGGAGCCCGGGGAAGCGCGCGTCGAGGTCCTCGACCCGTACCTGGCTGCGCCGCTCCAGCCCGTACTGGCGCTGGCGCGTGATCCCCGCCTCGCGCAGCGCCTTGAAGTGGTGGGTGAGCGAGGACTTGGGCCGGTCGAGGCCGAACCAGCCGCAGGTGTGGTCGAAGTCCTCGGATTCCAGCAGGAGTTTGCGGACGATCGTCAGCCGCAGCGGGTCGCTGAGCGCGCCCAGCACGGTTTCCAGGCGCAGTTCGTCGATGCCCGGTTCGGGCAGCGGTTCGGGCAGGTCGGACGGCGCGGGAAGGATCTTGACGGCGGGCGCACCGGTCGTGGTCGCGGGCATGGGCGGCTCCTCAACTCCTCGTGGCGTCACATGACTTCAGCGCTTCGCGGCGATGCGACGCGACTTCGATTCTCAGTACGACTCCGATCGTACTGCATGCTAAGTTCGACTCGACTCGTACTGTCGCGGAGTCCGCGGCACACCTCGGGAGGGAACAGTCATGCCCGTCACCCGGACCACCCCCGTCCAGACCGCCACCCCCGGGCCGGCGGCCCGGGCCGCCGCCACCCCCCTGTGGTGGATCTGGCTGGCCGCCTGGCCCGTCACCGCGGTCTTCGTGCTGTCCAACGCCGCCACCCCGCTGTATGTGCTGTGGCAGCACGACATCGGCTTCTCCAAGGGCACCCTGACCGTGGTGTTCGCCTGCTACATCGTCGGCCTGATCGGCTCACTGCTGGTCTCCGGCGTGCTCTCGGACCGGGTCGGCCGCAAACCGGTCCTGCTGCCCGCCCTGGCACTCGGCCTCGCCGCCTGCCTGATCTTCGGGACGGCCACCAGCGTCGCCGCACTGATCGTGGCGCGGCTGTTCACCGGCATCGCGGTCGGCGCCGTCGTCTCGGCCGGCATGGCCGCGGTCACCGATGTCGCCGGGCCCGAGCGCAAGCGGACCGCCGCCCTACTGGCGTCCTGCGCGATGGTCTTCGGCGCCGGACTCGGCCCACTGCTCGCCGGGGCACTCTCCGAACTGGCGCCCGCGCCGACCGGCACCGTCTTCGCGGTCGAGGCCGTGGTCCTGGCCAGCGCGGTGCTGGTGGTGCTGCGGATGCCGGTGCACCGCCCCGAGGCGCGCGCCGCCGGCTCCTGGATCCGGGTGCCCGCCGTGCCGCGCGGCAGCGGCCGCCAACTCGTCCTCGGCATCGCGGTGTTCGCGCCCGGCATCACCGCGACCTCGTTCGTGCTCTCGCTCGGCCCCTCGCTGCTGTCCGGCCTGCTCGGCACCACCGACCGGATCGTGGCCGGCGCGATGGCCTTCGTGATGTTCCTCGCCGCGACCGGGGTGCAGTTCGCCGTCCAGCGGCTGCGCCGCCGCACCATCCTGACGGCGGGCGCGACGGCCACCGCGCTGAGCATGGCCACCCTGATCGCCGCCGTGCACACCGAGGCGGTGGCGGTGCTCGTCCTCGCCGCCCTGCTGGCGGGCGCCGGCCAGGGCATGGGCCAGCTCGGCGGACTGTCGCTGCTCAACGCCGGCATCCCGCCGCAGCGCCTCGCCGAGGCCAACGCCGCGCTCAACGTGGGCGGTTACCTCCCGGCCGGCCTGCTCCCCGTCTCGGCCGGCTACCTCAGCGACGCGGTGGGCCTGACCGACGGCGCGACGATCTTCGGCGCCGTCCTGCTGGCCCTGGCCGTCCTCGGCGGCCTGGTGGCCCTCAGCGCCAGGCGCGAGGTGACGGACCCGGCCTGACGGGCCGCCGGCAGGCCGGGGGGCGGTGCACTTCGGTGCACCGCCCCCCGGTCGCGTCGCGCCCCACCGCCGCGCCCGACGACCGCGCCCGACCGCCGCGCGCCGCCCCACGCCCTCTCGCGCCGCTCCGCGCCGTTCACATGTTCGTAAGATTCCTTCCTTTAGGAATGTTTCTGGGCCTCGATCCGACGAGCGAGGACAAGCGCACTCCCTCCGAGAACGAAAGCCTTGCAACAACATTCCATCCCGATGGTATGTATGAGCTGACGTCAACCACGGAGGGCAGGAACATGGCAAAGCAGGAACGGGCGCGCCGCACCCGGGAGAAGGTCCTGACGGCCGCGGCCGAGATCTTCGCCGCCCAGGGCTACGAGAGCACCACCCTGAACACGGTGGCCGACCGCATCGGCATGACCAAGGGCGCGCTCTACGGTCACTTCCCCTCGAAGGGATCCCTGGCCCGCGCCCTGATCGACGAGTCCCGGACGGTCTGGACCAGCCTGCGCGCCGAGTACGACACCCCGGGCGCCGACGCCGCCGAGGTACTCCGGGGCGTCGTGGTGGGCTTCGCCGACCGGCTGCGCTCGGACGTCCGGCTGCGGGCCGCCCTCCGGCTGGCGGCGGACTGTCCCAACCTGACCCAGGCCCCCGCCGACGTCCTCGCCGAGATGCACGTCGCCCTGACCGACCTGGTCCGCCGGGCCCAGCGCGACAGCGGCTTCCCCGACCACTGCCCGCCGCTGGTCGCCGAACTACTGCTGATCGTGATCCGGGGACTGCTGAACACCCGCACCGAGTGCGACGACAGCACCCGCGCCCCCGGCGGGGAGCCCCTGTGGCGGCTCCTCTTCACGGCCCTGTCCGGCAGCACGACCCCGTCCACCGGCACGACCCCGTCCGCGGGCACGACGTTGTCCGGTAGTGCCGCCCACCCCGGCAGCCCCGCCCCGGCCGGGTGCACCGCCCCGAGCCCCGCCCACCCCTGAGCCCCCGCCCCCGATGCCCCGCTCCCGCTTCCACCCCGCTACGACACCACGTCCTTGCGCGCGAACCCGCGGAAGGCCAGGGCCAGCAGCACCACCGCGTACGACAGCGACAACGAGACCCCCTGCAGCATGCCGCCCCACTCCAGCTGCGGTTGCAGGGCGTCCGCCCAGGCGTACTGCCAGTGCGCCGGCAGCCATTCCCGCAGGCCCCCCAGCGCGGTGACGGCGTCCAGCACCCCGGTGATGATCGACAGGAACACCGCCCCGCCGACCGCCCCCAGCGGCGCGTCCGTCGCCGTCGACAGCCAGAACGCCAGCGCGGCGATCACCATTTCACTCAGGAACACGAACGCCACCGCGATCGCGATCCGGGGCAGCGCCTCCCCGGCCGGCAGGCTGGCCCCGGCGGGCAGCTTGAGGTCCCCCCACCCGTACGCCAGGGTCCCCACGACCAGCCCGATCGCGGGCAGCATCACGACCGCGACCGCCGAGAACGCCAGCCCGACCACGAACTTGCGGGCCAGCAGCCGCGCCCGTGGCACCGGCGCGGCCAGCAGGTAACGCAGCGAGGACCAGCTGGCCTCCGAGGCCACGGTGTCCCCGCAGAACAGCGCGACGGGGATCACCAGCATGAAGCCGGTGCCCACGAACAGCATGGTGACGGCGAAGTTGGCACCCGAGGCGGTGGCCAGGTCGATGAAGGTGGTCCGGTCGGGGCGCCCGGGGGTGCCGCCGAGCTGGAACGCCGCCAGGATGACGAACGGCATGGCGGCCAGCACCGCACCGATCACCAGCGTGCGACGCCGGCGCAGCTGCCGCATCGCCTCCACCCGCAACGGCAGGGTCCGGCGCGCCCGGTACCCCTCCGCGTGGTCCGCAGAGACGTGGTCCGCGGAGACGTGGTCCGCAGAGACGTGGCCCGCCGCGGCGCGCTCGCCCGGGCCGGGGTCCGTGGAAACGGCACTCACGCCGCACCTCCGATCAACGACAGGAACGCGTCCTCCAGGCGCCGCTGCGGTCCGGCGCTCTCCACCGGCACCCCCAGCCGCACCAGCTCCACCAGCAGTTCGCTCGCCGGCAGCCCGTCCAGCCGGACCAGCAGCCCGCCCTCGACGGCCTCCGCCGAGCCGACCCCGGCCAGCACGCCGACCTTCTCGACGACCGACTCCGGGTCGCCGTGCGCGGCCACGCCGATCAGCAGCAGCTCGCCGGCGCCGACGATCTCGCCGACCGGCCCGGCCGTGACCAGCCGCCCGCGGTCCATCACCACCAGGTCCGTACAGCTCTGCTCGACCTCGGCCAGCAGGTGGCTGGACACGATGACGGTCCGGCCGGCGGCCGCGTACCGGATCATCACCTCGCGCATCTCGCGGATCTGCGGCGGGTCCAGTCCGTTGGTCGGCTCGTCCAGGATCAGCAGGTCCGGCATCCCGAGCATCGCCTGGGCGATGGCGAGCCGCTGCCGCATGCCCTGTGAGTACGTCCGCACCGCGCGGTCCAGCGCCTCGCCGAGCCCGGCGATCGCGAGCGCCTCGTCGAAGCGCGCGTCGGCCTCCGGCCGCCCGGTGGCCTGCCAGTACAGCCGCAGGTTGGCGCGCCCGGTGAGGTGCGGCAGGAAGCCCGCGCCCTCGACGAACGCCCCGACCCGCGAGAGCACCGGCGCCCCGGGGCGGATCAGGTGCCCGAAGACCCTGATCTCCCCGGCGTCCGGCCGGATCAGGCCCATCAGCATGCGCAGCGTGGTGGTCTTGCCCGCGCCGTTCGGCCCGAGCAGGCCGAGCACCTGGCCCCGCTCCACCCGGAAGCCCAACTCCCTTACGGCGTAACGGTCCTGGGAGCCCTTGTAGCGCTTGCTCAGCCCGCTGATGACCAGCGGCACCCCGGCCAGTGCCGGATCGAACGCGGGCCCCGCCAAGCCGCCCACCGCCGCACCACGTCGCAGCCGCCGCCGTACCAACGGCAGCAGCACCAGCCCGGCGGCCACCACCACGGCGCCCACCGGCAGCATCCAGGTCCGCGCGGGCAGCGGCGCCGCCTCCGTGACCAGCTCTGCGACGGTCGGCGCGGTGAGCGCCCCGGCCACCGCCACCCGGTAGGTGGCCGGGTCGGCCGGCGAGGCGTACGCCAGGTCGGTGGTGGCCAGCACCAGCCGCAGCCGGTGCCCGGCCGGGAAGTCGTGGTCCACGGCGGGCAGCCGTACGGTCACCGTCCGCCCCGCGTCGGCGCCCGTGACCCGCAGCGGAGCGGCGAGCTGCTGCGGCAGCACGGCCTTGCCGTCCGGCCCGACGTCGTACAGCTTCGCGAACAGCACCGCGTCCGGCCGGTCCGCCGTCACCCGCACCGGTACGGTCGGCTGTCCGGTGAGGTGCAGCGGCTTGTCCAGCGGCGCCGATTCGAAGGCGGCGTTCTGTCCGGGGAAGTCCAGCGAGAGCCCGGCCCCGAGCGAGGCCGCCTGGCTCAGCGCGCCGATGCCGGGCAGCGTCGAGATCCCCGGCGGCGCCCCGCCGGGCGGATTGGCGACGGCCTGCTCCCCGCCGGCCAGCTCGATCGAGCGGGTGGCCGTCCCCCCGAGCCCCGGGTACCGGTCGGCGTCGGCGCCGCGCAGCACGGCCTGGAAGCCGGTCGAGTCCACGCCGCCGGTCCGGGTCACCCGGAACTGCGGCCCGGTGTCGTCGCCGCGCCCCCGCAGGCCGCGATTCTTCAGGAAGTGGTCGAACCAGGCGGTCACCCGGTCGTCCACCCGGGCGCTGGTGTCCGTCCCGCCGTCGTGCCCGCCCGCGAACCAGTCCACCGAGACGGGCGCGCCGTTGGCCGCGACCGCCCGGGCGATCTGGTCGCCCTGGTCGAGCGGGAACAGCGAGTCCTGCTGCCCCTGCACCACCAGGGTGGGCGCCTTGAGCTGCGCCGCCACCGAGGACGGGCTCGACCGGTCCAGCAGCGCGACGGCCTCCGGGTCGGCGTGCCCGGCGGTCGCGACCCGGTCGTACATCTGGCAGAGCGAGTCCAGGAACCGACCGCAGCCGACCTGCCCGTCGGCCGGGGCGGCATCCGGCTTGGTCCCGTTGCGCGGCGCACCGCCCGAGGGCCCGAGACCGCCCGCCGAACCAGGGGCGGCCGAGCCGGTGGTGAAGAAGATCCCGGCCCACAGCTTCTTGAACACGCCGTCCGCCGCGCCCGAGCCCTCCACTCCCTGCGGGAACAGCGCGTCGGCCAGGTTCCACCAGGTGATCTGGGTGGCCACCGCGTCGATCCGGTGGTCGTACGCCGAGGCCAGCAGCGAGATCGCCCCGCCGTACGAGGCGCCGGTGATCCCGACCCGGGGGTCGCCGGGGCCGTCGAGCTGCACCTCGGGCCGCTGAGCCAGCCAGTCCACCAGGTGCTTGACGTCCTCGACCTCGCGGTCGGGCGCGTTCAGCCCGATCTTCCCGCCCGAGTGCCCGAAGCCGCGCGCCGACCAGGTCAGTACCGCGTAGCCCTGCCGGGCCAGCTGCTGGGCGCGGTCCCGCTCGCCCTCCTTGGAGCCGCCGAAGCCGTGCGCGAGCAGGACGGCCGGGCGCGGGCTGGTGCCGGTGGTGAAGAACGAGGTGTCCAGTCGGACCTGCTCGGGGCTCCCGGGCGTCTCCGGCATGCCGAGGAAACGATCCTCTTGATGGACCGCCTGCTCACCGTCGGACGCCACCGCCACTGTGCCGACCCCGGCCACCGCCACCAGGGCCACCACCCCGGCCAGCAGCCTGCGCCGCACCGACGTGCCCCGGCCGCGCCATCGACGCCATGCCCCACCGAACTCCATGGGGGCAGATCGTATCCGCCGCACGGGTAGGTGTCCGATAAAGCCATCACCCCTTTTCACCCGTTTCAGCCCGCTAAGCGCCGGTATCGTACGGCTCACCCGCCTCTCCCACCCCGAGAAGGTCTCCCGTGCCCTGGCCGCTGATCACCGTGCTCGCCACCGTCGCCGCCACCCTCGCGGTCGGCTGGATCGTCGACCAGGCCCTCCAGCGGATCAGCGCGGGCCACCCCGGGGCACCGGTCTGGGCGCTGCTCCGCCGCTGCCGGATCCCCCTCCAACTCGCCGTCGCGTCAGCCCTGTTGCTCGCCGCCGACCCACTCAGGCGGATCTTCCACCTGCCCGACGACGAGCCTCCGCACCACCGACAGCTGACCCCCGCGCCCGCGCCCCAACAAGAATCCCCGCGCCCCGACAGGGGGCGCGGGGAACCGCGCGAGCGGAAGGCCGAGACCCGCACCGACCTCCGACCGCGAAAAAACCCTACGAACCGCTACAGAAGCCTCGTCATCGTCCGATGCGGAATCCCGGCATCGTCATACACCGGCCCCTCCGCCACGTACCCCAGCCGCTCGTAGAACCCGAGCGCCTGCACCTGCGCGTGCAGCTCGACCTCGACGGCCCCGCGCTCGCGCCCCGCCGCCTCGATCGCCCGGACCAGCTCGACCCCGAGCCCGGTCCCCCGAGCCGCCGCGACGACGGCGAGCCGCCCGAGCAGCACCCGTCCCTCGGCGCCCCCGGTCAGCTTCAGCGCCTGGTCACCGAAGATCAGCCGCCCGGTCCCGAGCCCCGCGCCGTCCGTGCCCACGGCCAGCACGTGTACCGAGGTCGCGTCGTACTCGTCGTACTCCAGCTCCTCGGGCACGTTCTGCTCGACGACGAACACCTCGCGCCGGACGGCCCGCACCAGCTCCAGGTCGGCGTCGCCCGAAGCGACCCGCACGGAGACGGCCATCTCAGCTCTCCGAGGCGATGATGTCGAGCGCCTTCTGCAGGTCCGCCGAGTACTCGCTGCTGAACTCGACCCACTGTCCGTCCGACGGGTGCTCGAAGCCGAGCGAGACGGCGTGCAGCCACTGCCGGGTGAGCCCGAGCCGCTTGGCGAGCGTCGGGTCGGCGCCGTACGTCAGGTCGCCGACGCAGGGGTGGCGCAGCGCGGACATGTGGACGCGGATCTGGTGGGTGCGGCCGGTCTCCAGCTTGATGGCCATCAGGGAGGCCGCCCGGTACGCCTCGATCAGGTCGTAGTGGGTGACGGACGGCTTGCCGTCGCGGGTCACCGCCCACTTCCAGTCCGAGCTGGGGTGCCGCCCGATGGGCGCGTCGACGGTGCCGCTCAGCGGGTCCGGGTGGCCCTGGACGAGCGTGTGGTAGCGCTTGTCGGTGATCCGGTCGTGGAACTGCCGCTTGAGGTCGGTGTAGGCCCGCTCGGACTTGGCGACGACCATCAGGCCCGAGGTGCCGACGTCCAGCCGGTGCACGATGCCCTGTCGCTCGGCCGCGCCGGAGGTGGAGATCCGGTAGCCGGCCGCGGCGAGCCCGCCGATGACGGTGGGGCCGGTCCAGCCGGGGCTCGGGTGTGCGGCGACGCCGACCGGCTTGTCGATCAGCACGATGTCGTCGTCGTCGTGGACGATCCGCATGCCCTCGACCGGCTCGGCCACGATCTGCACGGGGGCGGCGGGGGCGGGGATCTCGACCTCCAGCCAGGAGCCGGCGGTCACCCGGTCCGACTTGCCGGCCACGGCGCCGTCGAGCGTCACCTTGCCCTCGGCGGCCAGTTCGGCGGCCTTGGTCCGGGAGAAGCCGAACATCCGGGCGAGGGCGGCGTCGAGGCGCTCGCCCTCCAGGCCGTCGGGAACGGGGAGGCTTCGGATCTGCGCTGCGGTACTCACCCGTACGAGTATGCCGGAAACGCGCGGCGCCCCCTCCCCCCGCCGGGACCTGCCCGGTCCCGGCGGAGGGCGGCCCGCTACTTGTCGCCCTTCTCCGCCTGCTGGTGCACGGTCCCGTCCGGGTTGCTGCCGCGGAAGGAGAGCAGCACCACGAGGATGCCGCCGCAGACGATCGCCGAGTCCGCGAGGTTGAACACCGCGAAGTGCTGGACCGAGATGAAGTCCACGACGTGACCGCGGAAGACGCCCGGCGCGCGGAACAGCCGGTCGGTGAGGTTGCCGAGGGCGCCGCCGAGCAGCAGCCCGAGCGCGATCGCCCACGGGAGGCTGTACAGCCGGCGGGCGATCCGCCAGATCACCACGATGACGGCCGAGGCGATCATGGTGAACACGACGGTCAGCGCCTGCCCCATGCCGAAGGCCGCGCCGGAGTTGCGGATCACCTGGAAGGTGACGACGTCGCCGATCACCTTGATCGCCGCGTGGTTCTCCAGCTTGGCGACGACGAGCAGCTTGCTGGCCAGGTCGATCAGGAACGCGAGGACCGCGATGACCAGCAGCACCCCGACCCGGCGCCGGCCCTTGGGCGCGTCCATCGCCGTGGCCCCTCCCGCGGTGGCACCACTCGCGGGGACCGCCCCGTTCTCCGCGGAGCCCGCCCCGGAGGGCCCGGTGGGTTCGGCCACAACCGCCTCCGCGTCATCCGCGGGGTTCGGGACGGCGTCGTCCCGGGTCTGGGGGGAACCTTGCGTACTGATGATCCGCTCCGCTGCCGATGTGAGCCGATGAGGGCCTGAACGCGTCCGTACCGACGAGTCAGGCGACGTTACGGGGTCGAGCGTACGGCAAGCCCGACCCCCCGCGTCGCCCCGGTCGCCCGGCCCGGTCGCCCGGATGGCCCCCCGTCAGCGGCGTTCCTGCTTGGCCTTGCACTGCACGCAGAGCGTGGCCCGGGGGAAGGCCTGCATCCGGGCCTTGCCGATGGCCTGTCCGCAGGACTCGCAGGTGCCGAAGCCGACGCCCTCCAGGCGTTCCAGGGCGCGCTCGGTCTGGGCGAGGCTGTCCCGGGCGTTGTTGGCGAGGGCCAGTTCGCTCTCCCGCGAGATGTTCTTCGTACCGGCGTCCACCTGGTCGTCGCCGGCTCCGTCGTTGGAGTCGCGCATCAGCCCGGAGATGGCGGCCTCGGCGGCGTCGATCTCGCCGCGCAGCCGCTCCAGGTCGCTGATCAGTTCGTCGTGCAGCTCGTGGACCTCCTCGGAGGTCCAGGGATCCTCGCCCGGTCGGACCGGCAGGGTCGCCGGGTCGACCGACTCGGCTCCGCGCGGCACGGTGACGGTGTCGGTACTGGTGTTCTGAGGTGCGGTAGTGGTCACGGTCCCCTCCCCTGGGTCGGCCGCCACGGCCTTGCGTGCCCGCTTGGTGGCGGTACCCGCGCTGGTTGCCTTCTCAGCCATGGCTTCGACCCCATCTACGAACGAATCGAGCCGCCGGTTCCCGGCGGCTTCCAGTGCCGGAACGATAATCCCGATCAAAACCGGTCACAACCTGACATACCGACGCCTCACGATGATCCCACCCAGGCAGCCGCCCCGAGCGCCCCGCCCCGCGAGCTGAGAGACTTGTGCCCACCTCACCCCCGCCTAACCGCCCCCGCCGACCAGCCCGGACCACACCCCCGGACCGGCCTCCCCCGAAACCGTTTGGACAAACCGTCTCGCCCGGCCGATAGACTGACCCTGCAAGGCGCAGATGGGACGAGTACCGACGTACGCAGCCACCAGCGACCCGGGGACGGTGTGAGCCCGGGGGCGTGCACGACGGGAAGATCACCCCGGAGCCGCCGGAAGAACGGTCACCGCGCAGCCCGCGGCGGCCCACTAGACCCGGCAGCAAGCCCAAACAAGAGGGCCGCAGCGCAGTATCCGCGGCCAAGGAGGGTGGTACCGCGGGGCGGCCAGGCCGTCTCGTCCCTCCGGAGGATCCAGTCCCAGCATCCGCCGGAGGTAGACGCCCGCGATGAGCAGCTCCTACAACCCCGTCCCGGCGCAGGTGGACCTGCCTGCCCTGGAGCACCAGATCCTGTCGTTCTGGCAGGACAACAAGATCTTCCAGCGCAGTCTGGAGCAGTCCGAAGGCCGCCCCGAGTGGGTCTTCTACGAGGGCCCGCCGACCGCCAACGGCATGCCCGGCGCCCACCACATCGAGGCCCGGGTCTTCAAGGACGTCTTCCCGCGCTACCGGACGATGAAGGGCTACCACGTCGCCCGCAAGGCCGGCTGGGACTGCCACGGCCTCCCGGTCGAGCTGGCCGTCGAGAAGGAGCTGGGCTTCTCCGGCAAGCAGGACATCGAGGCGTACGGCATCGCCGAGTTCAACGACAAGTGCCGCGACTCGGTGACCCGCCACACCGACGCCTTCGCCGAGCTGACCACCCGCATGGGGTACTGGGTCGACCTGGACGAGGCCTACCGCACGATGGACCCGTCGTACGTCCAGTCCGTCTGGTGGTCGCTCAAGCAGATCTTCGACAAGGGCCTGCTGGTCCAGGACCACCGGGTCGCCCCCTGGTGCCCGCGCTGCGGCACCGGCCTCTCGGACCACGAGCTGGCCCAGGGCTACGAGACCGTGGTCGACCCCTCGGTGTTCGTCCGCTTCCCGCTGACCAGCGGCCCGCTGGCCGGCCGAGCCGCCCTGCTGGTCTGGACCACCACCCCGTGGACCCTGGTCTCCAACACCGCCGCCGCCGTCCACCCGGAGGTCACCTACGTGGTGGCCACCGACGGCGACGAGCAGCTGGTCGTCGCCGAGCCGCTGCTGGCCAAGGCGCTCGGCGAGGGTTGGGAGAGCACCGGCGAGTCCTTCACCGGCGCCGAGATGGAGCGCTGGGCCTACCGCCGCCCCTTCGACCTGGTCGAGATCGAGAACGCCCACTACGTCCTCAACGCCGACTACGTCACCACCGAGGACGGCACCGGCATCGTCCACCAGTCCCCCGCCTTCGGCGCGGACGACCTCGCGACCTGCCGCAAGTACGGCCTCCCGGTGGTCAACCCGGTGCTCGCCGACGGCACCTTCGCCCCCGAGGTCCCGCTGGTCGGCGGCCAGTTCTTCAAGAAGGCCGACGAGGCCCTGGTCGCGGACCTCAAGGAGCGCGGCCTGCTCTTCCGCCACCTGCCGTACGAGCACAGCTACCCGCACTGCTGGCGCTGCCACACCGCGCTGCTCTACTACGCGCAGCCGTCCTGGTACATCCGGACCACCGCCGTCAAGGACGCGCTGATCCGCGAGAACGAGGCCACCAACTGGTTCCCGGAGACGGTCAAGCACGGCCGCTTCGGCGACTGGCTGAACAACAACATCGACTGGGCGCTCAGCCGCAACCGCTACTGGGGCACCCCGCTGCCGATCTGGCGCTGCGAGGAGGGCCACCTCACCTGCGTCGGCTCGCTGGCCGAGCTGTCCGAGCTCACCGGCACCGACCAGAGCGGCCTCGACCCGCACCGCCCGTACATCGACGAGGTCACCTTCGCCTGCCGCGACTGCGGCGGCACCGCCACCCGCGTGCCCGAGGTCATCGACGCCTGGTACGACTCGGGCTCGATGCCCTTCGCCCAGTACGGCTACCCGTACCAGAACAAGGAGCTGTTCGAGAAGCGCTACCCGGCGCAGTTCATCTCCGAGGCGATCGACCAGACCCGCGGCTGGTTCTACACGCTGATGGCCGTCGGCACCCTGGTGTTCGACAAGAACAGCTACGAGAACGTCGTCTGCCTGGGCCACATCCTGGCCGAGGACGGCCGCAAGATGTCCAAGCACCTGGGCAACATCCTGCAGCCGATCCCGCTGATGGACCAGCACGGCGCCGACGCCGTCCGTTGGTTCATGGCGGCCGGCGGCTCGCCCTGGTCGGCCCGCCGGGTCGGTCACGGAACCATCCAGGAGGTGGTCCGCAAGACCCTCCTCACCTACTGGAACACCGTCGCCTTCCAGGCCCTGTACGCCCGCACCTCGAACTGGGCGCCCTCCGCGGCCGACCCGGCCCCAGCCGACCGCCCGCAGCTGGACCGCTGGGTGCTCTCCGAGCTGAACACCCTGGTCCGCGAGGTCGACGCGGCCTTCGAGGCGTACGACACCCAGCGCGCCGGCAAGCTGCTCTCCGGCTTCGTCGACGACCTCTCCAACTGGTACGTCCGCCGCGGCCGCCGCCGCTTCTGGCAGGGCGACGCCGCCGCGCTCGCCACCCTGCACGAGGCGCTGGAGACCGTCACCCGTCTGATGGCCCCGCTCACCCCGTTCATCACCGAGCGGGTCTGGCAGGACCTGGTCGTCCCGGTCGCCCCGGAGGCCCCGGCCTCGGTGCACCTGGCGAGCTGGCCGGTGGCCGACGAGGCCCTGATCGACACCGAGCTCTCCCGGCACATGGCGCTGGTCCGCCGCCTGGTCGAGCTGGGCCGGGCCACCCGCGCCGAGTCCGGCGTGAAGACCCGTCAGCCGCTGTCCCGCGCGCTGGTCGCCGCCCAAGGCTGGGAGGAGCTGCCGGCCGACCTGCGCGCGCAGATCGCCGAGGAGCTCAACGTCTCCACCCTGGAGTCGCTGTCTGCGTCTTCCCCGTCCGGGGCGGGCGGCAGTTCACTGGTCGACACCAGCGCCAAGGCCAACTTCCGCGCGCTGGGCAAGCGTTTCGGCAAGGGCGTGCAGGACGTCGCCAAGGCGGTCGCCGCCACCGACGCCGCCCGCCTGGCCGCCGAACTGCGCGCCACCGGCGAGACCTCGGTCGAGCTGGACGGCGAGACGGTCACCCTCTCCCCCGAGGAGGTGATCATCACCGAGACCCCGCGCGAGGGCTGGGCCGTCGCCAACGAGTCCGGTGCCACCGTCGCCCTCGACCTGGCCATCACCCCGGAGCTGAAGCGCCTCGGCATCGCCCGCGACGCCATCCGCCAGATCCAGGAGGCCCGCAAGAACTCCGGCCTGGACGTCGCCGACCGCATCGTCCTCCGCTGGCGCGCCACTTCGGAGGAGACCGCCGAGGCCATCGCCGAGCACGGTCCCCTGGTCGCCGAGGAGGTCCTCGCCACCGACTTCGCCGCCGGCGCGGCCGACTGGGAGTCCGAGACCTTCACCGACGAATCCCTGGGCCTCGCCTTCCAGCTCCGCAAGGCCTGACCCACCCCGAAGCCGCCGTCACCCCTCCGGGCGACGGCGGCTTCGCCGTACCCGCCCCACCCTCGGCTCCCCCGGCGCACCCGCCCCTGCCTTCCTCCCCTCCCCCACTCCCGCGCCCCGACAGGGGCGAGGAACTGTGCGCGGCGCAAGCCCCCGCCCCGCCTCTGCGCGCCCTCCCCCGATCCGGCCCTCGCCCCACCCCAACACCAAGAGGGCGCCCCCTCCCCGATCCGGAGATCAGAGAGAGGGCGCCCTCAAAAGGCCTTGCTACAACCTCAGTTGTCGCCGTCCTCGTCGATCAGGAAGCCCCGCATCGGCGCGGGAGCCTGCTGCATCGGCTGCGGCGGCTGCGGCCGGACGGCCGCCATCGGCTGGGTCATCCCGGCCGGCTGCATCTGCGGAGCACCGCTGTTGCCACCGCCGGCCTGCCCGCCGAAGCTCGGCGCCGGCACGTTCCCGCCGAAGGAGCTCTGCCCGCCGAAGGACGGCGAGTTGCCGCCGAAGGAGGGCTGGTTCCCGCCGAACGAGGGCGCACCGGAGGTCATCGCGCCGGCACCGGCCGGCGCCATCGACGAGGCCGCCGGGGGCAGCGACGCGGTGGCGGGGATCCGCGGCGGGGCGAGCGAGTCGTCCGCCTGCGACTCCAGCTGGCGCAGCTGGGTCTCCAGGTAGGACTTCAGGCGCGTGCGGTACTCACGCTCGAACGCCCGCAGGTCCTCGACCTTGCGCTCCAGCGTGGCCCGCGCGGACTCCAGCGACCCCATCGCGACGCGGTGCTTCTCCTGCGCGTCCCGCTCCAGGGCGTCGGCCTTGGCACGGGCGTCGCGCTCCAGACCCTCGGCCCGGCTGCGCGCCTCGCCGACGATCTTGTTGGCCTCGGAACGGGCCTCGGAGATCGCCTGGTCGGCGGTCTGCTGGGCGAGCGCCAGCACGCGGGCGGCGCTGTCGCCACCGGGGCCCTGCTGCTGCATCGGGCCGCCGAGCGGGCCGCCCATCTGCTGCTGCTGGCCGCCCATCTGCTGCTGGCCGCCCATGGGGCCACCCATCGGCTGCATCTGCTGCTGCTGGCCCATGCCCTGGCCCATCGGGTTGCCCATCTGCTGCGGGCCACCGGGACCGCCCATGGGCTGGAGCATCTGACCGCCCATCGGCTGGACCAGCTGCTGCTGGCCGCCCATGGTCTGGCCCATCTGCTGCTGCTGGCCGCCGGGGCCCATCGGGCCACCCGGGCCGGCCGGGAGCTGCGGCGCGCCGGAGGGCAGGCCGAGGGGCTGGTTGCCCATCTGCTGCTGCTGGCCACCCGGACCCATCTGCTGCGGACCGCCGGGGCCCATCTGCTGCTGGCCACCCGGACCCATCTGCTGCTGGCCACCGGGGCCCATCTGCTGCGGGCCGCCCGGGCCCTGCTGGCCGGGGACCGGCGGGCCGGATATGGCGGCCGGGACGGGCGCGGCCGGACGCTGGGCGTCCTGCGGCGGTTCCTTCCGCATGTTGGCCTGGTTCTGCGCGGCGGCGCGAGTCGCGGCGGCCAGCTTGGCCCGCAGGTCCTCGTTCTCCCGGAGGAGGCGGGTCAGCTCCGCCTCGACCTCGTCGAGGAAGGCATCGACCTCGTCCTCGTCATAGCCTTCACGCAGGCGGACGGTCGTGAACTGCTTGTTCCGAACGTCCTCGGGGGTCAATGGCATCTCTTCACCTCAACGTGATCGTCGGCACACCGGCATCCTGTCGCATCGCTCACCTACGACTAGGGGTGCACAAGCGAGATCAGGACATACACAATGATCATCAGTACGAAGAAGGACAGGTCGAGCGCCACGCCCCCGAAACGCAACGGCGGAATGAACCGCCGAAGAAGCTTGAGCGGCGGATCCGTGACAGTGTACGTGGCCTCCAGGACCAGGACCATGGCCTTGCCGGGCCGCCACGAACGCGCGAACTGGAAGACCCAGTCCATGACCAGTCGTACGAGCAGGAACACCAGGAAGACGGTCAGGGCGTAGTAGAGCACCGCCCACACGATGTCCATCGCGTTTTCCCTCTCCCCGGTCACGGGCCCTAGGGCCTGCCGCTCATCACCTGTCGCCAACCACTGTTGATCAGATCCACACGTAAAGTCGTGGCCGGGTCAGCTCTGGTTGAAGAACCCACCCTCGGCGATCCGAGCCTTGTCCTCCGCCGTGACATCGACGTTAGCAGGCGACAGCAGGAACACCTTCTGTGTCACGCGCTCGATACTGCCGTGCAGACCGAAGACGAGTCCAGCGGCGAAGTCTACGAGCCGCTTCGCGTCCGTGTCGTCCATCTCGGTCAGATTCATGATCACCGGGGTCCCGCCACGGAACTGTTCCCCGATGGTACGGGCCTCGTTGTAGGTCCGGGGGTGCAGCGTGGTGATGCGGTAGGGCTCTCGTTCGTTCACTACCTTGGGCATGATCACCGGGGCGCTCTTCTCCAGGTTGTGGCGGCGTTCGGGTGTGATGGACGACACGGGGGCCATCCTCGGGGTCTCCTGTCGGATCGGCACCGCCGCCGGGACCGGCTGCGGGGCGATCGAGGAGACCGGAGCGGGCGCGGGGGCGGCGGCCGGCCGGGGAATGTCCTCGGTCCGCTGCCCGGTACGGATCGGCTCGGGGTCCGCGTCGTAGTCGTCGTCGGGGTCGTACCCCTGGCCGTCGTACGTCTCGTCCTCCACGAGGCCGAGGTAGACCGCCATCTTGCGCATTGCGCCGGCCATGCTCCTGTCTCCTCCGCTCATGGCCACCTCGCTGACGCTCGGTGGCTGCTTCGCGAAACGTGCGCCTTCCGATGGTCGCTCGCTTCGCTCGCCCCTGAGGACCGTCCCCGGCGGCCGGGCCGTCGAGGGCCCCGCCTGCGGATTCCGCGATCCCCCCACGACGGCGCGTCAGGTCGACAACCTGTCAGAGTACGTGGAGTGGGGGCCGCGGAGCTGCGATCCACGGTTGGCTAGCGCTTCGGAAAGCTGCTAGCTTCTGTCCTATTTTGTCCTGCAGTCTGATCTACTACCCGGTGACGTTACCCGAGGGGTGACCTCACTCCGAGTACCGCCGTTCCGACGCGTACATGTGTCGCTCCGGCGGCAATCGCCTGCTCAAGGTCACCGCTCATGCCTGCGGAGACCATGGTGGCAGCCGGATGGGCCGCCCGTACGGCGGTTGCGATTTCCGTCAGCCGGTCGAAGGCACGGGCCGGGTCGCCGGCCAGCGGGCCGGCCAGCGGAGCGACCGTCATCACACCGTCCAGACGCAGTCCGGGCGTGTCGGCGATCGCGTCGGTGAGTTCCGCGACGTCCTCGGGGGCGACCCCGGCCCGGTGCCCGCCCTCCCCGTGCTCCTTGTCGAGCGCCACCTGCACCAGGCAGCCCAGCTCCGGGCGCTCGGACTTGAGCACGGCCGCGGAGAGCGACTCGACCAGCCGCAGCCGGTCCACCGAGTGCACGTGGTTCGCGTACCGGACCACCGAGCGGACCTTGTTGGTCTGCAGCTGTCCGACGAAGTGCCAGTCAAGAGGAAGGTTTCTGCACTGTTCCGCCTTGGGCGCGGCGTCCTGGTCACGGTTCTCCGCGACATCCGTCACACCCAGTCCGGCCAGCAGCGCGGTGTCCTCGGCCGGGTAGGTCTTGGTGACGACGATCAGGGTGACGTCCTCGCGCGGGCGTCCGGCGGCCGCACAGGCGTCCACGATCCGGCGCTCCACCACGTCCAGATTGGTCCCGAGCTCCTCGTACCGGGCCCGCTGGCCCTCGGTCAGGGCCTCGGTGAACTCAGGGCTTCCCGGGAACGGTCCGTAGATGTCGTTCGTCATCAGTGATCAGAGCCCAACCAGACATAGCTCGCGAGCCGGCCCGTGCGCTGCTCGCGGCGATAGGAGAAGTGATCGGCGGATTCGAGGGTGCAGACCGGTGAGCGCACCAGGTCGGTGACGCCCACCGCGGCCAGCTGGGCCGCGACCCCCTCCGGCACGTCCAGCGCCGGGGTCCCCCAGGAGGTCTCGGCGAAGGCCGCCGGGACGGTTCCGGCGACCTCGGCGCGCAGTTGGGCCGGCACCTCGTAGCAGCGGCCGCAGACCGCGGGGCCGGTGGCGGCGGTGATCCGCGCCGGCTCGGCCCCCAGGGCGACCATCGCGCCGACGACCGCGGGCACCACTCCGGCCGCGAGTCCGGGCCGGCCCGCGTGGGCCGCGCCCACCACGCCCGCCACCGGGTCGGCCAGCAGCACCGGGGTGCAGTCCGCGGTCAGCACCGCGAGGGCGAGCGGGCGGTCGGTGACCACCGCGTCCACCGTCGGGGCCTCCCCGAGCGACTGGCGCTCGGTCACCACGGCCACCTCGGCGCCGTGCACCTGGTTCATCCAGACCACGTCGGCCGGGTCCAGCCCCAGCGCCCGGGCCGCGACGGCCCGGTTCTCCCGGACGGCCGCGGGGTCGTCCCCCACCGCACCACCGAGGTTGAGCTCCCCGTACGGCGAAGTGCTCACCCCGCCCCACCTGTCGGTGAAGGCGAAGTGAGCACCCGCGCGTACGGCGTGATCGATCACTTAAGGAAGTCCGGCACGTCGAGCTCCTCGGCCGGGCTCTCGACGAACGGCTGCCGGGCCGGCTGCACCTGCGGCGGCACCGGGGCGGCGGCGGTCGTGGTGGCCGAGGTCTCGGCCTGACGCGACGGGGTGGCCGAGGCCTCCGCCTCCGAACGGGACGTCACCGAGCCGATGTTCCCGTAGGACGGACGACCGGCCGGACGCTCCGGGGCGGCCGGCGGGGTGGCCGGGGCGGCGGGGGTGGTGGACTTCACCACCGGGTCGCGGACGATCGCCGGCGGCTGGCCGCCGTCGAAGCCGGCCGCGATGACGGTGACCCGCACCTCGTCGCCGAGCGCGTCGTCGATGACCGCACCGAAGATGATGTTGGCCTCGGGGTGGGCGGCCTCGCTGACCAGCTGGGCCGACTCGTTGATCTCGAACAGGCCGAGGTCGGAGCCGCCCGAGATGGACAGCAGCACGCCGCGGGCGCCGTCGATCGAGGCCTCCAGCAGCGGCGAGGAGATCGCCATCACGGCGGCCGCCTTGGCGCGGTCCTCGCCGCGGGCCGAGCCGATGCCCATGAGCGCCGAACCGGCCTCCGACATGACGGACTTGACGTCGGCGAAGTCGAGGTTGATCAGACCCGGGGTGGTGATCAGGTCGGTGATGCCCTGGACGCCGGAGAGCAGGACCTGGTCCGCCGAGCGGAACGCGTCGAGCACGCTGACCTGGCGGTCCGAGATGGACAGCAGGCGGTCGTTGGGGATCACGATGAGGGTGTCGACCTCCTCGCGCAGCGAGGCGATGCCGTCCTCGGCCTGGTTGGCCCGGCGACGGCCCTCGAAGGTGAAGGGGCGGGTGACCACGCCGATGGTCAGGGCGCCCAGCGAGCGGGCGATGTTGGCGACGACGGGCGCGCCGCCCGTGCCCGTGCCACCGCCCTCGCCGGCGGTCACGAAGACCATGTCGGCCCCCTTGAGGACCTCCTCGATCTCCTCGCGGTGGTCCTCGGCGGCCTTGCGGCCGACCTCGGGGTTGGCGCCGGCGCCGAGGCCCCGGGTGAGTTCACGGCCCACATCGAGCTTGACGTCGGCGTCGCTCATGAGGAGGGCCTGCGCATCGGTGTTGATCGCGATGAACTCGACGCCCTTGAGACCGACCTCGATCATCCGGTTGATGGCGTTGACACCACCGCCGCCGATTCCGACGACCTTGATGACTGCGAGGTAGTTCTGCGGTGCTGCCACGTCGAAGGCCTCTCGCCTCGAATTTCCGGGTCGGCCCGGCCCGACGGGGGCCGTACCGACGGATGTCGATGGGTAGGGAGCCTGGTTTCTGACTGAATGTCCGAAATGCCGACCGCCGACCCCAACCCTAAACTTGACCTTTAGGGTTAGTTCTGTGTCTCCGTCACATCACCAATGGACACAGTCTGGTGACACAGGACACTAGGTGGCTCCGGGCACGCGTTTCAACGAACACGCCGAGCTTCCCTTTTTCTTTTGAGCCTATGTGATCATCGGCCGGCAATGGAAACCGGGGTGACCACCAAGGGTCGGGCCGACACTTCGAGGCGTCAACCCCTCCCTCGGGCACAGAATCTAGCGGATCAGCCGGACACCGCCGGCGCCTCAGGCGCCGTCACGTCGAAGTTGGTGCCCTTCTGCTTCATCAGCGCCAGCAGCACCCGGGCCTTCCGGTCGGTCTCCTCCGGGCTCCCCCAACGCACCGTCGCACCCCCGCTGAGCTGCAGTTCGATGTCGTCGTAGGAGTGCACCAGGACGGATCCGGCGCGCTTGGCGATCTCCGGCGGGAGCCCGGCGGCCACCGCCACCGCACCCTGCACCAACTGGGGTCGGGAGATCACTCCGTCCACGTCCTTCGCGGACTGACTGAGCCGCAGCTCCACCACCGGCACGCCCTGGGGCGGCGCCGCCTCGGTGGCGAAGCTCACGCCGGAGGCATCCACCTGGGTGAACTGTCCGTCATCCCCCTTGACGGCGGCGGCCGCCGTCCGCTGCACCACCTTGACCTGCAGGGTGTGCGGCCAGCCCCGCCACACCTCGGCCTTCGCCACCCGGGGGATCGCCTCCACCCGGTGCCGGACGCCGTCCAGGTCGACCCGGGCCAGCGGGCCGTCGGCCGTCCCGCCGATCGCCTGGCGGACCTGGTCCGACGTCAGCTTGTCGTCCGTCGCGCCCTGGACGGCGACGTCGCGCACGTCCAGCACCGAGGAGAAGAACACCACCCAGGCCAGCCCGCCCAGCACCGCGGCGCCGAGCACGCTCAGCACCACGATGCCCCGCCGGGAGAGCCGGAGGCGGGGAGCGGACTCCTCCTCCAGCTCCTCGTCCAGAGGGTCGGCGAGCCGGCCGTCAGCCACGTCGGCGACCACCCCGGTGGGCCTGGATCGCCTCGTACACCATGCCGACCAGCAGGTCGTCGGCGTCCCGGCGGCCGAACTCGGCGGCGGCCCGGCTCATGTCCCAGAGCCGCTGGGGGTCGGTGAGCACCGGCAGCACGTTCTGCAGCACCCAGTCCGTGGTCAGCTCGGCGTCGTCCACCAGCAGGCCACCGCCGGCCTTGACCATCGGCTGGGCGTTCAGCCGCTGCTCGCCGTTGCCGATCGGCAGCGGCACGAACGCGGCGGGCAGGCCGACCGCGGCCAGCTCGGCGACGGTCATGGCGCCGGCCCGGCAGAGCATCAGGTCGGCCGCGGCGTAGGCGAGGTCCATCCGGTCGATGTACGGCACCGGGCGGTACGGCGGCATCCCGGGGACGTCCGCGACCTGCGGCAGCTCGTTCTTCGGGCCGACCGCGTGCAGGATCTGCACGCCGTACTGCTGCAGCCGCGGGGCGATCGCGGTGACCGTCTCGTTGAGCCGCCGTGCGCCCTGGGAGCCGCCGGAGACCAGCAGGGTGGGCAGCCGCTGGTCGAGGCCGAAGTACTGGCGGGCCTCCGGCCGGGTGGCGTTGCGGTCCAGGGTGGCGATGGTCCGGCGCAGCGGGATGCCGATGTACCGGGAGTCGCGCAGCTTGCTGTCCGGGGTGGAGACCGCGACGAAGTCGGTGTAGCGGGCGCCGATCTTGTTGGCCAGGCCCGGGCGGGCGTTGGCCTCGTGCACCACGATCGGCACGCCGGCCCGCTTGGCGGCCAGGTAGGCGGGCATCGCGACGTAGCCGCCGAAGCCGACCACGGCGTCGGCGTTGACCCGCTCGATGATCTCCTGGGCGGCCCGCACGGTGCCGCGCAGCCGGCCGGGGACGGTGATCAGTTCGGGGGTGGGCTTGCGGGGCAGCGGGACGGCCGGGATGAGCTCCAGCTGGTAGCCGCGCTCGGGTACCAGCCGGGTCTCCAGCCCCTTCTCGGTGCCCAGGGCGGTGATCCCGATGGACGGGTCGTGCCTGCGGAGTGCGTCCGCGAGGGCCATGGCCGGCTCGATGTGACCGGCGGTCCCCCCGCCGGCGAGTACGACATGCACCGAAATTCACCGCTCCCTGCGTGCCGGCCCGGGGACCGGGCGCGCTGTGGTTCGTCGTCGTGGCAGCACCCGGGCCAGTCGCTTCCTGATCCGGGAGTTCTTGCTCCGGGCGGCCAGGGCCGCCTTCGCGCCCGAAGAGCTGCGTGCCAGGCACAGCAGCACTCCGATCGCGGACATGGCCGACAGCATGGCGGAACCGCCGTAGGAGAACAGCGGGAGCGGGACGCCCGCGATGGGCAGCAGTCCCAGCGCCGACCCCAGGTTGATCATGGCCTGCGCCATGATCCAGGTGGTGGCGGCTCCCGCGGCGTACCTGACGAAGGGGTCCTTCGTACCGATGGCCACACGGATACCCGCGTAGCCTAGTGCCGCGAAGAGACCGATCACCGACAGCGTCCCCACCAGACCGAGTTCCTCGCCGGTCGCGGCGAAGATGAAGTCGGTGTGCGCCTCGGGCAGCTGGCCCCACTTCTCCACGCCGGCACCGAGGCCGGTGCCGAAGCCGCCGCCGAGGGCGAACGAGTACGCGCCGTGCAGGGCCTGGAAACAGGTGCCCTCCGGGTCGAGCTTGGTGACGCCGATGCAGCCCAGGCGCTCGGCCCGGTGCGGGACGGTGATCACCAGGGCGGTGCAGACCACGACCGCCACCCCGAGGGTGGCCACGAACAGCCGCAGCGGTGCGCCGACCATCCAGAGCAGCGCGAACACCATGGCCACCAGGATCATCGAGGTGCCCATGTCACCGCCGATCATGATCAGCGCGAGCAGCAGCAGGGCGCCCGGCACCAGCGGCACCAGCAGGTGCTTCCAGGTGGTGAGGGTGCCGGCCTTCTGCTTGCGGGCGAGCAGGTCGGCGCCCCAGAGCACCAGCGCGAGCTTGGCGAACTCGGAGGGCTGGAACTGGAAGAACCCGAAGTCCAGCCAGTTCTGGTTGCCGTTGATTCGCACCCCGATGCCGGGCACGGCGACCAGCGCGAGCGCGCCGATCACCCCGAACATCACCGGGTAGACGATCACCCGCAGCACCGCCACCGGGACGGAGGCGAAGCCGACCAGCAGGACCAGGCCGAGAATGGCGGCGATCAGCTGCTTGAGGAAGTAGTACTGCGCGGTGTGGTGCTGGTTCAGCGCCAGGATCTGCGAGGCCGAGAAGACCATCATCAGGCCGAGCACGACCAGCAGCAGGGTGGTGCCCACGATCAGCAGGTACGGCGTGAGCGGCCGGTCCAGCCAGTACCGGACGCGGGCCCGGAAGGCCTGCAACCGTCCCAGCGGACCGGCCGACTTGTACTTGGTCGTGGTGGCGGAGATCACTCGCCACGGCTCGGCGGCGTCCTGCTTCGTCGCACCGGAATCCGCCCTGCCCTGCCCCGCCACCGCTCCCCGCTCCCACTCTTGTGGCCCGTTCGCCTCCGGGCGCCCCGACCGGCCGCCGACGGGTCGTCGGCGCGGCCCTTTGGCTCACTCCCCTGCGGCCAGCTCCCGGACGGCCGCCGCGAACAGGTCGCCGCGCTCGCCGTAGTTGGTGAACATGTCCATCGAGGCGCAGGCCGGGGCCAGCAGCACCGTGTCACCCGATCGGGCGAGAGATGCGGCCGTTCGAACGATCTCGGTCATCGCCACCGCGCCAGTCTGGCCCTCGGCCGCCTCGATCACCGGCACATCCGGAGCGTGTCGCTCCAGCGCCTCGCGGATCACCGCCCGGTCCTGCCCGATCAGCACGACCGCGCGCAGCCGCTCGGCCGCGCCCTGGACGAGGTCGTCGAAGGTCGCGCCCTTGGCCAGCCCTCCGGCGACCCAGACGATCGGCCGGTAGGCCGCCAGCGAGGCCGCGGCGGCGTGGGTGTTGGTGGCCTTGGAGTCGTCGATGTACGTGACCTCGCGGACGGTACCGACCTCGGCGATCCGGTGGGAGTCCGGGCGGAAGGCCCGCAGGCCCTCCCGGACGGCCTTCGGCTCGACCCCGTACGCCCGGGCCAGCGCCGCCGCGGCGAGCGCGTTGGCGATGTTGTGCGGGGCCGGCGGGTTGACGTCCTCGACGGAGCCCAGTTCGGCCGCGTTCTTGGCCCGGTCCGCGACGAAGGCGCGGTCGACCAGCAGGCCGTCCACCACGCCGAAGTTCGACAGGCCGGGCGCGCCGAGGCCGAAGCCGACCGCCCGGCAGCCCTCCTCGACGTCGGCCTCGCGGACCAGCGCCTCGGTGGCCGGGTCGGCCAGGTTGTACACGCAGGCCACCACGTTGCCCTCGTAGATCCGGCCCTTGTCGGCGGCGTACGCCTCCATCGAGCCGTGCCAGTCGAGGTGGTCCGGGGCCAGGTTGAGGACGGCCGCCGAGTACGGGCGCAGCGAGGGCGCCCAGTGCAGCTGGTAGCTGGAGAGTTCGACGGCGAGCACGTCGTACGGCTCCTCGGCGAGCACCGCGTCCAGCACCGAGACCCCGACGTTGCCGACGGCGGCGGTGCGCTTGCCGGCCGCGGTGAGGATCGAGGCGAGCATCTGGACGGTGGTGGTCTTGCCGTTGGTGCCGGTGACGGCCAGCCAGGGGGCGGGCTCGCCGGTGCCCGGCAGCGGCTTGCGCAGCCGCCAGGCCAGCTCGACGTCGCCCCAGACGGGGACGCCGGCCGCCTCGGCGGCGGCGAACAGCGCGCTGTCGGGGGCCCAGCCGGGCGAGGTGACGATCAGTTCGGTGCCCTCGGGCAGGCTCGCGCCGTCGCCCAGGCGCACCGCGACGCCGAGTGCCTCCAGCTCGGTGGCGCGGGCCCTGAGGCCCTCGCCGCTGCCGCCGTCGACCACGGTGACGCTCGCACCGAGCCCGTTCAGGACCCGCGCGGCGCTGATGCCCGAGACGCCGAGGCCGGCGACCACCACGGGCAGGTGCTTGAAGTCGAAGTTCGTCATCCGGTCCGGTATCCCGCGTAGAAGAGGCCGAGGCCGACGGCCACGCACAGGCCCTGGATGATCCAGAAGCGGACCACGACCAGGACTTCGCTCCAGCCCTTGAGTTCGAAGTGGTGCTGTAGTGGCGCCATCTTGAAGACGCGCTTGCCGGTCATCCGGAAGGAGCCGACCTGGATGATCACCGACAGGGTGATGATCATGAAGAGGCCGCCGAGCAGGATCAGCAGCAGCTCGGTGCGCGAGCAGATCGCCAGACCGGCCAGGGCGCCGCCGAGGGCGAGCGAGCCGGTGTCACCCATGAAGATCTTGGCGGGCGAGGTGTTCCACCACAGGAAGCCGAAGCAGGAGCCCATCAGGGCGGCGGCCACCACGGCGAGGTCCAGTGGGTCGCGGACGTCGTAGCAGGCGTTGGTGGCGGAGAGGAAGTAGGCGCAGCTCTGCCCGTACTCCCAGACGCCGATGAAGGTGTACGCGCCGAAGGCCATCACCGAGGCACCGGTGGCGAGGCCGTCCAGACCGTCCGTCAGGTTCACGCCGTTGGAGGTCGCCGCGATCATGAAGTACGCGAAGATGACGAACAGCACCGGGCCGATCGACCACTTGAAGTCGCGCACGAAGGACAGCGACTGGGAGGCCGGGCTGAGGCCGCGGTCGTCGTGGAACTGCAGCGCCAGGATGGCGAACACCAGACCGACGATCGACTGCCCGGCCAGCTTCGCCTTGGCCCGCAGGCCCAGCGAGCGGCGCTTGACGACCTTGATGTAGTCGTCCAGGAAGCCGACCAGGCCGAGGCCGGTGGTCAGGAAGAGCACCAACAGCCCGGAGGCGGTCGGGCTCTCGCCCGTTATCGCCTTGGTGCCGAAGTACGCGATCAGGGTCGCCAGGATGAAGGCGATGCCGCCCATAGTGGGCGTGCCCTTCTTGCTGTGGTGCGCCTTGGGCCCGTCGTCACGGATGTACTGGCCGTAGCCGCCCCGGGCGAGCAGCTTGATCAGGGCGGGCGTACCGACCAGCGAGAGGATCAGGCCGATCATCCCGGAGAAGAGGATCTGCTTCATCATCGGGCAGCACCATCCGTCAGGAGGGCCTCGGCCACCTTCTCCAGCCCCACCGAACGGGACGCCTTCACCAGGACCACATCCCCCGGCCGCAGCTGACTGCGCAGCAGTTCGACCGCCGCGTCCGCGTCGGACACCAGCACCGACTCCTCACCCCACGAACCTTCGTTCCTCGCGCCGAGTTCCATGCAGGCCGCCTCGCGTCCGCCGACCGCCACCAGCTTGGTGACGTCCAGCCGGACGGCGAGCCGTCCGATGGCGTCGTGCTCGGCCAGACTGTCCTCGCCGAGCTCCCGCATCTCGCCGAGCACCGCCCAGGTGCGGCGGCGCTCCGGACCGCGGCCGCCCATCGAGACCAGCGCCCGCAGCGCGGCCCGCATCGAGTCGGGGTTCGCGTTGTAGGCGTCGTTGACGACGGTGACACCATCGGCCCGGTCGACGACCTCCATGCGCCAGCGGGACAGCGCACCCGCCTCGCCCAGGGCTGCCGCGGTGTCGTCGACGGTCATCCCGAGCTCCGTCGCCACCGCGGCGGCGGCGAGGGCGTTCGAGACGTGGTGCTCACCGTACAGGCGCAGCTGCACGGGCGCGGAACCGGCCGGGGTGGTGAGCGTGAACGATGGCCGCCCGGTGGCGTCCAGGCGAACATCGGTCGCCCGGACGTCGGCGTCCGGGGACTCCCCGAACAGGACGACCTTGGCCTTGGTGCGGGACGCCATCGCGCGCACCAGCCGGTCGTCCGCGTTGAGGATCGCGGCGCCCTCGGCGGGCAGCGCCTCCACCAGCTCGCCCTTGGCCTCGGCGATCGCCTCCTGGGAGCCGAACTCGCCGACGTGGGCGGTGCCGACGTTGAGGACCAGGCCGATCCGCGGCGGGGTGATCGAGGTGAGGTACTCGATGTCGCCCTTGTGCCGGGCACCCATCTCCATCACCAGGTGCCGGGTGCCGTCCTCGACCCGCAGCGCGGTCATCGGGTGGCCGATCTCGTTGTTGAGCGAGCCGGGCGGGAAGACGGTCTCGCCGTGGCGCTGGAGCAGCTGAGCGATCAGGTCCTTGGTGCTGGTCTTGCCGGCCGAGCCGGTCAGCGCGACCACCGTGGTGCCCTCGGCGCGGGCGACCACGGTCCGGGCCAGCCGGCCGAGCGCCTCCACCACGCTGTCGACCAGGACGGCGGGCACGCCGACCGGGCGGGAGGCCAGCACCGCGACGGCGCCGGCGTCGACCGCCGTGGCCGCGTAGTCGTGGCCGTCCACGCGCTCGCCGACGAAGGCCGCGAACAGGCAGCCGGGGCTCACCTTCCGCGAGTCGACCTCGACCGGGCCGGTGACCAGGGTGTCCGGGTCGGCGCCGTCCAGCGTGCCTCCGACGGCGGCGGCCACCTCGGCGAGGGTCAGTGCGATCACTGCTGCTCTACTCCTCGG
Organism: Streptomyces sp. CBMA123; assembly: GCF_014596465.1. Lineage (GTDB taxonomy): Bacteria > Actinomycetota > Actinomycetes > Streptomycetales > Streptomycetaceae > Kitasatospora. Next base: position 3,593 of record NZ_MECK01000614.1, on the reverse strand, counting down.
TCGCCCCGGTCGGCCGTGGCCCGCGCGATAGCTTCGCGCAGTACCTCCCGGTCGTCGAAGGGGCGGATCTCGTCTCGTACGTACTGGCCGAGCTCGTGGCCCTTGCCGGCCACCAGCACGGTGTCCCCCGCCAGGGCGCGGGCGACCGCGAGCCCGATCGCCTCCGCCCGGTCGGGGACGACCAGGACGGCACCGCGCTCGGCCTCGGGCACCGCGGCGGCGCCGGTCAGCATGCTGGCGAGGATCGCCAGCGGGTCCTCGCTGCGCGGGTTGTCACTGGTCAGCAGGGCGGTGTCGGCGAGCCGGGCGGCGATGGCGCCCATCGGGCCGCGCTTGTGCGGGTCACGGTCGCCGCCGCAGCCGATGACGACGTGCAGCCGGCCCTTGGTGACCTCGCGCAGCGAGGCGAGGACGGCCTGCAGGGCGTCCGGCTTGTGGGCGTAGTCGACCACGGCGACGAACGGCTGTCCGCCGTCCACCCGCTCCAGCCGGCCCGGCACGCCGGGGACGGCGGCCACTCCGGCCACCGCCCGCTCCAGCGGCAGTCCGGCGGCGACCAGCACGGTGATCGCGGCCAGCGCGTTGGCCACGTTGAACGGGCCGGGCAGCGGGACGGAGGCGTCGGCCTCGGCGCCGTCCGGGCCGACGACCCGGAAGGTGGAGCCGACCGGTCCGAGCTGGACGTCCACGGCCCGCCAGTCCGCGCGGGCGTCACCGGTCGCGGAGAAGGAGGTCACCGGGATCTCGGCCTCGGCGGCGAGCCGGCGGCCGTACTCGTCGTCCAGGTTGACCACCCCGTGGCGGGACTTGCCGGGCTGGAACAGCCGGGCCTTCGCCTGGAAGTAGTCCTCCATGTCCGGGTGGAAGTCGAGGTGCTCGGGGGTGAGGTTGTTGAACAGCGCGACGTCGTACGCCACCCCGTCGGTGCGACCGAAGACCAGGGCGTGGCTGGAGACCTCCATGGTCACCGCGTCCGCGCCGCGCTCGGCCATCACGCCGAGGATCGCGTGCAGGTCGGTGGCCTCGGGGGTGGTGCGCTCGCTCTTGATCCGCTCCTCGCCGACCCGCATCTCGACGGTGCCGATCACCCCGGGGCTGCGCCCGGCGCCGCGCAGACCGCCCTCGACCAGGTACGAGGTGGTGGTCTTGCCGTTGGTGCCGGTCAGCCCGAGCATCAGCAGCCGCTCGGACGGGTGGCCGTAGACGATGGCGGCCAGCTCGCCCATCCGGGCCCGCGGCCGGTCCACGACCAGCAGCGGCAGGCCGGTGGGGGCGGCCAGCTCGGCGCCCGCCGGGTCGGTCAGCACGGCCACCGCGCCGGCGTCCGCGGCCTTGGCGGCGAAGGCCGCGCCGTGGTGGTTGGCGCCCGGGAAGGCCACGTACACGTCGCCCGGGCGCACCGCGCGGGAGTCGTGGGTGACGCCGGTGACGCTGCCGCCCTCGACGGGCGGCAGGCCCAGCCGGGCGGCCAGCTCGGCGAGCGGCAGGGCGGCGGTCCCGGTCGGGCGGGGCGGACTCACGGTGGTTTGATCGGGTTTCGGCACGGCGCGAAGGCTATCCGCCGAAGGGTGCCCAGGGCCAAACCGGGCCTTCGCCGCGCCGCCGTCCGCACCGGCCCGCTGGTTGCTCATCCTCGTTCACGGCTTCCACTCGACGGGCAGGTTCGGCGCCTGGCTTCCGCTCGGCGGGACCTGCATGGTCTTCAGGGTGAACTCCATCACCTGCTTGAACACCGGGCCGCACAGCTGGCCGCCGAAGTGCCCGTTGACCGGGCCCTGGAGGGTGCAGGAGACGGTGTAGCGGGGGGCGTCGGCGGGGGCGAAGCCGATGAAGGAGGCGGTGTAGCCGTCGTAGCCCTTGCCGTCGGCGGCCCCCCGGTTGGCGGTACCGGTCTTGCCGGCGACCCGGTAGCCGGGGATGGCGGCCTTGCCGCCGGTGCCCTGCTCGTCGTCGACGACCGACTCCAGCATCGAGGTGAGGGTCTTGGCGGTCTGCTCGCTGACCACCCGGCTCTGCTCGCCCGGCGGGGTCGGGGTGTACTTGCCGTCCGCCCCGGTGACGCCCTGGACGATGCTCGGCGCGACCCGCACCCCGCCGTTGGCGATGGTCGAGTACACCGAGGTGGCCTGCAGCGCGTTCATCTGCATCGGGCCCTGGCCGAAGGAGATGTTGTACTTCTCCGAGGCGACCAGGTCCTCCGGCTTCTTGAGCATCCCGGCTGTCTCCCCGGGGAAGTTCAGGCCGGTCGGCTGGGCCACGCCGAACTTGCGCATGTAGCTGTCGAGTACCTGGTTGGCCTTCAGCTGGTCGCCGTCGCCGAGGGTCTCGATCGCCTCGATGGTGCCGATGTTGGAGGACTTGGCGAGCACCCCGGCCAGGGTCAGGTACCAGGTGCCGTGCTCGACGTCGTCCTTGAACTGCTGCCCGGCCCGGACCAACGGGTACGGGACGGTCACCTTGGTGTCCCAGTTGGCCTTGCCGGAGTCGAGGACGGCGGCCAGGCTCATCAGCTTGGCGGTGGAGCCCGGCTCGTAGGCGTCGACCAGGGCCGGGTTGCCCATCTGGGACTGCTTGGCGAGGCTCAGGTCGTTCGGGTTGAAGCCGGGCGCGGAGGCCATCGCGATGACCTGGCCGGTCTTCACGTCCTGGACCACCACATAGCCCTTCTCCGCGCCGGAGTTGGCCACCTGGTCGGTGATCGCCCGCTGGGCGGCCCACTGGACGTCCCGGTTGATGGTCAGCTTGATGTCGCTGCCGGGCACGGCCGGGTCCATCGAGCCCCCGGCGGTGGGGACCAGCCGCCCGCCCGCCTGGGCGTAGCTGCTGTGGCCGTCCTTGCCGGCCAGCTGCTTCTGGTACTGCAGCTCCAGTCCGCCGGCGCCCTCGCCCTCGCCGTTGACGAAGCCGACCAGGTTGGCGGCCAGGCCCTCGGCCGGGTAGATCCGCTTCTGGGTCTCCCGGTTGAACACCCCGGCCAGCGGATTGGCGCACTCGTTGTCCACCCGGGTGCGCCCGCCCTGGTCGGCGGGCTTGCCGAGCAGCTTCTTCTGGGCCTGGCAGGTACGCGAGCCGGCCTTCTTCTCCAGACCCGCCTTGAGGTCGCTGATCTGGTTCTTGGCGGCCGGGGTCTGCTGCGCGGCGAGCCGCTTGTAGCGGGTCTTGGGGGTGTGCAGGTCGGCGGCGATCTTCTCCTTGGCGACGCCGACGATCGGCGACAGCAGGGCGGCCGCCTGCTCCGGCGCGTCCGGGATGCCGGTGGCCTCGGGGGTGAACATCGCCGGGTCGGCGGTGATGTCGTACGCGTCCACCGTGGCGGCCAGCGCGACGCCGTCGGAGGACGTTATCGAGCCGCGCTCGGCGGTGATCGGGATGTTCAGGTAGCGGTTGGTGTTGGCGTCGGCGGCCAGCGCGTCGGCGTCCACCAGCTGGAGCTGGACCAGGCGCCCGGCGAAGACCGAGAACACCAGCGACAGCACCACGCCGATCACCCGCAGCCGGCGCTTCGGCTCAGCCAGCCGCAGCGCCTTGGGGCGCAGCGGCAGGCGGGGCTTCGGGCGCGGCCGCACCGCCGCCTGGCTGCGGGCCGGCGGACG
>NZ_MECK01000613.1 GCF_014596465.1 Streptomyces sp. CBMA123 | reverse complement strand
GACGCGGAGGTCCCGGCCGAGGCGGAGGTCCCGGCCGAGGCCGAGGTCCCGGCCGACGCCGCCGCGATCGCCTCCGCCAGCCGCTCCAGCACGGCGGCGACCTGCTCGTCGGTGATGGTGAGCGGCGGCAGCAGCCGCAGCACCGCGTCGTGCCGCCCGCCGAGTTCGACGATCAGCCCGCGCTCCAGGCACGCCTCCCGGACCCGTACGGCGAGCGCCGGATCGGCCGGCCGGGCGCCGCAGGCGTCGGGTTCGGCGGTCGGGTCGACCAGTTCGACGCCGATCATCAGTCCGCGCCCGCGCACGTCGCCGATGGCGGGCAGTTCGGCGGCGAGTTCCCGCAGCCGGTCGGTCATCCGGGTGCCCGCCACGGCCGCCCGCTCGGCCAGCCCGTGCGCGGCGACGTACCGCAGCGTGGCGGCACCGGCGGCCATGGCGAGGGTGTTGCCGCGGAAGGTGCCGGTGTGGGCGCCGGGCCGCCAGCCGTCGTAGTCCTCGCGGTAGACGACCACGGCGAGCGGCAGGCTGCCGCCGATGGCCTTGGAGAGCACCATGGCGTCCGGGACGATGCCGCTGTGCTCGACGGCCCACATCGCGCCGGTGCGTCCGACGCCGGTCTGCACCTCGTCGACGATCAGCGGGATGCCGCGTTCGGCGGTGATCCGGCGCATCTCGCGCAGCCAGCCGTCGGGCGCGGGGACGACCCCGCCCTCGCCCTGGACGGCCTCCAGGATCATCGCGGCGGGCGGTACCACCCCGCCCGAGGGGTCGTCCAGCAGCCGTTCCACGTAGGTCACGCCGAGGTCGGCGCCCGCCTCGCCGCCGACCCCGAACGGGCAGCGGTAGCCGTACGGGTAGGGCAGCCGGACCACCTCGCCGCCGCTGGGCAGCGGTTCCTTGACGGCGACGCTGCCGGTGAGCGCGAGGGCGCCGGCCGTCATGCCGTGGTACGCGCCGGTGAAGGCGAGTGCGCCGCGGCGCCCGGTGGCGGTCTGCATCAGTTTGAGGGCGGCCTCGACGGCGTCCGTCCCGGCCGGTCCGCAGAAGTGCACCCGGGCGCGGGCGGCGAACTCGGCGGGCAGGCTCTCGAACAGCGCGCTGGTGAAGTCGTCCTTCTCGGCGGTGGCGAGGTCGAGCAGGTGCAGTGGGGCGCCGCTGTCGAGGGTGCGGCGGATCGCCTGCAGCACGACGGGGTGGTTGTGTCCGAGGGCGAGCGTTCCGGCGCCGGAGAGGCAGTCCAGGTAGCGGCGGCCGTCGGCGCCCTCGACGGTCATGCCGTGGGCCCGGACCGGGACGATGGGGAAGGAGCGGGCGTACGTCCGGGCGGCGGACTCGCGGACGCGCTGGCGGCGCAGGATGGCCTCACCGGAGGGCGGGGCCCCGGCGGCCCCGGAATCGGCCTGGGCGGGTACGGCGGCGAGCGACAATGCGAACCCCCAGAAGAAATTAGGTAAGCCTAACTTTACCGCCCTTGACCTGGCGGGACGCCTCGGGGGCACCGAGAACCACCCGAGTGAGTGAACCTCCCCCGGTATCGCGTACGCCGCCCCCGATCGGCCCAACGAGCGACGCGCCGGACCGTCACGCCCCCGGCCCAACCCACCCGAATCCGGCTGGAATCAGTCGCACCTGACCGGATCCGCCCACCCTCGACCGGCCCGGGGCCTCACCGCCCCTTCCACCGGTAGCAGAGTTCCGGCCGCCCGACGCTCCCGTACTGCGGCTCGCGCACCGCCCGCCCGGTGTCCACCAGGTGCTCGAGGTAGCGCCGCGCGGTGATCCGGGACACCCCGGCGGCGGCACCGGCCGCGGCCGCCGACAGTCCGGTCGCGGCCTCGCGCAGCACCGAGGCCACGGCGTCCAGGGTGGGCGCGCTCAGCCCCTTGGGCAGCGAGCTGCGCTCGGGCGTGCGAAGCAGGGCGAACGCCTGGTCGACCTCGTCCTGGCCGATGGCCTCGCCGGTGCGCCCGAGGCTGTCGCGGTAGCGGGCGTAGCGCTCCAGCCGGTCGTGCAGGGCCGCCGCGCTGAACGGTTTCAGCAGGTACTGCACGACCCCCGCCGAGACCGCCTGGCGCACCATCGCGAGGTCGCGGGCCGAGGTGACCGCGATGACGTCGGTGCCGTGTCCGGCGGCGCGCAGGGTGCGGCAGAGCTGGAGGCCGTGGCCGTCCGGCAGGTAGAGGTCGAGCAGGGTGAGATCGACGGGCGTCCCGGCGGCGCGCGCCCGCTCCAGGAAGCGCAGCGCGTCGGCGCAGCTGTGCACGGTGCCGGCGGCACGGAAGCCGGGCTCGCGCTCGACGTACAGGGTGTGCGCGGCCGCGGCCACCGGGTCGTCCTCCACGACCAGGACGGAGATCCCGCCGCCCGCTCCCGCCGCTCCGCCGACGCCGCCGGTCACGCCGGTCACGCCGGTCACGCCGGGACCCCTTCGCGCTCGCCGGAGCCGACGACCCGGCCACCGGCCAGCGGCAGCCGTACGGTGAGCACCGCGCCGCGGTCGCGCCCGACCTCGACGGTGCCGCCGTTGCGCCGGGCGGCCTGGGCGACCAGCGCCAGCCCGAGGCCGTGCCCGCGGCCGTCCTGCTTGGTGCTCCAGCCGCGCCGGAACACGTCCTCGACGGCGGCCGGGTCGATGCCCGCACCGGTGTCGGCGACCCGCAGCAGCAGGCAGGCAGCCGCGCCGTCGGCCTCGCCACCCGTGTCGATCCGGGCCGTGACGGTGACCTCCGGCGCGTCCGGGCTCCGGGCGGCCCCTGAGATCGCGGCGTCCACCGCGTTGTCGATCAGGTTGCCGAGGACGGTGATCAGGTCCCGGGCGGAGAGTCCGGGCGGGAGCACTCCGTCGTCGATCCGGCTGTCCTCGGTGAGGGTCAACTCCACGCCCCGCTCGGCCGCCTGGGCCGCCTTGCCGAGCAGCAGCGCGGCGAGCACCGGCTCGCCGACCGCCGCGACCACCCGGTCGGTGAGCTGCTGGGCGAGCGCGAGTTCGGCGGTGGCGAACTCCACCGCCTGTTCGTGGCGACCGAGTTCGATCAGCGAGACCACCGCGTGCAGCCGGTTGGCGGCCTCGTGCGCCTGCGCTCCGAGCGCCTCGGTGAAGCCGCGTACGGAGTCCAACTCACCGCTCAGCGACTGCAGTTCGGTGTGGTCGCGGAGGGTCACCACCCGGCCGAGGCCGGTGCCGATGGTGGAGGTGTTGAGCACCACGACCCGCTCGGCGGTCAGGTGCACCTCGTCCCGCACCGGCTCCTCGCCGAGCACCGCGGTCACCAGCGCCTCCGGCAGCCCCAGCTCCGCCACCGGGAGCCCGTCCAACTCGCCTTCCAGCCCGAGCAGTTCGCGGGCCGCGTCGTTGCAGAGCACCACCCGGTGCGCGCGGTCGAGCAGGATCAGCCCCTCCCGCACCGAGCGCAGGGTCGCCTGGTGGTACTCGTAGAGGTGGCTGAGTTCGTCCGGCCCCATGCCGTGGGTGTGCCGCCGAAGCCGGGAGTTGGCCAGATAGGTGCCCACCCCGCCGAGCGCGAGGGCGGCCACCGCGACCCCGACCAGGGCGAGCAGCGGCCCGCTCAGCTGGGCGGAGATCGACTCCAGCGTCAGCCCGACGCTCACCAGCGCGACCACCCGGTGCTGGTCGTCCAGCACCGGAGTGACCACCCGCACGGACGGGCCGAGCGTGCCGGTGTACGTCTCGCTGCGGGTCTGGCCGGCCAGCGCCCAGTCGATGTGCCCGAGGTAGCGCTTGCCGATCTGCTCGGGCAGCGGGTGGGTCCAGCGCACCCCGTCGGTGTCCATGACGGTGATGAAGGAGACCCCGGTGTCCTGGCGCACCTGCTCGACGTACGGCTGGAGCACCGCGGTCGGGTCGGGCCCGCCGACGGCGGAGCGCACCGCGGGCGAGTCGGCGACGGCGTGGGCGATCGAGGTGACCTCGTTGCGGGCCGCGTCCTCGGTGCGCTCGGCGGTGAACAGGTACGCGAGCACCGCGCCGCCCGCGACCACGGCGGCGACGATGACCACCTGGACGACGAACAGCTGCCCGGCCAGGCTGCGGACCAGCCGGCGCGGCAGGGGGAACCACCGGCGACGCGAGCGGGTGGGGGAGGTGCTCACGGACATGCCTGCCAGTGTGCACCACGGCCCCGGACGCCCCCGGCGGCCGGACGGTTCCCGCCCGCCGTGAACTCTATGAACGCAAACGTGACCTCCGTCACGCCTGGCCCCCATAGTTCGGAGCGGCCCACCACCCGGGGCCACCAGGACTGCAGGGCAAAGGAGCCGCAGATGTCGATCGCCGAGACCGCCACGGCGGGGGGACCCAGACGCAAGGACCGGACCCACTACCTCTACCTCGCGGTGATCGCCGCAGTGGTCGCGGGCGTGGTGGTCGGGCTGGCCGCCCCCGGCTTCGCCGTGGAGCTGAAGCCGGTCGGCACCGGGTTCGTCAACCTGATCAAGATGATGATCAGCCCGGTGATCTTCTGCACCATCGTGCTGGGCATCGGCTCGGTCACCAAGGCCGCGAAGGTCGGCAAGGTCGGCGGCCTCGCCATCGGCTACTTCCTCGCCATGTCGACCGTCGCCCTGGCCATCGGCATGGTCGTCGGCAACCTGCTGGAACCGGGTGACGGCCTCCACCTGACCGCCGCCCTCGCCAAGTCCGGCCACGCCCAGGCGGCGGCCGGCGGCGCCCAGTCGACCAGCGACTTCCTGCTCGGGATGATCCCCGACACCCTGTTCTCGGCCCTCACCCAGGGCAAGGTGCTGCAGACCCTGCTGGTCGCACTGCTGGCCGGCTTCGCCCTCCAGGCGATGGGGGCGGCCGGCGCCCCGGTGCTGCGCGGGATCGAACACCTCCAGCGGCTGGTCTTCCGGATCATGTCGATGATCATGTGGGTGGCGCCGGTCGGAGCCTTCGGGGCGATGGCCGCCGTGGTCGGGGCGACCGGCGTCGACGCACTGAAGAGCCTCGCCGTGATCATGATCGGCTTCTACGTGACCTGCGTGCTGTTCGTCGTCGTGGTGCTCGGCGCGCTGCTCCGCCTGGTCGCCGGGGTCAACGTGTTCGCCCTGCTCAAGTACCTCGGGCGCGAGTTCCTGCTGATCCTCTCCACCTCCTCCTCCGAGAGCGCGCTGCCCCGCCTGATCGCCAAGATGGAGCACCTGGGCGTCAGCCGCCCGGTCGTCGGCATCACCGTGCCGACCGGCTACAGCTTCAACCTCGACGGCACCGCGATCTACCTCACCATGTCCTCGATCTTCATCTCCGAGGCGATGGACAAGCCGATGTCGATCGGCGAACAGCTCTCACTGCTGGTGTTCATGGTGATCGCGAGCAAGGGCGCCGCCGGGGTCACCGGCGCCGGACTGGCCACCCTCGCGGGCGGACTGCAGTCGCACAAGCCGGCGCTGGTGGACGGGGTCGGGCTGATCGTCGGCATCGACCGCTTCATGTCGGAGGCCCGGGCGCTCACCAACTTCGCAGGCAACGCCGTCGCGACCGTGCTGATCGGGCACTGGACCGGCGAACTGGACGCCGAACGCGCCCACCGGGTGCTGGGCGGCGAGCTGCCCTTCGACGAGCTGACGCTGGTCGACAGCCACGGCGGCGCCGGTGCCTCAGGCACCTCGGGTGCCACGGGCCCCGCGCCGGAGACCGTGCCCGCCGGAGCCGGAGCCGGAGCCGGAGCCGGGGCCACCACGATCTGAGCGGCCACCCCGTACGCCCCCGGTCCGGCGCCTCACACCATCCCCCGGAAACGGCGCCGGGCCGGGGGTTCCCCTGTTCCACCACCACCGACGGCCGCCCTGTTGCCCGGCCCGACGACGGCACTCCGTCCAGAAGTCCCGCCCAGAAGTCCCGCTCAGAGATCCCGCTCAGAGATCCCGCTCAGAAAGTCCCGCTCAGAAGTCCTGCGAGCCGCTGACCGCCCAGGCCACCCCGCTGGCCGGATCCTCCAGCGCGAGGTGCAGATGGCGCAGCCCGGCGGCCGGCTCCTGCCAGGTGAAGCAGCGCATCCGGGCCACCAGCGCGTCCACCTCGGCGTGGCCGGGCCCGTCCGCACCGGCCATCGCGCCCAGCGCCCGCCAGAGCCGCAGCCGCCCGTGTGCGCAGCCGTGCGTCCGGCCCACCGCGGCGGCCTGCACCAGCGCCGGGTAGGCGAGCGCGAACGGCAGGAACCCGCCGACCACCCGTCGGCCCCGGGCCAGCACGGCGGCCGCCAGCGGGGCCGGGCCGCGCACGCACACCACCTCCGCCCAGGGCACCAGCGCGGCCAGCTCACCCAGCCCCCGGGTGACCCGCTGCCCGCCCGGCCGGGCCACCGACCGGGGCAGGTCGACCTCGCCCAGGCCCTCGCGGCTGGCCGGCAGGGTCAGCACCGCGCTGCGCGCTCCCCCGCCGGGCAGGTACTCGCGCACCCGTGCGGCCTCGTCCCAGCCCGCCTTCTCCCAGGGCTCCAGGCGCAGCGGCACGCCCTCAGGGTCGGGCTCGGTCCCGTAGGAGAGGTCCTCACCGAGCAGCACCCGGGTGTGCGCGACCAACCGGCGCACCCGGGCCGGACCGAGCAGCGGGGCCAGTCGCAGCCAGGAGTGGCGGGTCGCCAGCACCTCCCAGAGCGGACCGGCGTCGTGGTCGCCCACCCCGGCGACCGTCCCCTCGCCACCGTCCGCGTCGAACAGCCGGACGGCCAGTTCGGGCGGCGCCGCATAGGCGATCAGGTGGCCGAGCGGCGCGGTCAGGGCCACCGCGGCCTGCTCCCCGCCCTGCACGACGGCGGCGGCCCGGCCCTGCCGGTAGGCGGCGAGCAGCTCGGGCCAGCGGCCGTCCTCGGCCAGGGCGCGGACGCTGTGGTCCTCGTACGTGATCACGATTCGCAGCGTACGGGCCGGGGTGGCGCATCAGCCGACTTGCCGTCGGCTCGGTGCGTCGGCTCGGTACGTCGGCTCGGTGGCCTTCCGGCCCCCGGGTCGTCAGGGGTCGTGCCGGCGCTCCCGCTCCAGGACGGCGCGCAGTCGGCGGTGGGCGCGGCGGCGGGTGACGGCCAGCGTGCTGCGGTGCAGGCCGAGCAGTTCGGCGGCCTCGTCGACGGAGTAGCCGTCGAGGTCCACCAGCACCACCACCCGGGCCTGCTTGGCGGTCAGGAAGCCGAGCAGCCGGACCACCTCCCAGCGCGCCTGCAGCTCGGCCATCCCGCCGGACGGCGGTTCGAGCGCCGAGTGGCCGTACCCCGCCGTCTCGGCCGGCTCCCCCACCTCGGGCAGGGCCACCCGGCGTCGCTCCCGGCGCCACTGGTCGCGCAGGATGTTCGTCATCGTGGTGAACACGTAGGCGTACGGCTGCGGGTGGCTGAGGAAGCGCTCCGGGCGGCGGGCGATCCGCAGGTACGCGTCGTGGACGACGTCACCGGCGGCCAGCGGGCTCCCGGCGAGCATCGTGGCCGCCTGCTGGAGCCTCGGCAGCAGTTCGGTGAACATCCGGTTGAAGTCGGCGGATTGGCCTTCGGACGGCTCCGGACCGAAGTCCTTCCGCCGCCCGCCCGCGTACCGTCCGCTGCATTCCGCCATGCCGCTCTCCCCGGAAATCGGGATCCCGACCGCCCAGTTGGAGCTGACCCCAGCCCCACCGGACATGTTGTGACACAGGTCACATCATAGGCCGTCCTCTCACGCTACGCAGTCATTCGTGTGCAATTCGTCATCGACCGGACGGGAGGCGGGAGTTCACCTCCGCACCACCCCGCCGGCCGGGGCACTCCACCCGATGGGAACCGCTGAGCGAGGAGAACCACCATGCGAGGCTGTATCGCCAGGAAGATCGCGACGTTCGGAATGGCCGGCGCGGCCGCTCTGGGCGTGCTCGGGACCGCCACCCTGCCGGCCGCCGCGGCGCCGGCCGCCGACCAGACCATCACCCCCGGCGCGGCCGCGGCCTCGCCGCACGTCAACGCCACCGGCTACCACTGCGTCATCACCGCCAACTACGGCTGGCGCTGGGAGGGGTACTGCAACGTGTACTCCGGCCAGCTGCGCACCATCACCTACTGCGCCAACGGCACCTCGTCCGTCGGCCTGTGGATCGGCGCCCGGCCGGAGGCGTGGGACGTCTGGGGCAACTGTCCCGGGTCGACCTGGACGAAGGTCGTGTTCCAGTGGCACAGCTGAGCAGGTAGCGGCCGCGGGGAACGGATGACGGCTGACAGCTGACGGATTTCGAAATCTGTTTTCCGTCAGCTGTCATCTGTTTTCTGTCATCTGTTTTCTGTCATCTGTTCTCTGTCATCTGGTCGCCGTCATCTGCCCGCCGTCATCCGTCAGCCGCCGGCCGTCACCGGCGAGACCTCCGCCAGCAGTCGGGCAGCGTGCACCCGGCCCGCGTGTTCGACCAGGTTGATCAGCACCTCCTTGCCGGAGGCACGCCGCCGGGCGTCGCAGAGCACCACCGGCGTGCCGGAGTCCAGGTCCAGCGCGCGGGCGACCTCCTCCGGGCCGTACTCGCGCGTCCCGGCGAAGCGGTTCACCGCGACGACGAAGGGGATGCCCCGGTGCTCGAAGAAGTCGACGGCCGGGAAGCAGTCGGTCAACCGGCGGGTGTCGGCGAGCACCACCGCACCGAGCGCTCCCTGCGCCAGCTCGTCCCAGAGGAACCAGAACCGGTCCTGCCCCGGAGTGCCGAACAGGTAGACGGCCAGCCCCTCGCGGATGGTGATCCGGCCGAAGTCCATCGCCACCGTCGTGGTGGTCTTGCGCTCCACCCCGCCCAGGTCGTCGACCCCGCGCCCGGCCTCGGTCAGCCGCTCCTCGGTGCGCAGCGGCCGGATCTCGCTGACCGCGCCGACCAGCGTCGTCTTTCCGACCCCGAAGCCGCCCGCGACCAGGATCTTGAGCGCGAGCACGGAGTCCCCCGGGTCCACCGTGTCGGACGGCCAACGGTCGGATGGCCGGCGGTCGAACGGATGCCGCTCGGACGGGTGCCGCTCGGACGGGTGGTCAGAGTGCGCGGAGCCCATGGATGACCTCCTGGAGGATGCGCTCGTCGGGGAGCAGGGCGGGCGGGACGGGGCGGCTGACCCGGATGAGCCCGGCCGCCAGCAGATCGCCGAGCAGCACCCGCACGACGCCCACCGGCAGGTCGAGGTCGGCGGCGAGCTCGGCCACCGACAGCGGGTTGCTCCGGCACAGGCCGAGGATGCGCGCCTGCTCGGGGCCGACCGGCGGCTCGGGCAGGTCCGGGGCGAGCGCCGGGTCGGGCAGGTCGGACACGACCACGGCGATCAGGTCGAACTGCTGCTCACCGGCCCCGGTCCGGCCCCCGGTCATGGCGTACGGGCGGACCAGCGGCCCGGCCTCGTCGTCATACCAGCGGGCCCGGTGGGCGGCGGCGAGCGGGTTGCGGGGCGGTCGGCCGGGATCGGCCCGGGGATGCTCCGGATGTCGCTGGTGGTACGGGTGGAACGCGTGCTCCGCCTGGTCCGGGCGGTCCGGGTGGGTCACCGTACTCACCCGCCGTGCACCGCGCGGGGCGGGGCGCCCAGGTGCTCGCCGACCCGGCGGACCAGTCTCGCCATCTCGTAGGCGACCAGCCCGAGATCGGCCCTGGCAGTGGCGAACACGGCCAGGCAGGTGCCCTCCCCGGCCGCCGCCACCAGCAGGTAGCCGCCCTCCAACTCGACCATGGTCTGCCGGACTTCACCCGCGCCGAAATGTCGTCCGGCGCCCTTGGCGAGGCTGTGGAAGCCGGAGGCGACGGCGGCCAGGTGCTCGCCGTCCTCGCGGGCCAGACCGGCCGAGCTGCCCATGGCCAGGCCGTCGGCGGAGAGCATCACGGCGAAGCGGACCTCGGGGGCGCGCTGGACCAACTCGTCGAGGAGCCAGTTCAGTTCCCCCGTGCGGTGGGTGGTGCCGATCACGGCCGGTCTCCTTCGGGTCGGGTGTCGAGTCGCTCTACGAGTCGCTCTTCGAGCCGTTCCTCGAGCCGCTCTTCGGTTCGTACGTCGGGTCGTACGTCGGGTCGGGCGTCGGGCCCGGGTGCCGACAGGTGCTGGTGCGGCGACCGGGGCCGGGGCCGGCTGCGGCCGGCGTCGGCCGATGGCTCCTCGGGCCACCGACCGGAGCGCAGGCCGCGCGCCCAGCCGTTCTGGAAGGCCGACATCGCCGCCCGCGCCGCCTCCGGACTGCGGATCGCGGGCTCCGCGCCTTCCCCGCCGAGGGCCGCGCGGCGGCTGCGCGGGGCGGCGCCGGCCGGGGTCTCCCGCAGTTGCGGCACCAGGCTCGCCTGGCGCACCCGGCGCGGCAACTCCTCAGGGCAGTCGGGGACTTGCCGCTCCTCCGGCGGCGGCGCGCTCGCCGTACGGTACGGCTGCGGCGGACCAGGCTGCGGACGGGAGGCGGCACCCGGGCCCCCGTCCGCAGCCGGTCCGGCCGTCCGGGCACCGGAGGCCCGGACGGGGGTGCGCCGCACCGGCCCGGGGTCGCCGCCCCGGGTGCCGAAGGGCAGCAGCGCCCCGCCCTCCGGCGGCGGCCCACCCGCCGCCGGAAGCTCGATCTCCGTCACCCCACCGCCCGGGAAGGCCGGGGCCGGCGCCCACACCGGCGCGGGCTGCGGCCACCACACGGGATCCGGCTCGGGGGCCAGGTCCGTACCGTCCGGAACCGGCACGACGTCCAACTCCGGTACGGCATAGGCGTCCTGCCCGTACCCCTCCCGTCCGTCGGACAGCAGCCCGGTGGGCAGCAGGACCACGGCGGTGGTGCCGCCGTACGCGGAGGTCACCAGCGAGACCCGGACGCCGTGCCGCCGGGCGAGCCGGCTGACCACGAACAGGCCGAGCCGGTCGCTGTCGAACAGGTCGGCCTGTTCGGCGGCGGCGATCCGTCGGTTGGCGGCGGCCAGGGCGGCCGGGCCCATGCCGAGGCCGCGGTCCTCGATCTCCACCGCGTAGCCGTTGCCGACCTGTTCACCACGGATGTGCACCCTGGTGTGCGGCGGGGAGAACCCGGTGGCGTTCTCGACCAGTTCGGCCACCAGGTGGGTGAGGTCGGCGACGGCATGGCCGACGACAGCGGCGCGCGGCAGCGGGTGCACCTCGACCCGGGCGTACTCCTCGACCTCCGAGACGGCCGCCCGCACCACGTCCACCAGCGGGACGGGCCGACGCCAGGCCCGACCGGGGACGGCGCCGGAGAGGATGATCAGGCCCTCGGCGTGGCGGCGCATCCGGGTGGTGAGGTGGTCCAGCCGGAACAGGTCGGCCAGCTCGGACGGGTCCTCGGTGCGGCGCTCCATCGCGTCCAGCAGGGTGAGTTGGCGGTGCACCAGGACCTGGCTGCGGCGCGCGAGGTTGACGAACACCCCGGACACCCCGGACAGCACCTCGGCCCGTTCCACCGCCGCCGTGACGGCCGCCCGCTGTACGGTGCCGAGCGCCCGGTGGACTTGACCGATCTCGTCGTCGCGGCCCGTCGGCCGGGGTGCCTCGGTCTCGATGTCCACCTCCTCCCCGGCGCGCAACTTCCTGATCGTGGCGGGGAGTTTGCGACCGGCCAGGTCAAGTGCCGAGTTGCGCAGGCCGGTCAGCTCGGTGACCAGTGCGCGCCCGATCCGCGCCGAGATCACCAGCGAGGCGACCACCCCGAGCAGCCCGAGCAGCACGGCGATCCCGGCCGGGGTGAACAGGCCCAGGGCGTAGGGGTTCTGGGGCCCGGCGGCAAGGCGACCGGCCTGGCCCTCGACGCCGCGCAGCCCGTCGGCGACGTTCCCGGCCACCATCGCCCACCGGTCGGCCGGCACCGCGGCGACGGCGGCCCGGCCGTCGACGGCGGTACGGACCTTGTCCTCGTAGCCGGTCAGCTCCCGGTGGTCGGCCCCGTCGGTGACGGCGAGCAGCGCGCCCCGGTCGGCGGGGCGCAGGTCGGCGGCCGCGCCCTGCTCGAACTCGCGCCGGGCGAAGGCCGTACCGGCGAACTCGCGCAGCTGGTCGTCGCCGAGGCCGCCGGAGAGCTGGGCGGCGCGCAGCAACGCGTCCTCCCGGGCGAGGAGTTCACGGGAGCGGTCCAGCTCCGGCGGCACCCGGGCGTCGACTCCGGCCCGGCCGTCCTGGAGCGGGGCGGCGGCGCCGGAGACCGCCAACGCCTGGTCCACAGCGGCGCCGTAGGCGGCGTACACCTCGGGCCAGCCCACGCTCCGGGTCAGCACCCGGCCGCGCAGTTCGGGCAGGGCGGCGAGCGAGGCACCGAGGGCGTCCAGGCGGGCGGCCGCGTCGGCTCCCAACCCCTGAGCGTCGGCGCGGTTGTAGCCCTGGCCGGGGTGGCGAGGGTCGGGGAACAGCGGGGCGATCGCCCGGTCGGTGGCCGCGGCGGCCTCGCGCAGGGCACTCTCCCGCCCGGCGGCGGGAACGGTCCCCGGGACGAGCCCCGGACCGGCCAACAGCTGTCCGGCGGCGGCGCGTTCGGCCTGCAGGCCGGCGACCGTGTCGGCGACGGGGGCGAGCAGGCTGCGCTGGGTGTCGCGCAGGCGCAGCAGGTCCCAGACGCCCTGGGCGGTGGTCACGGTGGCGAATCCCCACAGGGCGATCACGGAGACCACCGGGACCATCAGCAGGGCGATGATCCGGGCACGGACGGTCCGGGGGCGCAGCCCGCGCAGCCAGGGGCCGGGCAGCGGCGGACGGGCGGGCGGCCCGGCATGGGCACCCCGGCGGGCGCCGGGGGCGGTACCGCGGTCTTCTCGCATGGGTGGGCGGCCTTTCGGGCGGGGGACGGTCATGGGCCGGACGGGGCCCGGAGTGGACGGCGCTCGGACTGGACGGGCCTCGGGCTGAACGGGCCTCGGGCTGAACGGGGGCTCAGACGGGTGCGGGCTCGACGGGGCTCAGGCCACGCGGTCGTGGCCGTACCGCTCGGGGAGCCCGGGGTCCACCTGCTCGACCCCTGGCTGGACGGCCGGCTCGGGGAACTCCTCGATCCCCAGCTCCGCCACCCCCGACCGACCGGCCCGGTCCTGGGCCGCCGGGGAGAGCGCGACGAAGGCGGACGCGAGGAAGAGGAACGAGCCGAGGCCCACCGCGAGCGGGAAGACGAAGTCCATCGGGCTGACCCCGCCCAGGCCGGTCCGGCCGGGCTCCAGCTGGACGTGGACGGCGGCCATGCCGGTGTAGTGCATGCAGCTGACGGCGAGGCCCATGGCCAGTGAGGCGCCCGCCGCCGCGTACACGTTGCGGATGGTGACGGCGGCCCAGAGCGCGGCGGTGGCAGCGCCCACCGCGACCAGCACGGACAGCGCGACCGTCCCGCCGTCGTAGCGCAGCCCGCCGTGCATGCGGACGGCGGCCATGCCGAGGTAGTGCATCGCGGCGACGCCGACGCCGGTGGTGCAGCCGCCGCCCAGCAGGGCGAGGCCGCGGTGCCGGCCGTAGCAGACCACGGTCAGGCCGAGGCCGGTGACCAGCACCGCGACCAGCAGACTGAGCACCGTCAGCGGCACGTTGTAGCGCAGTTCGGTGCCGTCGACGGCGAAGCCGAACATGGCGACGAAGTGCATGGTCCAGATGCCGGAGCCGATCGCGGCGGCGGCGGTGAGCAGCCAGTTCCGGCGGGCGGTGCCGGTGGCGGCCAGACCGCGCAGGGTGCAGCGGAGCCCGAGGGCGGCGCCGGCACAGGCCATCGCGTACGAGACGACGGGTGTCAGCCAGCCGAAGCTGAACTGGTTGAGGGCGCCCATGGGACCTCCGGTCGACCGGTCGGGCCCGGGGCGGGTGGACGGTGCCCCCGGGCACCCCCGGCCGGGCGGACTGCATCCGACGGGCATATGCCTGTCGCATGTGCGCTTTCGACCTGGGGTGCGTGGGACGCTATCGAGTGGCTGGAATCGGCCAGGCGAAGATCCGAAAAGCTGCCCGCGCGCCGGGGGCGGTGTGTTCGAATGACCCGGTCCTGTGCCCAGCGGCCCGGCCGTCGGCGGACCGTGCCCGCCGAACGACGGACGCCGAACAGCAGACACAAACAGCGAACAACAAACAGCGGACAGATAACAGATTTCGAAATCTGTCATCTGTCCGCTGAAAGTTGAACACTGAAAGCCGAACCTCGTCAGCCGCCAGCTGCCAGCTGCCGCCCGATGGGCGATGGGCCCCGCCCGTCACCCGACGGGCGTCACCCGCACCCGCATCGCAGTCGCCGCCCGAAGCGTGATCGCCTGCGCGAGCGCCACCCGCCGGTCCACCACCTCCACCTCGAAGTCCCGCAGCAGCACCCCGAGGGTCAGCACCGACTCCAGCATCGAGAAGTGCTGCCCGATGCAGGCCCGCGGTCCGCCGCCGAACGGGAACCAGGCGTACCGGTGCCGCGCCTTCTCCTCCTCCGGCAGGAACCGGTCCGGGTCGAAGCGCTCCGGCTCCACCCAGTGGTCCGGGTGCCGGTGGGTGACCAGCGGCGCGACGATGACCTGTGCCCCCGCCGGGATGACGTACCCGTCGATGACCGTCTCCTCGACCGCCCGCCGCCCGGTCAGCGCCGCCGCCGGGAAGAGCCGCATCGCCTCCTTGATCACCCGGGTGAGGTACGGCAGCCGTTCCAGGTCCGCCGCCGTCGGCGCCCGCCCGGCCAGGACCGTGCGCGCCTCCTCCTGGGCAAGCGTGCGCTGCTCCGGGTGCTTGGCCAGCAGATGCAGCGCGAAGGCCAGCGAGGTGGCCGTGGTCTCGTGCCCGGCGAGCAGGAACACCAGGACCTGGTCCCGGAGTTCGACCGGATCCAGCCGCTCGCCGTCCACGCCGCGCGCCTTCCCGAGCAGGGTGAGCAGGTCGTCCGCCCCGTCGTCGCCGTCCCCGCGCGCGGCCCGCTCGGCGATGATCCGGTCGCAGACCTCGTACAGCGCCCGCCGCGCCGCGAGGCCGCGCCGGTTGCCCGGCGTCGGCCAGGTGCGCGGGAGGCGGACTGGCGCGAAGCCGCGTTCCTTGACGTACTCGCCGAGCACCGGGAAGTTGTGGTTCACCACCTCCACCGCCTCCTCGACGTCGGCGCCGAAGAGGATCCGGGCGACGGCGCGCAGCGCGAACCGCGACATCTCCTCCGCCGCGTCCACCACCCCGCCCGGCACCCCCCGCCAACGCTCGGTGAGCGCCTGCGCCTCCTGGGCGAGCGCGTCGGCGTAGCCGTCCACCCGGCGCCGGGTGAACAGCGGCTGGATCAGCCGCCGCTGGCGCTGGTAGACCTCGTCCTGACTGGTCAACAGCCCGTTGCCGACACTGGTCCGCAGTTCGTCGTAGAAGTTGTTCTCCTTGCGGAAGTTCGCCGCCTCGCTGCCGAGCACCTGGTGGACGCCCGAGGGCGAGAACACCCCGTAGAACTCGACGCGCAGCCCGGGCGGCCCGGCGACGATGCGGACCACGTCCCCGTGGTCGCGCCGAGCCTGGAGGTAGGTCCGCAGCGGTCGGCGGGTGAGGTCGAAGAACGAACCGACCAGGGGGTTCCCGGCCGGTCCGGGTATCGCGGCTGTGGTGGCCATCGGCACTCCTTCTGGACGTCCTGGACGCCGGCCGTGCTTGGCGACCCTTCAACCTTACTGACGGGTATTCAGCCGAGGAAGGTGCGGGAGGGCCCTAAGAAAGGGCGACGGGCGGCTTACTCGTACTCGGTGCCGCCCTTGCGGGTCAGGTACGCGTCGCTGACCACCTTGGCGATCGCCCGCCCGCCGAGCAGCGGGCTCCAGCGCTCGACCACCGGCCGGACCACCACCCCCTCGCGCAGGTGGAGTTCGCGCCCGGAGTAAGTCTCCCGGCCCTGCGCGTAGGTCAGCACCGTCGCGGTGTCGAACGGCCCGCGCCACAGTTCGGGCACCAACGGCAGTTCACCATCCAGCAGTTCGGCAGCCGACAGCCAGGTCAGCTGCCCGTCGACCACGGCCGACACGTCGAACGCGGCGTACCCGGGGCGCTCGGTGCGCGCGGTGGCCCCGTACGTCAGGTCCTGCACGCCCTCACCGAACACCTCGCCGAAGACCCCGACCCGTTCCGCGCCCAGCCGTTCGGCCAGCCGGGCCGCCACCGCCGGGATGTCGTACGCGCGCACCGCGCGCCAGTACAGGTTGCGCTCGTCCTCGGCCAGCGCCAGCCCCTGGGCGCCGATCCCCTTGGAGGAGACCTGCACCTCGCCGGTGGCGGCGGTGTACGTGACCAGGCAGCAACTGCCGTGCAGCTTCTCGGTCAGCACCACGGGCTCGCCGGGCGCGAAGACGTCGGGGTGGCGCTTGAGGTTCTCGATGTCCACCCAGGGCAGCAGGTCCGGCGCGCTGACCACGTCACCGTTCATCGAAGTCGGCACCGGGGGCCGCCACTTGACGATCCCGAGCAGTTCGGCGAAGTCCTCGCCCCGCTCGGCGGCCCCGGCCAGATCGGTGTCGGCCAGCACCCCGGGCCGGCAGACGATGCCCTGCGACAGCTCGCCGCGCAGCCGTACCGCCTTCACCCGGTTCGCCGCGCTGCCGGCCAGCTTGCCGGTCAGGCCCAGCTCCTCGACCAACTCATCGGGCAGGACGGCCTGTTCGGGGATGTAGACGGCGTGGTCGCCGGTCCGGTACGCGCCCTTCGCGACCACCGCCCGATAGAGGCCGACCTGCGCCAGCTCCAGGGCGTCGGCGTTCGGGTGCTCCAGGATGACCAGCCGCTCAGCCGTGACGCGCAACGTGGACATGGACGGACTCCTCCTCGTGGATCCGCATGGATCGACCGTCGGGCCCGGGCGGCCGACGGTCGGCCGCGCCTACGGGCTGCGCCCACTCTGACCGCTCCCCCGGCCCGGACGCGACGGGTTTTCCCGGAGCCCCGTCCCCGGCCTGTCCGCGACCCCGTCCCCGCCCCACCTCAACCCGCCTCCACCCCGACTCCGGGCCGCCCCCCCCGGGGCCGACCCCGGGCCCACGCTCCCCGCGCCCCCCACCACCGCCCCCGACCGTCCGTGCACGTTTGAGCCTTCGCACAGCGGCCCCGAGCCCCCTGCCCCACCCCGGCTGTGCGATGCGACAGAGGATTTATCGCTCGCATCTGCGGCACTATGATCGCCGTAATGGCCGCACCTGCGGCCACACCTCCGCGCCCCTTCCGGCGCGAACCCGGGAGGGGAAGCCACCGATGAGCACCCGCACCACCGCCACCCGCAGACTCGCCGTCGCCGCCGCCGCGGCCCTCGTGCTCAGCCTCGGGGCCACCGCCTGCGGCAGCGACGGCGGCAAGTCCTCCGGCTCCGCCTCCGCAGCGGCCACCACCGCGAGCACCGACGGCACCACCGGCACTGACGGCACCGGCGCCGGCGTCCCGAAGGCGAAGGGCGACATCACCGTGTTCGCGGCCGCCTCGCTCAAGGAGACCTTCACCGAGCTCGGCAAGAAGTTCGAGGCCGCCAACCCGGGCGCCAAGGTGAAGTTCAACTTCGGCGGCAGCTCCGCCCTCGCCACCAGCATCAACTCCGGTGCCCCGGCGGACGTCTTCGCCGCGGCCAGCCCGGCCACCATGAAGACGGTCACCGACGCGGGCGGCGCGAGCGGCCAGCCGAAGACCTTCGTCAGGAACACCCTCGCCATCGCCGTGCCCAAGGGCAACCCCAAGCACGTCGCGGGCCTGAAGGACCTCACCGGCTCCGGCGTGAAGGTCGCCCTGTGCGCGAAGGAGGTGCCCTGCGGCGCCGCCGCCCTCACCGCGCTGAAGGCCGCCGGGGTCGACCTCACCCCGGTCACCCTGGAGCAGGACGTCAAGGGCGCGCTCACCAAGGTCGAACTCGGCGAGGTCGACGCCTCGCTGGTGTACAAGACCGATGTGCGGTCCGATGCTGCGAAGATCGACGGCGTGGACTTCCCCGAGGCCGACAAGGCCGTGAACGACTACCCGATCGCGGCGCTCGCCAAGGCCCCGAACAAGGACGGCGCGGCCGCCTTCGTCGCCTACGTCCAGTCCCCCGAGGCCAAGCAGGTGCTGACCGCGGCGGGCTTCCAGGCGCCGTGAAGGACTGCACCACCGACAGCGGCCGGCCGGACCACCGCGACCGCGGCACCGGATCCGGCCCGGACCACCCCGCCCCGGCACCAGCAGGACCCGCGCAGGCCCTGCCGCGCCGCCGGGGCGCGCGCCGCCGCCCGGGGGCGCAGCGCGTCCCGGTCACGCTGCTGCTCCCGGCGCTGCTCGGCCTGGCGTTCCTGATCCTCCCGCTGGTCGGACTGCTGGTGCGGGCGCCGTGGAGCGGCCTGTCCGAGCAGCTGACCAGCACCGCCGTCTGGGACGCCCTGCGGCTGTCGCTGATCTGCGCGACGGCCGCCACCGCGGTCTCGCTGGTCCTCGGCGTCCCGCTGGCCTGGCTGCTCGCCCGCACCGAGCTGCCCGGCCGGCGGGTGATCCGGGCGCTGGTCACCCTGCCGCTGGTGCTGCCGCCGGTGGTGGGCGGGGTGGCGCTGCTGCTGGTGCTCGGGCGGCGCGGGATCGTCGGCTCCTGGCTGGACTCGGCCTTCGGCATCACCCTGCCCTTCACCACCACCGGGGTGGTGATCGCCGAGGCCTTCGTGGCGATGCCCTTCCTGGTGATCAGCGTCGAGGGCGCTCTGCGGGCGGCCGACCCCCGCTACGAGGAGGCGGCCGCGACCCTGGGCGCCTCCCGGCTGACGGCCTTCCGCCGGGTCACCCTGCCGATGATCGCCCCGGGGATCGCCGCCGGGGCCGTGCTCGCCTGGGCCCGGGCGCTCGGCGAGTTCGGCGCGACGATCACCTTCGCCGGGAACTTCCCGGGCCGGACCCAGACCATGCCGCTGGCCGTCTACCTGGCCATGGAGTCCGATCCGGAGGCCGCGATCGCGCTGTCGCTGGTGCTGCTGGTGGTCTCCGTCGCCGTCCTCGTCGGCCTGCGCGACCGCTGGATGTCGGCCCCGTGACCCCAAGCCCGGACGCCGTACCCGGTACCGTGCCCGACGCCGTCTCCGATCCCGGCGCCGTGCCCGATCCCGACGCCGTGCCCCAGGACTCCGACAGGATGCCGAACCGATGAACCCCCCGACGGCGACCGCCGCCGCGAACCCCGCCCTCGACGCCCGCCTCCGGGTCGACCGCGCCGCGTTCGCCCTCGACCTCGCACTCACCGCAGCCCCCGGCGAGGTGATCGCGCTGCTCGGCCCGAACGGCGCCGGCAAGTCCACCGCGCTGCGCGCCCTCGCCGGGCTGCTCCCGCTCAGCGGCGGGCACCTGCGCCTGGACGGCCACGTGCTGGAGGACCCGGCCCGGCGCCTGCACACCCCCGCCGAACTTCGGCCGGTCGGCGTGGTGTTCCAGGACTACCTGCTGTTCCCGCACCTCAGCGCGCTCGACAACGTCGCCTTTGGTCCGCGCTGCCAGGGGCGGCCCAGGCGCGAGGCCAGGGCCGAGGCGGCGGCCTGGCTGGAGCGGATGGGCCTGGCCGAGCACGCCTCGGTGCGCCCCGGCCGGCTCTCCGGCGGCCAGGCCCAGCGGGTGGCACTCGCCCGGGCGCTGGCCGTCCAGCCCCGGCTGCTGCTGCTGGACGAGCCGCTGGCCGCCCTGGACGCCCGCACCCGCCTCGACGTACGGTCCCAACTGCGGCGCCACCTGGCCGAGTTCGAGGACGTGGCGGTGCTGGTGACGCACGACCCGCTGGACGCCATGGTGCTGGCCGACCGGCTGGTGGTGATCGAGGACGGCCAGGAGGTGCAGTCCGGCAGCCCGGCGGAGGTCGCCCGCCGGCCGCGCACCGACTACATCGCCCGGCTGGTCGGCCTGAACCTGTACCAGGGACGGGCCGAGGGCGCCCGGGTCACCCTCCCGGACGGCACCGTCCTGACCACCGCCGAGGACCTCTCCGGGCCGGCGTTCGTGGCCTTCCCGCCCTCCGCCGTCACCCTCTACCGGGAACGCCCGCAGTCCAGCGCCCGCAACCTGTGGGAGGCCGAGATCACCGGCCTGGACCTGCACGGCGACCAGGTGCGCGCCGAACTCTCCGGCGCATTGCCGATGGCCGCCGACCTCACCCCGGCCGCCGTCGCCGAACTGCGGCTGGCACCGGGGGCGAGGGTCTGGGCCTCGGTCAAGGCCACCCAGACCCACGCCTACCCGGCCTGACCGCGCACCCACCGACCCGCACACCCGCACAGCCACGGACCCGCTCGCCCACGCACCCACACACCCACACACCCACCGGACGACGCCGCTACGCCGCTACTCCGTTACTCCGCCGGCTCGACGAACCCCGACTCGTACGCGGCGATCACCGCCTGGGTCCGGTCCCGCGCGCCGAGCTTCGCCAGCACACTGCTGACGTGGGTCTTCACCGTCTGCACCCCGAGGACCAGCCGCCCGGCGATCTCCCCGTTGCTGAGCCCGCGCGCCATCAGCCGCAGCACTTCGGCCTCGCGCCCGGTCAGCGCCGCCCGTTCCATCGTGGCGCGGGCGGCGGGGTTGCCGTGCCCGGCGGCCAGCCGGCGGATCGCGGCCGGGAACAGCAGCGACTCACCGGCCGCCACCAGCCGCACCGCGTGGGCGATTTCGGCCGGGCGGGAGCGCTTGAGCAGGAAGCCGTCGGCGCCCGCGCGCAGGGCCTGGTAGACGTAGTCGTCGTTCTCGAAGGTGGTGACGACCAGGATCCGCGGCGGCCGCTCCCCCGGCGCGCCGGGACGCAGCAGTTCGCGGGTGGCCGCCAGGCCGTCCAGGACGGGCATCCGGACGTCCATCAGCACCACGTGCGGGCGCAGCGTACGGGCCAGCGTCACCGCCTCCGCGCCGTCGGCCGCCTCGCCGACCACCCGCAGGTCGCCCTGGGCCTCCAGCACGGCGCGCAGTCCGGCCCGGACCAGTTCCTCGTCGTCGGCGAGCAGGATGTCGGTCATGCCGGTACCGCCTCCCGTCCGGGCGTCGCCCGCAACACCCGCAGGGCCCACCCGGCCCCCACCACCCGCGAGATCATTCGTCACGAGCCCAAGCGTAGGGGCAGCCGGACGTCGAGCACCCACAGCGCGCTCCCGTCGGCGGCCGCCCCGACGACGGCCTCGCCGCCGAGCAGCGCGGCGCGCTCGCGGATGCCGCGCAGCCCCTTGCCGCCCTTGCGCGAGCCGGCCCGGCCCGGTGCGCCCCGGCCGGGCGCCGTCACCAGCCGGTTGGCGCAGCGCAGCTCCAACTGCCCGTCCCGGACGGCGATCCGGACGCCGACCGACTCACCGGGCGCGTACTTGAGCGCATTGGTCACGCCCTCCTGGACGATCCGGTAGGACTCGCGCGAGAGCACCCCCGGCAGCACCCCGGCGGGCACCTCGATCCGCGCGTCGACCGGGCTGCCGGCCGCGCGGACGGTGTCGAACAGCGCGGGCAGCTGGTCGATGCCGGGCTGCTCGGTGGCCGTCCCGCTCCCCGCCGAGCCACCGGGTGAACCGCCCGCCGCACCGCCGCCCGCCGCGCCACCGCCCGCCGGGGTCTCGCGCAGCAGGACCAGGGTGCGTTCGAGGTCGTCCATCGCCTGCCGCCCGGTCTCCTCGATGACTTCGAGGGCCTTGGCGACGAAGGCCGCGTCCCCGACCTCACGCGCCGCGCCCGCCTGGAGGACCGTCACCGTCAGGGCGTGGCCGATGGAGTCGTGCAGCTCGCGGGCCAGCCGGTTGCGTTCCAGCAGCCGTTCGGCCCGCAGCTCGGCCTCCGCCAGCCGGTCCGCCGGTGACGGTCCCAACAGCCGTACGGCTATGGAGAGTTCGAGACGCCCGGCGCCCACCACCAACCAGCCGTAGCCGAGCGCGATCAGGGGGGCGAGCGGGAGGTACCAGAAGGCGCGCGGACCGGTCAGCAGGTCGAAGGCCGGGGCGAGGCCGAAGATCGTCGCGACGCCGACCGCCGTACCGAGCACCACCCGACCGATCAGCCAGCCGGCCGTGCGCCGCCGGTCGGCCCAGGTGCGGGACGGCTCGACGCCGATGTCCTCCTCCCGGTCGGGCACCAGCAGCAGCCGGGCCTGCACCCCCTCGGCCCGCCGCGCCGCCGGGATCAGCGCGACCAGCGCGAGCAGCGCGACGTCCACCGAGACGCTCGGCACCAGGATCTCGCCGAGGGTCTTGTGGTACGTCCCCGGATAGATCATCAGCACGACGCCCGCGAAGATCCACCCGACCAGCAGGTGCAGCAGCCGGGCGTAGGTGGCGCCGGCCAGCAGCGGGGCGAGGAGTCCGGTCACTCCGTCCCGGATCCGGGACGCGCTCATTCTTGGCACCGGCCCATCCTGCCAGTTCAACGGCCGTGCCCGTTCCCCCGCGGGGATCGCGCCCGCTCCCTCCCGGGAGGGAGACACGTCCCCACCGCGGCGGGATCCGCCCGAGCACCCCACTCCGGTCGAATGGGGCCACCGCCCGGAGCACGGGCGGCGACCACCAGCGAGGAGGGACGGCGGCCGTGATCGAGATCCAGCGTCTGACCAAGGAGTACGACGGCCGGAGGGTCGTCGATGACCTGTCCTTCGAGGTCCGCCCGGGCGTGGTGACCGGTTTCCTCGGCCCGAACGGCGCCGGGAAGAGCACCACCATGCGGATGGTCCTCGGCCTGGACCGCCCCACCGCCGGGCGCGCCCTGGTCGGCGGCCGCCCGTACACCGAACTCGCCGAGCCGCTGCGGCAGGTGGGCGCGCTGCTGGACGCCCAGGCCCTGCACGGCGGGCGGACCGCGCAGGGCCACCTGCGCTGGCTCGCCGCGAGCAACGGCCTGCCGGAGCGGCGGGTCGGCGAGGTGCTCGGCCAGGTCGGGCTGGCGGAGGCGGCGGGGCGGCGGATCCGGGGCTTCTCGCTCGGGATGCGCCAACGCCTGGGAGTGGCCGCCGCGTTGCTCGGCGACCCGCCGGTGCTGCTGCTGGACGAACCGGTCAACGGCCTGGACCCGGAAGGCATCCGCTGGATCCGGGGCCTGCTGCGGGAGCTCGCCGCCGAGGGCCGGGCGGTGCTGGTCTCCTCCCACCTGATGACCGAAATGGCGCTCACCGCGGACCACTTGGTGGTGATCGGCCGCGGCCGGCTGCTCGCGGACGCCGCCACCACCGACTTCATCGACCGCCACGGCCGGACCCGGATCCGGATCCGGGCCGTCGACCCGGCCAAACTGGCCGCCCTGCTCGGCGCCGGCGACCGCGGCTTCACCGCGGAACAGGTCGACGACGGGGCCTGGGAGGTGACCGGCATCGACCCCGAGCGGATCGCCGCCCTGGCCGCCGCCAGCGGTGTGGTGCTGTACGAGATCGCGGTCCAACAGGACTCGCTGGAGGAGGCGTTCATGCGGATGACCGCCGACAGTGTCGAGTACCGCGCCGAGGCCACCGGATGAACGCCCTGGCCTGCGCCCTCCGCGCCGAACGGATCAAGCTCACCACCCTCCGCTCGCTCTGGCTCCCGCCGCTGATCGCCGTCCTGCTCACCGCCGGCGTCACCGCCGGGGTCGGCGCGTCCCTCGGCGGCAAGGACCACAACATCACCGACGACCCGGGCATCGGCGTCTTCTACGGGCTCAACTTCGGCCAGGCCGCCCTGGTCGCCTTCGGAGTCCTGCTGATCGGGCAGGAGTTCAACACCCGGATGCTCGACGTCTCGCTCACCGCCGTCCCCCGACGCGGCCGACTGTACGGCGCCAAACTGGCGTTGGGCGCCCTCATCGGCCTCGGCGCGGGCGCACTCGGCACGGCGGGCGCCTTCGCCGGGTACGCGGCCACCGTCCCCGCCGAGTGGCACGGCCCCGCCTTCGCCCGCGCGGCCACGGCCGGAGTGCTCTACCCGGCGCTGCTGGTGGTGCTCTGCCTCGGGGCGACCACGCTGCTCGGCAACCTCACCGCCGCCATGGGCCTGCTGGGCCCGACCGTCTTCCTGCTCTCGCCCCTGCTCGCCGGCGTACCCGGCGCACGGGACGTGGTGCAGTTCCTGCCCGACCGGGCCGGCCAGTACGCACTGCACTACACCGACGACCCGCACACCGTGTACGGGCACTGGACCGGACTGCTGATCATGGCGCTCTGGACGGGCGCGGCCGTGTACGGCGGCCTGCGCGCCCTGCGGCGCGCCAAGTGACTTCGCGCGAAGGAGAGATGAGGATGCCCGGCTTCGGCAACGCCCTGCGCGCCGAACGGATCAAGTTCACCACCCTGCCCTCACAGTGGGCGGCCCCGCTGACCGCCCTGGTGCTGACCGTCGGCGTCAGCGCGGCCGTCAGCGCGTCCGAGGGCGCACCGGCGCCCGGGTCCGGCAAGGACCCGGCCGACACGATCTACTACGGGCTGCTGTTCGGCCACGTCGCGGTGGCCTGCCTCGGGATCCTGCTGATCGGGCAGGAGTTCAACACCCGCATGATCGGCACCTCGCTCACCGCCGTCCCCGGGCGCGGGCGACTGTACGGCGCCAAGCTCGCCCTCGGCGCCGGACTGGGCCTGCTGCTGGGCCTGGTCACGACCGCGTGCTGCTTCCTCGCCGTCGACGCCACGGCCGGGCTGGACCTCTCCACCCCCGGTCTGGCCCGCAGCTTCCTGGCCGGAGTGCTCTACCACCCGCTGATGGTGCTGCTCTGCCTCGGGCTGACCGCGATGCTGGGCAACTTCAGCGCGGCCCTCGGACTGCTCACCCCGATGGTCTTCCTCGGCACCACCTGGCTGGCCGCGATCCCCGGCGTCCGCGAAGCGGGCCAGTTCCTGCCCGACCGGGCCGGCCTGTACGCGATGCGCACCCAGGCGGAGCCGGACGTCCACTACGGGCACTGGACGGGACTGCTGATCATGGCACTCTGGACAGCCGCGGCCGTGTACGGCGGCCTGCGGGCGATGCGCCGGCACCAGACCTCGGACGCGTAGGCGAGCGTCGGACGGACACCGGAGGACTGACGACTGACGACTGACGGACGACGGCGAACAGATGACAGCCAGAGGGGTGCGGTCAGGGTGGCGTGACGGGGCCCATCCGTTGCCGGTCGGGGCTTCGTCGTCTTCGCCGGGCCTACCTCTTGCCCAGGTTCATCACGCAGGCGGCGGCGAAGCCGAGGAGCACCTGAACGCGCAAGGTGGACAGGGAGGGTTGTTCGGGTTGCATTGATCTTGGTCTGCACGTCGGGCGTCGGGCACCCTGGTCGGCGTGGACTCGGGGGAGACCGAGCGACTTCGCGGCTACTACTCCGGCAAGCACACCCGAAGCCCCACCGCCAGGGTCAGTTCGAGGACCCGGTGTGGCGATGCGAGATCCGGAAACAGCTCCCGCAGCTGCGACATCCGGTACCGGACTGTCTGAGGATGGACGAACAACTCCGCCGCCACCTCGTCCCGCCTGCCCTGGTGCAGCAGCCACGCCCGCAACGTCTCCTCCAGCCGCCGCGCGGTCGCGACGGGCAAGGTCCGCAACGGTGCGAGGGCTCGGGCACGCAGGTCTGCGAACGCGTCCACGTCGGCGCTCAGCACCAGCTCGGGCAGGTGGTCCTCGGTGTCGCGAATATCGGCGGAGAGGGAGCGCGCGCGTAGGGCTCGTGCGTACGAGGCGGACGCACGAGTCCATGGCCGTGCCGGGCCGACCACGGCGGTGCGGTCGGTCAGCTGCCGCAAGAGGTGTGATCGTTCGGCGTCGGGGACGAGCAGGACACCGGTGGCGTCCGGCAGATCGTCGAGCACGAGAGTGCTCGGGTCGAGCGCGCGGTAGGCGGGCCGGGCCTGGGCCGCGGGCAGCAGGACCGCGGTCAGCGAAACCGGGGGCTGCCACCCGGCCCGTTGAACAGCGGCCAGCAACACCTCCGGGCTCGCGCCGGCGAGGAGGTCGCGGGCCAGGTGTTCCAGGTGGCGCTCGTGGGCCCTGCCCCGGGCGGCCAGTTCGTCGGCATGGCCCGCGGCGCTCGCGGCGGAGAGTTCGTCGATGTAGGCGAAGGTCAGTTCGGCGAACTTGGCGACCTCGGCGGCGGGCAGACCTGCGGGTACGGCACCCGCTGCCAGGCATCGCCAGGCCACGCGGGCGCCGACGCGGTAGGCGCCGAGCAGGGCGTCCATCGAACGGCCGTCGCGCACCTCGCCGCGGCCCAGCTCGTAGGCCGCGTCACCGGCGTCGCCACCCGTGGCGTTCCCGCTCGCGAGGTCCAGGTAGTGCCCCAGGGCGGTGCGGACGGCTCGGCGGATGGTGCCGCCCATGCGGCCCGAAAGGGCGTTGGCATAGGGAGGGACTTCGTCGATGATCGCCTCGACGACCTCGTCGGCGGTGGCCGTCAGCGCGGCCCGAAGCGCGGTGACCGTCGTCTCGTCCAGGACCAGTTCGCTGGCCCTTCGGGTTGCATGGCTCATGTTCTTGTTCCCTGCGAACAATTCATCCGAGCAGATTTACGTCCTACGGTCAGGACTTTACGCCCTGAGGCGCAGCAAGCTGGAGTCATGACGAGTGCAGCCCTCCGCAGCAGGGCATGGAAGCTGCTGGAGATGGTCACGACGCCGCTGCTGCCGTCGGACTACCTCGACCTGGTCAGCCCGCTGCGTGCGGGCGCCGACCTGCGTGGGCGCATCGAGGCCGTGCACCCCGAGACGGCTGACGCGGCGACCGTCGTGATCAGGCCGGGACGGGGCTGGCGCGGCCACACGGCCGGTCAGTACGTGCGGATCGGGGTCGACGTCGACGGGAAGCGCCTGTGGCGTGCCTACTCCATCACCTCGCCGACGAACCGCCGGGACGGCCGCATCACGATCACCGTGAAGGCGATCCCGGACGGCAAGGTCAGCAACCACCTCGTCCGCAGGGCGACACCGGGCACGCTGATCCAGCTCGACCAGCCGACCGGTGACTTCGTGCTGCCGCGGGCCAAGCCCGCCAAGGTGCTCTACCTGACGGCCGGCAGCGGCATCACGCCCGTGATGGGCATGCTGCGCGACACCGAGTTCGACGACGCCGTCATGGTCCACTGCGCGCCGCAGCCGCAGGACGTGATCTTCCGCACCGAACTGCACGGCCTGGTCGCGGACCAGAAGCTTCGCCTCACCGAGGTGCACACCGCCACGGACGGCACGCTCGACATCGCCCGTCTCGGCGAACTCGTGCCCGACTGGGCCGAGCGCGAGACCTGGGCCTGCGGGCCCGCGGGCCTGCTCGACGCCGCAGAGGAGCACTGGACCGAGCACGGCTTCCAGGAGCGCCTGCACACCGAACGGTTCCGCCCCCGCATCGTCGTCGCCGGCGACGGCGGCGAGGTCACGTTCAGCGCCACCGGCAAGACCGTCGACGCGGACGGCGCCACGCCGTTGCTGGACATCGGCGAGGAAGCCGGTGTGCTCATGCCCTCCGGGTGCCGCATGGGCATCTGCTTCGGCTGCGTCACGCCGCTCAAGGCGGGCGCCGTCCGCGACCTGCGCACCGGCGACATCACCGAGGCCGAGCCGGGCGTCCTCATCCAGACCTGCGTGTCCGCCGCGGCGGGCCCCTGCGACATCGAACGGTAAGAGGCACCTTGACCGCCATCGACCCCACCGCCCACCTGACCGCGGAGCAGATCGAGGAGCTCGGCCGCGAGCTGGACGCGATCCGCGACGAGGTGATCGCCGCCCGCGGCGAGAAGGACGCCGCCTACATCCGCAAGGTCATCTCGGCGCAGCGCAAGCTCGAGCTGGCCAGCAGGGGCGTGCTGCTGTTCTCGATCTTCCCGCCCGCGTGGCTGCTCGGCACCGCCGGGCTGTCCGTGGCGAAGATCATGGACAACATGGAGATCGGCCACAACGTCCTGCACGGCCAGTGGGACTGGATGCGGGACCCGAAGATCCACTCCACCACCTGGGAGTGGGATCACGTCGCGCCGTCCGAGCAGTGGAAGCACTCGCACAACGAGCTGCACCACACGTACACCAACGTGATCGGCAAGGACAACGACCTCGGCTACGGCATCATGCGCGTCGACGAGGACCAGAAGTGGCACCCGTTCCACCTCGGCCAGCCGCTGTGGAACTTCCTCAACGCCTGCTTCTTCGAGTACGGCATCGCGGCGTACGACCTGGAGCTCGGCAAGAACCTGCAGAAGCGCCGCCGCAAGGACCCGCAGTTCCGCGAGCGGGCCAAGGCCGTGGGCCGCAAGATCCGCAAGCAGGTGGTCAAGGACTACGTGATCCACCCGCTGCTGTCGGGCCCGTCGTTCCTCACCACGCTCGCCGCCACCTTCACCGCGAACCTGGTCCGCAACATCTGGACCCACTCGGTGATCATGTGCGGGCACTTCCCCGAGGGCGTCCAGGTCTTCGAGCGCCAGTCGATCAAGGGCGAGACGCGCGGCCAGTGGTACCTGCGCCAGATGATGGGCTCGGCGAACATCAGCGGCAGCAAGGCCATGCACTTCATGACCGGCAACCTGTCGCACCAGATCGAGCACCACCTGTTCCCGGACCTGCCGAGCAACCGCTACGCCGAGGTCGCGGTGAAGGTGCGCGCGCTGTTCGAGAAGTACGAGCTGGAGTACGTCACCGGGCCGCTGCCCAAGCAGGTGTTCTCCGCGTGGCACAAGGTCTTCCGGCTCTCGCTGCCGAACAGGAAGCCCAAGGTCACGACACCGGGCCGCGAGCGGGAGCTCGTCACGGCCTGATTCCCGGTACCGGGCCTCGTGGGGGGGAGCGCCACCCCCGCCCCTCCACGAAGGCCCGGCCGGGGCATGCGACTGCCGGGAACGCGCGCACCTGACCTGCTACATCGCCATCCCGGGGTCAGGACGCCGGGGCCAGGATGCCGGGGTCAGGATGCCGGGGTCAGAGCGGGGCGTTCACGGGCGCCGGAGGCGCGGGGTGGGGCAGTAGCGCTCGCCGCCTTCGAACACAACGGTCGGCCCGGGGGCGATCTCGGTGAAGCCCGCGTCCCGGACCACCGGCAGCTCGCTGCGGACCAGCTCCTCCCACACCTCCGGCGCCGCCGTGCGGACCGCGAGCGCGAAGCCCGACTCCGCCCACTCCTTGCGCTGTGCCTCGTCCAGCCGCCACCAGGCGAGCTGCGCCGCATGGCCGGTCTGGGCCATGGTCTTGCCCGCGCTCATCTCCAGCCCCGGGTTGAGCCACAGCACCGGCAGCCCCGGCTCGGGCGCGCCGACCTCGGCGGTCTCCTCCAAGTCCGTCCCGGAGACCTGCAACTTGGCGAGTTCCTTCGGCCAGCCGTCCAACGGGATCGGCGGGAACACCCGCACCTCCGCCTCCCGCCCCCGCACCGTGATGCCGGGCAGCTCCCCGGCCCGGCGCCACTCCCCGCCCCGGGCCCGCCGGACCACCTTGCGGATCCGGGCGTCCTCCCAGGCCGCGACCCGCTCCGCCCACTCCCCGTCCACCTCGGTCACCCGGGGGTCGGCGAGCAGCGTCAGCACCGCCCGCGCCGAGGTCTCCAGCGCGTCCGTCCGCCCTGGCGGCGTCGCCTTCTCCAGCCGGACGACCAGCGGCAGCACGTACTGCGGTCGCTCGTCGCGGTCCTGGGGGTCGGGAACGGCGCCGGGGGCGGGAACGGGGGCCGGGTCATCGAACGGAGAAGTCACCCGTCCAGCATGCCAGCCCCACCCCCACCGCCCCGGCCCACCCCCGCACCCCGCCCGCACCACCTCCGTACCGCGCCCCGGGCCCGGCGGTCGCTGCTCAGCGCAGCCGCTGCCGCAGCTCGTCCACCGCCGCCCGGATCCCCGCGCTGTACGCGTCCTCCGGCAGCGCGTCCAGGCTCCGCACCGCCCGTTCCAGCTGCTCGCGCGCCAGGTCGGGCTCCCCGAGCTTGAGGTGGTCGGAGGCCAGGTTGAGGTGCAGCGAGGGGTAGAAGGCCCGCACCTGGAGGGCGGACTCGTACGTCGCGGCGCGCTCGGCGGTCAGCGAGTCGGCCGCCGCGAGGGCCCGCCGGTCCCACTCCAGTTCGGCCCGGGGGTCGTCCTGCAGGTCGGCCAGATAGTGCGCCAGGACGCAGCGGTGGAAGACGTCCCGCTCGCCCAGTTCGTCCCACAGGGCCTCGAAGCTGGTCCGCGCCTCGGCGGTCCGCCCGCGCTGCGCCGCCCGCACACCGTCCAGCCCGAGCGCGATCCGCCCCAGCGCCGACTCGTCCACCGCCGTCCCCGGCCCGACCGAACCCGGCCCACCTGATCCCGGCCCGCCCGAACCCGACTCCCCCGGGCCCGAATCCCCCGAGGGCACACCGCGCACACCAGACACATCGGACATGTCGGCAGCCTAGCCCCCGGCCCCCGACCGACGCCCGCTCAGCGCCGGTAGCCGCGCTGCGGGTCCCGCTCCTCCGCGTCCTCGTAGATCAGGAACCATCCCTCGGGGTGCGTCGCGGCCAGCAGCAGTTCGGTGCGCTGCTCCGCGCCGAGCTCCGGGTCCCCGTCGTCCGGCCCGTACGCGCCGAACAGTTCGTCGTGGCAGCCGTCCCAGTCGTAGTCGTAGAGATCGGCCGGGAGGTCGCCCATCATGTCGGCCACCGATTCGGGCTGGGAGCCCAGCAGGGTCCGGGCGTCCAACAGGGCCATCCGCAGCGCGAGTTCCTCGGCCAGGCAGCGCGGCAGCGGCCATTCGCCGAGCGCGAGGTCGTCGGCCAGGTCGTCGAAGGCGCGGGCCATGGTGCGCCGCCAGCCGCGGTGCAGCCGCCACGTGCGCTGGGGCAGCCGGGCGAAGACCGTCCAGTCGACGTCCTCGCCGTCGACGACCGGGTCGTCCCCGTGTTCGTCGAGGTCGTCGTAGGCGGCGTCGGCCAGGCCGAGCAGCTGGGCGTGCAGCAGGCAGGCGGTGCGCGGGGTGAGGGTCCAGTCCGCGCCCGCGCCGCCGTCCTCCTCCTCGCCGTCCAGCGGGAACAGTTCGGCGAAGTCCGGGGTGAAGTCCTCGGTGACGCTGATCTCCAGCGTGCCGCCGATCGCCTCCACCCCGGGGATCGCGGCCACCAGCCGGTCGGGGTGCAGCAGTGCGCCGAGCGCCGCGTTGGCGTCCTCGGCCACCTCGCGCAGCAGTTCACGGCGCTGGCCCGCCGGGTCGATGCCCTCGAAGTCCAGTTCCTCGACGGCCCTGATCGCGGCCGCGCGCAGCGCCGGCCAGTCGGTGATCCGCAGGCCCAGCACCACCGTCGCCTCGATCTCCGGCGCGTCGGAGTACTCCGCCGCGCCCGGCCCCTGCGGATGATCGCTTCGCTCGCCCATGGGGCTACGGTACGGCCTTTCGGCCGCCCGATCACCGGTCTGAACCAGCTTCCGGAGACCCATCTCGGCCACCTCGCGGCCGCGCCTCTGTCACCCGGACGCACGACACCGGCAGGATGGCCCCCATGGCTGACATCAACGAGTTCGGCGGCGGGCAGGGCCCGAACGCCGACGTCATGGTCGTGACCACCAACGACATCCCCGGATTCCGGGTCGATCACGTGATCGGCGAGGTCTTCGGGCTGACCGTGCGCAGCCGCCACATCGGCAGCCAGATCGGCGCCGGGCTGAAGTCGCTGATCGGCGGCGAGCTGCGGGGTCTGACGAAGACCCTGGTCGAGAGCCGCAACGAGGCGATGCAGCGACTGGTCGAGCAGACCAAGGCGCGCGGCGGCAACGCCGTCCTGATGATGCGCTTCGACGTGACGGAGGCGGCGGACGTCGGCACCGAGATCTGCGCGTACGGCACCGCCGCGGTGATCTCCCCCATCACCTGAGCCACCCCACCCGCACCCCTGCCCACACATCGCACCACCCCGCAGCGCACCACCCCGCGCCGCATCGCACCGCCCCCGCACCGCGGGCCCCTCACGGGAACAGCCACCGACCCCCCGATGTTTCACGGGCGTGACTGTTTACGGTGCAACCAACGCGGCCGGTCGGCGACTCGTGGACGTCCTGGTGGTGGGCGCCGGACAGGCCGGACTGTCCGCCGCCTACCACCTCGGCCGCCGCGGTGTCGCGCCCTACGAGGAGGGAGTCGACGGCGGCTTCGTCGTCCTCGACGCCAACGCCACCCCCGGCGGTGCCTGGGCGCACCGCTCGCCCTCCTTGCGGATGGCCACCGTGCACGGCTTCCACGACCTCCCGGACGCCGAACTCCCGGCGCCCGACCCGGAGGCCCGCGCCCGGGAGGTGGTGCCGGGGTACTTCACGGCGTACGAAACCCGGCACGCGCTCCCGGTCGTACGCCCGGTCGCGGTCCACGCGGTGCGCCCCGAGTCCGAGCACCCCGACTCCCGGCTGCTGGTCGAGACCGACCGCGGCACCTGGTCCACCCGGGCACTGATCAACGCCACCGGCACCTGGACCCGCCCCTTCCTCCCCCACTACCCGGGCCACTTCGCGGGCCGTCAGCTGCACTACGCCGAGTACCGCGGGCCCGAGGAGTTCGCGGGCCGGCGCGTCCTGGTGGTGGGCGGCGGCGCCTCGGCGATCCAGGTGCTCTCGGAGGTCGCCGCGGTCGGCGAGACGGTCTGGGCCACCCGCTCCGAACCCGTCTACCACGAGGGCCCGTTCACCCCCGAGTACGGGCGCGCGGTGGTCGCCAAGGTCGAGGAGCGGGTCCGCCAAGGCCTGCCGGTGCGCAGCGTGGTGAGCGTGACCGGCCTCGGCCCCTCGGTCGCCTACCGCCGCGCCGAGGAGCTGGGCGCGCTGCACCGCCGGCCGATGTTCGACCGGCTCACCGAGCACGGGGCCGCCTGGGGCGATGAGGAGCTGACGGTGGACGCGATCGTCTGGGCGACCGGCTTCCGCCCCGAGGTCGGCCACCTTGCGCCGCTCGGCCTGCGCTCCCCCGGTGGCGGGATCGCGCTGACCGGCACCCGTGCCACCGCCGACCCCCGCGTCCACCTGGTCGGCTACGGCCCGTCCGCCAGCACCGTCGGCGCCAACCGGGCGGGCCGCGCCGCCGTCAACGACCTGGTCAAACTCCTCGGGGACCCGGCCGAGGCGGCCTGGCCCAAGCCCACCCACGAGCCCCCGCACGAACCCGCCCACGAGCCCCCGCAGGCCCCCGTCCTGGCCCCCGCCACCGTCTGACGGCCCGCCTCAGCGGTCGTAGTCGACGGTGACCCGGTCGGTAACCGGCCGGGCCTGGCAGGTGAGCACGTAACCGGCCGCCAGCTCCTTCTCCTCCAGCGCGAAGTTGCGGCGCATCTCCACCTCGCCCTCGGTGACCAGCGCCCGGCAGGTGCCGCAGACCCCGCCCTTGCAGGCGAACGGCAGGTCGGGGCGGGAGCGCTGGGCGCCGTCCAGGATCGAGCGGTCGCGCGGGAGGGTGAGGGTGCTGCCGCGCCCGTCGAGGACGACGGTGACCTCGCTGCGCTCGCCGGGCGTGCCCGA
Source organism: Streptomyces sp. CBMA123 (assembly GCF_014596465.1). Classification (GTDB taxonomy): domain Bacteria; phylum Actinomycetota; class Actinomycetes; order Streptomycetales; family Streptomycetaceae; genus Kitasatospora. Next base: position 6,829 of record NZ_MECK01000613.1, on the reverse strand, counting down.
GGCCTCGCCGTCCGTGCCGTCCCAGTCCTCGTCGCGCTCGGCGAGCGGCTCGTCCTCGGCGTGGAACAGCTCCTGGTGCACCCGCTCGCCGGGCACCGCCAGGCCGGCGAGCAGTTCCTTCGCCCCGGCGACCATGCCGAACGGGCCGCACAGCCACCAGTGCCCGACCGCGCCGACGTCCACCAGCGCCGTCAGCAGCGCCCGGACCCGCTCCGGGTCCAGCCGGCCGCTGAGCAGTTCGGCGTCCCTGGTCTCCCGGGAGAGCACGTGGACCAGCTGGAAGCGGCCGAGGTAGCGGTCCTTCAGGTCGGCCAGCTCGTCCGCGAACATCACGGTGTCGCTGCGCCGGTTGCCGTAGAGCAGGGTGACGGTGGAGCGGCGGTCGGCGGCCAGCACGGAGGCGGCGATCGACAGCATCGGGGTGATGCCGGAGCCGGCCGCGAGCAGCACGTGGTCGGCGGGCTCGCCGAGCTCGGGGGTGAACAGGCCGGACGGGGTCAGTACCTCGACCTCCTCACCGGGCCGGGCCTCGCGCACCAGCCAGCGCGAGAACAGCCCGCCGGGCACCTCCCGGACGGCGATCCGCAGCGGCCCTCCGACCGGGGCGCAGATCGAGTACGAGCGGCGCTCGTCCGCGCCGTCCACCAGCTTGCGCAGGGTCAGCGTCTGCCCGGGCCGGAACGCGTACTCGGCCGCCAGGCCGTCCGGCACCGCGAAGGTCACCGCCACGGCGTCCTCGCAGAGCCGCTCCACCCGGTCGATCCGCAGCCGGTGGAAGGCCGGGCGGCGGGCCGGGCGAACGGGGTCCGACACAGGGGTCGCGGCGGGCATTCAGATCTCCTTGACGCGTTCGAACGGCTCGCGGCAGGCGCGGCAGCGCCAGAGCGCCTTGCAGGCGGTGGAGCCGAAGCGGGACAGCTCCTCCGTGTCGGTGCCGCCGCAGTGCGGGCAGGGCACGGGGGCCGCGGCTCCGGTGCGGGTGGGACCGAGGGCGAGCGGGACCGGCCCCGTGGCGGGGGCGAGGGCCGAGGTGGGGCGCGGCGGGGCGATGCCCGCCTCGGCGAGCTTGCGGCGGCCCTCGGCGGTGATCAGGTCGGTGGACCAGGGCGGGTTCAGCCGCAGCCGCACCCGGACGTCCGGGTACCCGGCGGCGCGCAGCCGGCGGTCGACGTCGGCGGCCATCTCGGCGACGGCCGGGCAGCCCGAGTACGTCGGGGTCAGCCAGGCGGTCACCGTGCCGCTGCCGCCGTCCACCTCGACGCCGGCCAGCACGCCCAGGTCGGCCAGGGTGAGCATCGGCAGCTCCGGGTCCGGGACGGCCGCGGCGACCTCCCAGGCCAGGTCGCGGACGGTGTCCGCGGTGCCCGTCACCACGTCGCCCCCGGGTGCGCGCGGGCCACCGCCTGCAGCTCGGCGAGCAGCGGGCCGAGCACTTCGGTGTGCACCCCGTCCCGGCCGGCCCGGCCCAGCACGGTGGCCAGCGGCGGAACGTCCGGCACGGTCAGCCCGGCCTCGGCGAGGACGGCGGCCAGCTCCCGCAGCACCGGCTCGCGCAGCCCCGCCGGGTCGACGCCGGCCCGCAGCTCCACCGGGTGCGCGGTGAACAACTCCTCCAGCAGCGGCCAGACCGCGTCCAGCCCCGCCTGCATCCGCTCCGCCGAGTACGGCGTGCCGTCGCCGAGCCGCAGCGTCCAGGCGGTGGCGTACTCGCGGTGGTACGCCAGCTCCTTGACGCCCCGGGCCGCGACCGCGGCCAGCACCGGGTCCGGGTGCGCGCTCAGCTCCTCGTACAGCGCGCCGCGGGCGGTGGCGAACAGCAGCAGCCGGGCGACCGAGAACGCGAAGTCGCCGTTCGGGGCCTCCACCAGGCGGACGTTGCGGAACTCGTGCTCCTCCCGCCAGTACGCCAGGTCGTCCTCGGTGCGGCCGGAGCCGTCCGCCTGACCGGCCCGGGTGAGCAGCAGCCGGGCCTGGCCGAGCAGGTCGAGGCCGAGGTTGGCGAGCGCGACCTCCTCCTCCAGCTCGGGTGCCCGGGTGCACCACTCGATCAGCCGTTGGGCGAGCACCAGGGCGTCGTCGCCGAGCATCTGGCAGTAGGCGGCGAGGTCCGGACCGGCCAGGCCGTCGGGCAGGGCGGTGTCCACGCCGAGCAGCGGGTCGGCGAAGCCCGTCCCGTACGCCCAGCGGCCCTCGCCCTCGGGGCCGGGCGTGGCTCCGGCGAGGCTGAGGTAGACGTGGTCGTCCTCGGTGGCGGACGCGGTGTGGTCGTGCACGGTGGCTCCCCCGTCAGATGTGCGGGACATCCTCGGGGATGTCGTAGAAGGTCGGGTGGCGGTAGACCTTGTCGCCGCTGGGCTCGAAGAACGGGTCACGCTCGTCCGGGGTGGAGGCGGTGATCGCGGCCGAGCGGACCACCCAGAGGCTGACGCCCTCGTTGCGGCGGGTGTACAGGTCGCGTGCGGCGAGCAGGGCCATCCGGTCGTCGGAGGCGTGCAGCGAGCCCACGTGGACGTGGTTCAGGCCGCGCCGGGGGCGCACGAACACCTCGTACAACGGCCAGCCGGCCTTGGACTCGGGCTGGGGCTCCGGCTGGGGCGCCGGCTGGGGCTCGGTCACTTTCCGTTCTCCTGTTCGGGGGTCTGCGGCCCGGCGGCCGCGGGTGCGGCGTCGGCCGCGGGTGCTGGTGCGGGTGCGGCGTCGGCTGCTTCGGCGGCGCGCTTGGCCGCGTAGGCGACGGCCGCCTCGCGCACCCAGGCGCCCTCCTCGTGGGCGGCCCGGCGGCGGTCGATCCGCTGGGCGTTGCACGGGCCCTGGCCCTGGATGACCCTGGTCAGCTCGGCCCAGTCCGGCTCGCCGAAGTCCCAGCCGCCGCGCTCCTCGTTCCAGCGCAGCTCGGGGTCGGGGAGGGTGACACCCAGGTGCTCGGCCTGCGGCACGGTCATGTCGACGAAGCGCTGCCGGAGCTCGTCGTTGGTGTGGCGCTTGATCCGCCAGGCCATCGAGCGGGCGGTGTTCGGCGAGTCGGCGTCCGGCGGGCCGAACATCATCAGCGACGGCCACCACCAGCGGTCCACCGCGTCCTGGACCATCCGGCGCTGGCCTTCGGTGCCGCGCATCAGGGTCATCAGGAGCTCGTAGCCCTGGCGCTGGTGGAAGGACTCCTCCTTGCAGACCCGCACCATCGCCCGGGCGTACGGGCCGTAGCTGCAGCGGCAGAGCGGGACCTGGTTGCAGATCGCGGCGCCGTCCACCAGCCAGCCGATCACGCCGACGTCGGCGAAGGTGAGGGTGGGGTAGTTGAAGATCGAGGAGTACTTCTGGCGGCCGCTGATCAGCTTCTCGGTGAGCTCGGCACGGTCGACGCCGAGGGTCTCGGCGGCGGCGTAGAGGTAGAGGCCGTGCCCCGCCTCGTCCTGGGCCTTGGCCAGCAGGATGGCCTTGCGGCGCAGCGAGGGGGCCCGGGTGAGCCAGTTGCCCTCCGGCTGCATGCCGATGATCTCGGAGTGGGCGTGCTGGGCGATCTGGCGGATCAGCGTGGCCCGGTAGGCGTCGGGCATCCAGTCCCTGGGCTCGATCCGCTGCTCGGCCGCGATCACCGCGTCGAACCGGTCCTCCGGCGTCTGCGCGGGGACCGCCTCGGCCACCTCTGCTGTCACCACGGTCCCCTTTCACGTAAGCGCGACCGACTGACCGTTCGGTCGGTACCATTCTGCGCGGCGGAACGGAGGGATGGCAAGGGACGGACGAGGCGCCGGGAGAGACGGGGAGGTGCTGGGAGCCGCCGAGGAGCTGCCGGGAGCCGCCGGGAAACGGATAACAGCTGACAGAATCTGAAATCTGTCAGCTGTTATCCGTCATCTGTGATCTGTTATCTGTCCGCTGTCATCCGTCGGCTGCCAGCTGTGACCTGTCAGCCGTCCCGGCTCACCCCTCCCCGCGGTCCCGCAGCCGCGGCAGCGGCACCGCGAGCAGCGTCGCCAGCAGGGCGATCCGCGGAGCGATCTGGTCCAGCCGGATGTACTCGTGCCGGGCGTGGGCACCGGCGCCCACCGCGCCGAAGCCGTCCAGGGTCGGCAGCCCGCGCGAGCCCGGCAGGTTGGTGTCCCCGGCCCCGCCCGCCGGCGCGCCGTCCAGCTGCTGCCCGAGCACCGCGGCGAGCGAACGCACGTGCCTCAGCAGCGGGTTGCCGCTCCGCTCGGGCCAGGCCGGCCGGCTGGACAACACCTCCGTCCGCACCCGCGCCCCCGGCCGCAGCGCGGTCAGCCGGGCCAGGTTGTCGAGCGTACGGCGCTGCGCCTCGACGGTGGAGAAGCGCAGCCCCAGCTCCGCCTCGGCCCGTCCGGCGACCACGTTGGCCCGCGAACCGCCGCTGATCCGACCGGCGTTGAGCTCGGTGCCCGGCTGACCGGCCAGACCCCGGACGAGCACGAGCTGGTCGACGAGTTCGTCCACCGCCGACACCCCGTCGTGGGCGTCGTTGCCCGCGTGGGCCTCCCGGCCGGTGACGGTGAGCCGCACCCGGGTGCTGCCGCGCCGCGCGGTCTTCAACCGGCCGTCCGGGTGCGGCGGCTCCAGCCCCAAGACTGCCGCCGCGCCGCGTAGTTGGCGCTCGACCAGACGCCGCCCGTCCGGGCTGCCGACCTCCTCGTCGGACACCACGACCAGTCGCACGGTGCGGTGCGGCCGCTGCCCCAGGTCCGCGAGCAGCGCCAACGCGCCCTCCAGGATGGCGAGTCCGCCCTTCATGTCGACCACGCCGGGCCCGGTGAGCCGCCCGTCCTGCTCGGTCACCGGCCAGTCCGCCAGGGTGCCGGCCGGCCAGACGGTGTCGTGGTGGCCGACGATCAGCAGATGGGGCAGGGTCTCGTCCCGCCCCTCCCACTCCAGCACCAGGTGGTCCCCGGCCGGACCGGGTTCGCGGCGGGCGGTGGCCCCAGTGGCCCGGAATCCGGCCGCCAACTCCTCGGCGAGCGCGTCGAGTCGGGGTGCGTCACCACTGGGCGACTCGATCCGGGCCAGGTCCACGCAGCGCCGCCGGACGGCGCCGGCCAGCGTGCGGGCCCGGGTGCTGAGCGCCTGCGGCAGTCCGGGCAGCGCCGTGGTGGTCGCGGCGGCAGCGGTGACGGCGGCGGCGACGGCAGTGGTCGAGCCGGCCATCGTGGCGCCGGAGTTGGCCGGTTCGGCGGCGGCAGGCCCCGCTACCGAAGTACCGGGAGCACCGGGAGCACCTGGAGCGGCAGGGTCGGCTGTGGCGACCAGGGCTTCGCCGTCGGTGGCGGCGGGAACGGTCACCGGTACGCGGTCGGGTTCCGCGGCGGCACCCGGTGCGGCCGGCGACCCGACGATCTGGGGACTCAACGCTCGCCTCCGCGGCCGCAGCCGGTATTCAGCGGCCGTACCGGCCGACCGCTCCCGCCCGGGTACCAGGCCCGGCCGGACCGCACCCGTCGGCCGGGATGTTGCACGGCCCGTCGGAACGGCCCGTCTGGCCCAAGTGCGGTGGAACGGCTGGGCGGCATGCTTGGCATTGCGTCCTCCTCGCTCGATCCGGTGGCTCCGGTCCGCCCGGAGCCCCGTGGACGGCGGCCTCCTGGTGGCGGGTGCAGTGACCGCACCGCCGCAGGGAAGCCGAGATGTGAGCCTAGAAGAACCGTTCGGTTTCCTGCGAGGTGGCCCTGTTCCCAGCGTGCCGGTACGGGCCCCGGTTTCGGGCGCCCGTGGAAGGAAGCGGCGGGCGTTCGGCGGGCCGGGCCCGGATCGACGCGCGGGCGCGGTCGCCGGATCGCACCCATCTCCACCATGGACCCGCCGCCCGGGTTCGGCAGCGCAAACGGCCAAGGCTCGGCATTTCCACGCCGGATGGGTGACAACGGCTCAGCGGGCGGTACCAACCGGAGGCACGCGAGGGCTCAGGGAAGCCCACGGCGACGCCCGAACCGACCTCCGGGGAACATCCGCGTGAACGCCGTCCGACGCTGCGCCCCACCCTGCCCTCGCGAGCGCCCGCCGTCAGGCACCGTCCCCGATCAGCCCCGCATCCCGTGCGAGCAGCGCCGCCTGGACCCGGTTGGCCACCCCGAGCGCGGTCAGGATCCGACTGACGTGCGCCTTGACGGTGCTCTCCCGCATCCCCAGCACGCCCGCGATCTCGGCGTTGGAGAGCCCGTCGGCGAGTTCGCGCAGCACCTCGGTCTCGCGCGGGGTGAGCCCGGCGATCCGGCCGCGGGCGGCCACGCACCGGGGCGCACCGACCCGGTGGTACCGGTCGATCAGCCGTCGCGCGGCCGCCGGGTGCAGCATCCCCTGCCCGGCGGCGACCACGTGGACGGCTCGGGCGATCTCGGCGGGCGGGGTGTCCTTGAGCAGGAAGCCGTCCGCGCCGGCGGCGAGCGCCTGGTACACGTACTCGTCCAGGTCGAAGGTGGTGAGCGCGATCACCCGCGGTGGGTCGGGGAGTTGGCGCAGCCGCCGGGTGGCGGCAATCCCGTCCAACCGGGGCATCCGGATGTCCATCAGCGCGACGTCGACCCGGTGGCCGCGGGCCAGCTCGACGGCCTGCATCCCGTCGGCGGCTTCGGCGACCACGGTCAGTGCCGGGTCCTGGGTGAGGAGGTCGACCAGGCCGAGGCGCACCAGCGCGTCGTCGTCGACCACCATCGTGCGGATCATGTGGCGTCCTTCGGCTGCTGGGGCTCGGGCGGTGGCGGTTGCGACGACAGGGGCTGCGGGCTCGGGCCGGACTGCGGGGGCCCGAGCGGCGAGGGCTCCGACGGCGGGGGTGGCGGCGCTGCCCGCACCGGCCGGTCCGGCGCGGGCAGCCGGGCGTAGA
>NZ_MECK01000612.1 GCF_014596465.1 Streptomyces sp. CBMA123 | reverse complement strand
TGCGCTGCCGGGTCTGTTGCCGGGTGGCCGTCCGGTGGCGGCGGTGGCGGCGCGGGCGGAGGCGGCCGCGGTCTGGGGGGTGGCGGAGCTGCCGTCGCGTCCGGGCCGGGACACCGGTCAGATCCTGACCGCGGCGGCGCGGGGTGATCTGGACGCGCTGCTGGTCGGCGGGGTGGATCCGGGCGACCTGCCGGATCCGGCGTTGGCCGGGGAGGCGTTGGCGGCGGTGCCGTTCGTGGTGTCGCTGGAGCTGCGGCCGTCGGCGGTGACCGAGCGGGCCGATGTGGTGCTGCCGGTGGCGGCGGTGGCGGAGAAGGCGGGCACCTTCCTGGACTGGGAGGGCCGGGTGCGGATGTTCGAGGCCGCGCTGAAGCCGGACCAGCAGATGGGCCGTCATCTCTGGTCCGACCTAAGGGTGCTGGAGATGCTGGCGGACGCGCTGGGCCACCGGCTGGGTCTGGCGGACGTGCGGGCGGCCCGGCTGGAGCTGGACCGCTTCGAGCCGTGGCGGGGTGACCGCGCGGCGGATCCGGCGGCGCACCCGGGGGTGCTGCCGCGGCCGGCCACCGGCCAGGCGGTGCTGGCGGGTTGGCGTCTGCTGCTGGACGAGGGGTCGCTGCAGGACGGCGATCCGCATCTGGCGGGGACGCGGCACCGGGCGGTGGCCCGGGTGTCGGCGGCGACCGCGAAGGAGATCGACGCCGGTGCGGCGGGGGCGCTGCGGCTGACCGGTCCGGCCGGTTCGCTGACGCTGCCGCTGGAGGTCACCGACTCGGTCCCGGACCGTACGGTCTGGATCCCGCTCAACTCCACGCCGGGCGGCGCCCACCGCGCGCTCGGTACGACCGTCGGCCACCTGGTGACGATCGCCGCGGCGGAGCTCGCGCCGGTCGTCGTCGAGGGCGGGGCCCGGGAAGGGGAGGTCCGATGACTCCGAAGCCGTACGAGACGCTGCACTTCTTCGGCCAGGACCCGTGGTGGCTGGTGCTGCTGAAGGCGGTGTTCTGCTTCGCGTTCCTGCTGCTGACGGTGCTGGTCGCGATCGTCTGGGAGCGCAAGGTGGTGGCCTGGATGCAGTTGCGCATCGGGCCGAACCGGCACGGGCCGTGGGGTCTGCTGCAGTCGCTGGCGGACGGCGTGAAGCTGGCGCTGAAGGAAGACCTGGTGGTCAAGGGCGCGGACAAGGTGGTCTACATCCTGGCGCCGATCGTCTGCGCGATCCCGGCGTTCATGGCCTTCGCGGTGATCCCGTTCGGTCCGCCCGGCGACGAGGTGTCGATCTTCGGGACCCGGACGCCGTTGCAGCTGACGGACTTCCCGGTGGCGCTGCTGTACGTGCTGGCGACGGCCTCGGTGGGCATCTACGGGATCGTGCTGGCGGGCTGGTCGTCGGGTTCGACGTATCCGCTGCTGGGCGGGGTGCGGTCGGCCGCGCAGATGATCAGCTACGAGATCGCGATGGGCCTGTCCTTCGCGGCGGTGTTCGTCTACTCGGGGTCGATGTCGACCTCGGAGATCGTGGCGCACCAGCAGCCGAGGTGGTTCGCGGTGCTGCTGCCGGTGTCGTTCATCGTGTACGTCATCGCGATGGTCGGTGAGACCAACCGGGCGCCGTTCGACCTTCCGGAGGCCGAGGGCGAGCTGGTGGGCGGCTTCAACACCGAGTACTCCTCGCTGAAGTTCGCGATGTTCATGCTGGCCGAGTACGTCAACATGGTGACGGTCTCGGCGGTGGCCTCGACCCTGTTCCTGGGCGGTTGGCGGGCCCCGTGGCCGGTGTCGACGTTCTGGGAGGGCGCCAACCACGGCTGGTGGCCGATGCTGTGGATCACGCTGAAGATCCAGTTGCTGCTGTTCTTCTTCATCTGGCTGCGCGGCACGCTGCCCCGGCTGCGCTACGACCAGTTCATGAAGCTGGGCTGGAAGGTGCTGATCCCGGTCTCGCTGGTGTGGCTGGTGCTGATCGCGAGCGTGCGGGCGCTGCGCAACGAGGGGTACGGCTCCGGTTCGGTGGTGCTGTACGTGGGGGCGCCGGTCGGCGCGGTCCTGCTGCTGGTGCTGGTCCGGGACTTCCTGAAGAAGCAGCCGGAGGAAGAACAGCCGCCACCGGGTGGGGGCACCTCCCGGCCGAAGGCTGGGGGAGAGTTCGACCCGATGGCGGGCGGGTACCCGGTGCCGCCGCTGCCCGGTCAGGTGCTCCCGCCGGTGCCGCGCCGGCCGAGCCGCGCTCCGAAGCAACTCCAGGACGCCCTCAACGGGGCCGACCATTCCGAAGGGAGCTGATCCGAGATGGAGTCCGACCAGACGGGCCGGCCCGAGCGGGCCGACCGGCCGTCGATCCTCGGTCCGGCCGCCGGCTTCGGCGTGACCTTCAAGGCCATGTTCAAGAAGCGGCTCACCGAGCAGTACCCGGAGCAGAAGAAGCCCACCGCTCCGCGTTTCCACGGCCGCCACCAGCTGAACCGGCATCCGGACGGCCTGGAGAAGTGCGTCGGCTGCGAGTTGTGCGCGTGGGCCTGCCCGGCCGACGCGATCTACGTGGAGGGCGCGGACAACCGGGACGAGGAGCGCTACTCGCCGGGTGAGCGCTACGGCGTGGTGTACCAGATCAACTACGCCCGCTGCATCCTGTGCGGGCTGTGCATCGAGGCCTGCCCGACCAGGGCGCTGACCATGACCAACGACTACGAGCTGGCCGACTCCTCCCGCAAGGACCTGATCTTCACCAAGGAGCAGCTGCTGGTGGGCCTGTCCGAGGGCATGGTGGACACCCCGCACGAGATCTTCCCGGGCGCCGACGAGGGCGCGTACTACCGGGGCGAGATCACCGCGGCGGCGCCGGGGACGGTCCAGCAGGAGCGCACCGACCGGGACAAGGAGGTGCGGCAGTGATCGCACAGCTGGCGGCGGCGAGCGGGACGACCTCCACGGGTGAGGCCGTCCAGTTCTGGGTGCTCGCGGTGATCGCGGTCGGTGGCGCGCTGGGCATGCTGCTGATGCGCAAGGCGGTGCACAGCGCGCTGTGCCTGGCGGCGACGATGCTGGCGCTGGCGGTCTGTTACATGGCCCAGGGCGCGGTGTTCCTGGGCGTGGTGCAGATCGTGGTGTACACCGGCGCGATCATGATGCTGTTCCTGTTCGTGGTGATGCTGGTCGGCGTGACCAGCGAGGACTCCCTGAAGGAGCAGCTGAAGGGCCAGCGGTTCGCGGCGGTGCTGTGCGGGCTGGGCTTCGGGGTGCTGCTGATCGCGGGGATCGCCGCTGCGAAGCTGGACCACTTCACCGGGCTGGCCGAGGCGAACGCCGAGGGCAATGTGCCGGGTCTGGCCCGGCTGATCTTCACCCGGTACGTGTGGGCCTTCGAGGTCACCGGCGCGCTGCTGATCACCGCGGCGATCGGCGCGATGGTGCTGACCCACCGGGAGCACGTGAAGGCGCCGAAGACCCAGCGCGAGCTGGCGGAGCAGCGGGTGCGGGACAACATCCAGGTGCCGCCGATGCCGGCGCCGGGTGTGTACGCGCGGCACAACGCGGTGGACGTCCCGGCGCTGCTGCCGGACGGCACGGTCGCCGAGGACTCGGTGATGGCGACGCTGCGCGAGCGCGGTCAGGTCCGGGACGTCAGCCAGGCGATGCTCCGGCGGATGGCGGAGCTGGAGAACAGCACGGCGGACTGGCTGGGCCGTCCGTCCTCGGAGCGGCCGGCGGTGGCGGCTGTGCGCAAGTCCCTGGCGCCGGCCAACGCCCGTGCCAACGCCCGTGCCAACGGCAACGGCGACACCGGCAACGGCAACGGCAATGGCAACGGCAACGGCGGTACCGATCACGCGGCCGGCAAGGAGGGCGCGGAGTGAACCCGGTCAACTACCTCTACCTGTCAGCCCTGTTGTTCACCATCGGCGCGTCCGGGGTGCTGATCCGGCGCAACGCGATCGTGCTGTTCATGTGCGTGGAGCTGATGCTGAACGCCTCGAACCTGGCGCTGGTGACGTTCTCCCGGCTGCACGGGACCCTGGACGGTCAGATCATCGCGTTCTTCACGATGGTGGTCGCGGCGGCCGAGGTCGTGGTCGGCCTCGCCATCATCGTCTCCATCTTCCGGACCAGGCACTCCGCTTCGGTCGACGACAGCAACCTGATGAAGCTGTAGGCGGAGGGCCCTCGGTGAACTCTCTCATTCCGCTGCTGGTGGCGGCCCCGCTGGCCGGTGCCGCCCTGCTGCTCCTGGGCGGCCGGGCATTCGACCGGTTCGGCCACTGGCTGGCCACCGCGCTTGCCGCGCTCTCGTTCGGCTTCGGCCTGGCGTTGTTCTCGGACATGCTGGGCCGGAGCGCCGAGCACCGGGCGGTGACCGAGCACCTGTTCAGCTGGGTGTCGGTGAACGCCTTCCAGGCCGACGTCTCGTTCCGGCTCGACCAGTTGTCGATGACCTTCGTGCTGCTGATCACGGGTGTCGGCACGCTGATCCACCTGTACTCGGTGGGCTACATGGCGCACGACGAGCGCAGGCGCCGCTTCTTCGCGTATCTGAACCTGTTCCTGGCCGCCATGCTGCTGCTGGTGCTCGCGGACAACTACCTCCTGCTGTACGCCGGTTGGGAGGGTGTGGGGCTGGCCTCGTACCTGCTGATCGGCTTCTGGCAGCACAAGCCGAGCGCGGCGACGGCGGCCAAGAAGGCCTTCATCGTCAACCGGGTCGGCGACATGGGCCTGTCGATCGCGATCATGCTGATGTTTGCCGAGTTCGGCTCCTTCGCCTTCACCCCGGTCTTCGACGGGGCGCACCAGGCGAGCGAGGGCAAGCTGACGGCGATCGGCCTGATGCTGCTGCTGGCCGCGTGCGGCAAGTCGGCGCAGGTGCCGTTGCAGTCCTGGCTCGGGGACGCGATGGAGGGCCCGACCCCGGTCTCGGCCCTGATCCACGCGGCCACCATGGTGACGGCTGGCGTCTACCTGATCACCCGCTCCTCGGCGATCTTCAACCTGGCGCCGGACGCCCAGACCGCCGTGGTGGTGGTCGGCGTGGTGACGCTGCTGTTCGGTGCGATCGTCGGGTGTGCCAAGGACGACATCAAGAAGGCGCTGGCCGGTTCGACCATGTCGCAGATCGGCTACATGGTGATGGCGGCCGGGCTGGGCCCGATCGGCTACGCCTTCGCGATCATGCACCTGGTGACCCACGGCTTCTTCAAGGCCGGGCTGTTCCTCGGCGCCGGGTCGGTCATGCACGGCATGGACGACGAGGTGGACATGCGTCACTACGGCGGCCTGCGGAAGTACCTGCCGTGGACCTTCGCCACCTTCGGCCTGGGCTACCTCGCCATCATCGGCTTCCCGGGCCTGTCCGGCTTCTTCTCCAAGGACAAGATCATCGAGGCGGCCTTCGCCAAGGGCGGCACCGAGGGTTGGATCCTCGGCCTGTGCGCGCTGGTCGGCGCGGCCGTCACCGCGTTCTACATGACCCGGGTGATGCTGCTGACCTTCTTCGGCGAGAAGCGCTGGCAGCCGGACGCGAAGGGCGACCTCCCGCACCCGCACGAGTCGCCGAGGACCATGGTGATCCCGATGGTCCTGCTGTCCTTCGGCTCGGTGTTCGCGGGCGGGCTGTTCGTCTACAACAACTCCTTCCTGAGGTGGCTGGAGCCGGTCACCGGGCACAGCGAGGGCAACTCGCCGCTCGGTTCCTGGACCGTCACCGGGCTGACCACCGCCTGCATGCTGGCCGGCGTCGGGCTGTCGTACGCGATGTACGGGCGCTCGCCCGTCCCGGTGGTGCCGCCGGTCGGCTCCCCGCTCACCCGGGCCGCCCGCCGCGACCTGCTGCAGGACGACTTCAACCACGCCGTGCTGGTGCGGCCGGGCTCGGCGCTCACCGCGACCCTGGTCTACTTCGACAGCCGCGGCCTGGACGGCTTCGTCAACGGCCTGGCCGCCCTCATCGGTGGCCTGTCCGGCCGGCTGCGGCGGGTCCAGAACGGTTTCGTCCGCTCGTACGCGCTCTCCATGTTCGGCGGCACGCTGGTGCTGGTCGCCTCGACTCTCCTGATGAGGTCCGTGTGATGACTCGTCCTGAAACGCGTCGGGAGGCCAGGCCATGAGTGTGCTGCTGACCGTCACCTGCGCCGTCCCGGCGGCCGGTGCGGTGCTGACCGCCGCGCTGCCGGCCGGCTCGACCGAGGCCCGGCGCCGCACCACCAAGGCCGTCGCGCTGGGCGTCTCGGCCGTCACCCTGGCGCTGGCCGCCGTGGTGGCGCTGCGGTTCGACCCGCACGGCGCCCGCTACCAGCTGACCGAGTCGTACAGCTGGATCCGTTCCTTCGGCATCACCTTCTCGCTCGGCGTGGACGGCATCGGCGCGGTGCTGGCCCTGCTGACGGCCGTCCTGGTGCCGATGGTGATGCTGGCCTCCTGGCACGACGCCGACCCGGGCCCCGCCGCGCCGGACGGCACCTTCGAGAACAGGCGCCGCACCCAGGCCTTCTTCGCCCTGATCCTGGCGGTGGAGGCGATGGTGATCGTCTCCTTCTACGCCACCGACGTCTTCCTGTTCTACGTGTTCTTCGAAGCCATGCTGATCCCGATGTACTTCCTGATCGGCGGCTTCGGCGACCGGGCCGGCGGCCCGGAGTCGGCGCGTCAGCGCTCCTACGCGGCCGTCAAGTTCCTGCTGTACAACCTGCTCGGCGGCCTGGTGATGCTGGCCGCGGTGATCGGCCTGTACGTGATCGCCCAGGACCAGGGCCTCGGCACCTTCGACCTGCGGACCCTCACCGGCGCGGTCGCCGACGGCAGCCTGAAGCTGTCCGGCACCGCCCAGGACGCGCTGTTCCTGGGCTTCTTCTTCGCCTTCGCGGTGAAGGCCCCGCTGTGGCCGCTGCACACCTGGCTGCCGAACGCGATGGGCGAGGCGACGGCCGGCACCGCCGTGCTGATCACCGCCGTGGTGGACAAGGTCGGCACCTTCGCGATGCTGCGCTTCTGCCTCGGGCTGTTCCCGGACGCCTCGAAGACCTTCGCCCCGGCGATCCTGGTCCTGTCGCTGATCGGGATCGTCTACGGCGCGCTGCTGGCGGTCGGCCAGAAGGACATCAAGCGGCTGGTCGCCTACGCCTCGATCTCGCACTTCGGCTTCATCATCATGGGCATCTTCGCCCTGACCAGCCAGGGCCAGAGCGGCGCGACCCTCTACATGGTCAACCACGGCCTCTCCACCGCCGCGTGGATGCTGGTGGCCGGCTTCCTGATCTCGCGTCGCGGCTCGCGGCTGATCGCCGACTACGGCGGTGTGCAGAAGGTCGCCCCGGTGCTCGCCGGGACGTTCCTGATCGGCAGCCTGGCCACCCTGTCGCTGCCGGGGCTGGCCCCGTTCGTCAGCGAGTTCCTGGTGCTGGTGGGTACCTTCACCCGCTACCCGGCGATCGGGATCGTCGCCACCTTCGGCATCGTGCTGGCCGCGCTGTACGCCCTGCTGCTGTACCAGCGCACCATGACCGGCCCGGTGAAGGAGGGCGTGCGCGCGATGCCCGACCTCAAGGTCCGCGAACTCGCCGTGGTGGCGCCGCTGGTGGCGCTGACCGTGCTGCTCGGCGTCTACCCCAAGCCGCTCACCGACCTGGTGAACCCCTCGGTGGACGCGACGCTCTCGCAGGTCCACCGGACCGACCCGGCGCCGGCCCACCCGGTCGCCGCCACCTCAGGAGGTGAGCAGAAGTGAGTGTCACCGCAGTGCTCGCCGCCGCCGGCGGCAACACCCCGAGCATCCCGTCCCCGCACATCGAGTACGGCCAACTCTCCCCGATGCTGGTGGTGTTTGCCGCCGCCGTGGCCGGCGTCCTGGTCGAGGCGTTCGTCCCGCGCCGGCTGCGGCACTGGACCCAGGTCACCCTCGCCCTGGTCGCGCTGGCCGGCGCCTTCGCCGCCGTGGTGGTGCTGGCCGCGCAGGGCCACGGCGCGCCGCGGATCGACCTGCTGGCCATGGAGTCGGTCGCGCTGGACGGCCCGGCGCTGTTCCTGCAAGGCGTGATCCTGCTGGTCGCCGTGGTGACGGTGCTGACCTACGCGGAGCGCCGGCTGGAGCCCAAGGCCGGCGGCCTGCCCGCCGACGCCTTCGCCGCCCAGGCCTCCGCCACCCCCGGCGGGGAGCAGGAGCGGGCCGCGGTCCGGGCCGGCTTCACCACCACCGAGGTCTTCCCGCTGACCATGTTCGCGGTCGGCGGGATGCTGCTCTTCCCGTCCGCCAACGACCTGCTGACCATGTTCGTGGCGCTGGAGGTCTTCTCCCTCCCGCTGTACCTGCTCTGCGCGCTGGCCCGGCGCCGCCGGCTGCTCTCCCAGGAGGCGGCGGTCAAGTACTTCCTGCTCGGCGCCTTCGCCTCGGCGTTCTTCCTGTTCGGCACGGCGCTGCTGTACGGCTACGCCGGCAGCGTGAAACTCGGCGACATCGCGGACGTCATCTCCGGCAAGGCGATGACCACCCCGGCGCAGCTCAGCAGCACCCAGAGCGACGTGCTGCTGCTGGCCGGCCTGGCGATGCTGGCGGTGGGCCTGCTGTTCAAGGTCGGCGCGGTGCCGTTCCACTCCTGGACCCCGGACGTCTACCAGGGCGCGCCGACCCCGGTGACCGGCTTCATGGCCTCGGCCACCAAGGTGGCGGCGTTCGGCGCGTTCCTGCGGTTGTTCTACGTGGCCTTCCCGGGCCTGCGGCTGGACTGGCGGCCGGTGCTGTGGGGCGTGGCGATCCTGACCATGGTGGTGGGCGCGGTGCTGGCGGTGACCCAGCAGGACGTCAAGCGGCTGCTGGCGTACTCCTCGGTCGCGCACGCCGGGTTCATCCTGACCGGGGTGATCGCCGTCAACAAGCAGGGGCTGTCCTCGGTGCTGTTCTACCTGGCGGCGTACTCCTTCGTGACGCTCGGCGCCTTCGCCGTGGTCACCCTGGTGCGCGACTCCAAGGGCGAGGCGACCCACCTGTCCAGCTGGGCGGGGCTGGGGCGGCGTTCACCGCTGGTGGCGGCGGTGTTCGCGCTGTTCCTGCTGGCCTTCGCCGGGATCCCGCTGACCTCCGGGTTCACCGGGAAGTTCGCGGTGTTCCAGGCGGCGGCGGCCGGCGGGGCCACACCGCTGGTGATCGTCGGTGTGCTGAGTTCGGCGGTGGCCGCGTTCTTCTACATCCGGGTGATCGTGCTGATGTTCTTCTCCGACCCGCAGCCGGGCGGTCCGACGGTGGCGGTCCCGAGCGCCTTCACGGCGACCGCGATCGGGGTGGGGGTGCTGGTCACGCTGGGTCTGGGCCTGCTGCCGCAGTACTTCCTGGACCTCGCGTCCAAGGCCTCGTTGTTCGCCTACTGATTCGCGGCATTCGCGGCACTGGTCCGCGCAGCGGTGCGCGTCGTGGCGATGCGCGCACCGACGCGCGCGCCGAGCGGCGCGGGTCGGTCCGCTGGAGGTCGGTCCGGAAGTCCGGGCCGATCTCCAGCCGTTGTTTCCAGAGGAATTCGCCCCCACCGCCGCATGGCCCGTGGAGACCGTCTGACCAGGCCTTCCGGCTCGGGCATGACAGGATCCGCACGCCCGTGCAGTGATCCACTCGCGACCGGATACCCTGCCTGTATGGCCAGCGGCGGCACTCAGGGACCAGGCCGCTAGATCGACCAGGGACAGAGGAGTGGTCTTCGTGACCGTCGTGGGACCCTTCGGGCTCAGCGTGCAGGACCGCGACCTGACCCGGGACGTCCAGGCCGGACTGGACGCGGTGGAGGCGGCGCTCTCCGAGGCCGTCAAGAGCGACGTCCCGTTCATCACCGTCACCGCCAGCCACCTGATCGAGGCCGGCGGCAAGCGCTTCCGTCCGCTGCTCCTGCTGCTGGCCGCCCAGTTCGGCGACCCGGGCGCGCCCGGCGTGGTGCCGGCCGCGGTGGTCGTCGAGCTGACCCACCTGGCCACGCTGTACCACGACGACGTGATGGACGAGGCCCCGGTGCGGCGCGGCGCCGAGAGCGCCAACTCCCGCTGGGACAACTCGGTGGCCATCCTCACCGGCGACTTCCTGTTCTCCCGGGCCTCCCAGGTGCTGGCCGACCTCGGCCCGGCGGCGGTGCGGATGCAGGCCGAGGCCTTCGAGCGGCTGGTCACCGGCCAGATCCTGGAGACCCGCGGCCCCGGCCCGGATCTGGACCCGCTGCTGCACTACCTGGACGTGCTCGCGGGCAAGACCGGATCGCTGATCGCCGTCTCCTGCCGGATAGGAGCGCTGATGGCCGGCGCCGCGCCGGACCTGGTGGACACCCTCGGCGAGTTCGGCGAGCGGATCGGCATCGCCTTCCAGCTGGCTGACGACGTGCTGGACATCGCCAGCGACGGCCACGAGTCCGGCAAGACCCCCGGCACCGACCTGCGCGAGGGCGTGCCCACCCTGCCGACCCTGCTGCTGGAGCAGATGCCGGCCGACCCGGCCGACCCGGACGACACCCGGCTGCGCGAACTGCTCGCCCAGGACCTCTCCGACGACGACCTGCACGCCGAGGCGCTGCGCCTGCTGCGCGCCCACCCCGCCCTGGAGCGCGCCCGCCGGGAGACCCTGCGGCACGCCGAGGAGGCCCGGGCGCTGCTGGCCCCGCTGCCGGACTGCGCGGCGAAGGCGGCCCTGGACGGGCTGTGCGACGCGGTGGCCATCCGCACCATGTGACCGCCCTCGGGCGATCCGGCCCCACGGCCGCGGCGGCCCGCCGGGATGGGGGAGACTGACACCCGTCAGCTCACGCCTGCCGGAAGGTCACCATGCGCCGCGTCGTCATCGCCGAGGACTCCGTACTGCTGCGGGAAGGTCTGACCCGGCTGCTCACCGACCGCGGCCTGGAGGTGGTGGCCGGGGTCGGGGACGGCGCCGCCCTGGTGAAGACCATCCACGACCTGGCGGCGTCCGGCGACCTGCCGGACGTGGTGGTCTCGGACGTGCGGATGCCCCCGACCCACACCGACGAGGGCCTGCGCGCCTGCGTGGAACTGCGCGGGCGCTACCCGCAGCTGGGCGTGCTGGTGCTGTCGCAGTTCGTGGAGGAGCGGTACGCCTCCGAGCTGCTGGCCGGCTCCACCCGGGGCGTCGGCTACCTGCTGAAGGACCGGGTCGCCGAGGTGCGCGAGTTCGCCGACGCGGTGGTGCGGGTCGCCGAGGGCGGCACCGCGCTGGACCCGGAGGTGGTGCAGCAGTTGCTCAGCCGCAGTCGCAAGGGCGACGTGCTGGCCAACCTCACGCCGCGCGAGCGCGAGGTGCTCGCGCTGATGGCGGAGGGGCGCACCAACGCGGCGGTGGCCAAGCAGATGGTGGTCTCGGACGGCGCGGTGGAAAAGCACGTCAGCAACATCTTCCTCAAGCTCGGCCTGGCGCAGAGCCCGGAGGACCACCGCCGGGTGCTCGCGGTGCTCACCTACCTCAACTCCTGAGCCGTGAGAGCTCGTGACCCGTGAGAACTCCTGAGCCTGGAGCCGCCCCGGGCCGGCTCCGCGCGGCCCGGGCGCGGCCCGCTCGGTCCGTGTGCGGAATGATCTCCGGCGGCCGGCTGTTGTGCCGGAAAGAGGTACCGGCATGGGCGGGTGAAATCCTGCCGGAGTTCCGGCCTGGGCGGAGTGCGCGCGCATAGGATGCGAGCGGTGCACCAGGCGGACGGGGCACGGGGCCGCGCCCGCGGTGGTGTGCCCACGAGGAGGTCCGCGGCAGTGACCAGTCAGGTCGATCAGTCAGAGGCAGTGGACGGATCGGACGGCGACGAGGGTCGTACCGGTGACGGTGCCGGACCCCCCGGAGCGGCCGGGCCCGTCGGCGCGCACGCCCCGGGCGGCCCACCGGAGCGGCGGGCCAAGCCCATCCGCAGACTCGACCGGGTGATCATCCGGTTCGCCGGCGACTCGGGTGACGGCATGCAGCTCACCGGTGACCGGTTCACCTCGGAGACGGCCGCGTTCGGCAACGACCTCTCCACGCTGCCGAACTTCCCGGCCGAGATCCGGGCTCCCGCCGGCACCCTGCCGGGCGTCTCGTCCTTCCAACTGCACTTCGCCGACCACGACATCCTCACCCCGGGCGACGCCCCGAACGTGCTGGTGGCGATGAACCCGGCGGCCCTGAAGGCGAACCTGCCGGACCTGCCGCGCGGCGCGGAGATCATCGTCAACACCGACGAGTTCACCAAGCGGGCGCTGGCCAAGGTGGGTTACGCCGCGGACCCGCTCGGCGACGGCTCGCTGGACGCCTTCCACCTCCACCCGGTGCCGCTCACCGCGCTGACCCTGGAGGCGCTCAAGGACAGCGGGCTGGCCCGCAAGGACGCCGAGCGGGCGAAGAACATGTTCGCCCTGGGGCTGCTGTCCTGGATGTACCACCGGCCCACCCACGGCACCGAGACCTTCCTGCGCGCCAAGTTCGCCAAGAATCCGCAGATCGCCGAGGCGAACATCGGCGCCTTCCGGGCGGGCTGGAACTTCGGCGAGACCACCGAGACCTTCGCGGTCTCCTACGAGGTGCCGCCGGCCAGGCTCCCGGCCGGGCGCTACCGCAACATCTCCGGCAACCTGGCGCTGTCCTACGGGCTGATCGCCGCCGCGCAGCGCTCCGGCCTGCCGCTGTACCTGGGCTCGTACCCGATCACCCCGGCCTCGGACATCCTGCACGAGCTGAGCCGGCACAAGGACTTCGGGGTGCGCACCTTCCAGGCCGAGGACGAGATCGCCGGCATCGGCGCGGCGCTCGGCGCGGCCTTCGGCGGGGCGCTGGGCGTGACGACCACCTCCGGGCCGGGCGTGGCACTCAAGTCGGAGACGATCGGCCTGGCGGTCTCGCTGGAACTGCCGCTGCTGGTGGTGGACATCCAGCGCGGCGGCCCGTCCACCGGGTTGCCGACCAAGACCGAGCAGGCGGACCTGCTGCAGGCGATGTTCGGCCGCAACGGCGAGGCGCCGGTACCGATCGTCGCCCCGGCCACGGCCGCCGAGTGCTTCGACGCCGCGCTGGAGGCGGCCCGGATCGCGGTGACCTACCGCACCCCGGTGTTCCTGCTCTCGGACGGCTACCTGGCGAACGGCTCGGAGCCCTGGCGGATCCCGGAGGTCGGCGAACTGCCGGAGATCGACCCGAAGTTCGCCACCGCCCCGAACCGCGAGGACGGCGCCTTCTGGCCGTACCTGCGGGATCCGCACACCCTGGCCCGGCCCTGGGCGGTGCCCGGCACGGCCGGGCTGGAGCACCGGATCGGCGGCATCGAGAAGGAGGACGGCACCGGGAACATCTCCTACGACCCGGCCAACCACGACCTGATGGTGCGCACCCGGCAGGCGAAGGTCGACGGGATCACGGTCAAGCCGGTGGAGGTCGACGACCCGAGCGGGGACGCCCGGGTGCTGGTGCTCGGCTGGGGCTCGACCTACGGCCCGATCACCGCGGCGGTGCGCCGGGTGCGGGCGGACGGCGGCGAGGTCGCCCAGGCGCACCTGCGCAACCTCAACCCGTTCCCGGCCAACCTGGGTGTGGTGCTGCGCAGTTACGAGAAGGTCATCGTGCCCGAGATGAACCTGGGCCAGCTCGCGCTGCTGCTGCGGGCGAAGTACCTGGTGGACGCGGAGTCCTACAACCAGGTGCGCGGACTGCCGTTCAAGGCGGCGCAGTTGGCGGACGTGCTGTGGGCGGCGATCGGCAGCCTGGACGAGGAGGACCACCGATGAGTGACGTTGGCTCCGAGAAGCGTGCCTTCCCGTCGTTGCGGCTGGTGCCCAAGGCCGAAGAGCCGCAGAGCGCCCGGGACTTCAAGACCGACCAGGAGGTGCGCTGGTGCCCGGGCTGCGGGGACTACGCGGTCCTGGCGGCGGTGCAGTCCTTCATGCCGGAGCTCGGCATCCGGCGCGAGAACACGGTGTTCGTCTCCGGCATCGGCTGCTCCTCGCGCTTCCCGTACTACATGAACACCTACGGGGTGCACTCGATCCACGGCCGGGCGCCGGCGATCGCGACCGGGCTGGCCTCCTCCCGGCGGGACCTGAGCGTGTGGGTGGTGACCGGTGACGGCGACGCGCTGTCGATCGGCGGCAACCACCTGATCCACGCCCTGCGGCGCAACGTCAATCTGAAGATCCTGCTGTTCAACAACCGGATCTACGGCCTCACCAAGGGCCAGTACTCGCCGACCAGCGAACTCGGCAAGATCACCAAGTCCACCCCGATGGGCTCGCTGGACGCGCCGTTCAACCCGTTGTCGCTGGCGATCGGCGCCGAGGCCACCTTCGTGGCCCGCACCATCGACTCGGATCGCCGGCACCTCCAGTCGGTGCTGCGGGCGGCGGCCGGGCACGAGGGCACCGCGCTGGTGGAGATCTACCAGAACTGCAACATCTTCAACGACGGCGCCTTCGAGGTGCTGAAGGACGCCGGCACCCGGGACGAGGCGCTGATCCGGCTGGAGCACGGGCAGCCGATCCGCTTCGGCGCGGAGTCGGGCAGCGGCGTCTTCCGGGGCCCGGACGGCGAGCTGTTCGTCGCGCCGGTCACGCCCTCGAACGAGGCGGACGTCCTGGTGCACGACGCCCACGCGGCCGGCCCGGCGACGGCCTTCGCGCTCTCCCGGATCGCCGACGCGGACACCCTGCACCACACGCCGATCGGCGTGCTGCGCGACGTCCGCCGGCCGGTCTACGACGAGCTGATGGCGGACCAGCTGGCCACCGCCGTCGCCCAGCGCGGGCCGGGCGACCTGGCGACGCTGCTGGCGGGCAACGACACCTGGACGGTGGACTGACCGCCCCGGTCCGCCCTGGTCCGCCCCGGCCCGCACGTCGGCGCCCCCGTCCCTCGTCGGACGGGGGCGCCTCGCGTTCTCCGGTCCTGCGTACGGCCGGCCCTTACCGCTGGGCCCACTCGACCAGCTGGATCACGACCCCGTTCGGGTCGGCGACCTGGAACAGCTTCTCGCCCCACGGCTCCTCGCGCAGCGGCAGGGTGATCTCGACCCCCTCCTCGCGCAGCCGCCGCTCCTGCGCGGCGATGTCCTCGACGGTGAAGGCCAGGATCAGCCCGTCCGCCGTGCGGTCGCGCTGGTCCTCGGGCAGCACCTCCAGGCCGCGGCGCAGGTAGACGACGCCGATCCCGCCGCCCGGGTGGGCGAGCGAGACGAAGCCGTCGGCGGACATCTGCTCGGTGTAGCCGAAGTGCCGCTGGAGGAAGGCGGCGGAGGCGGCGGTGTCCTCGACGGTCAGGGAGACGACGGTGGTGGTGATCTGCATGGCGGAGCCCTCTCGTCACTGCGTACGGATATCCCGTACGCGGTACACTATACATAGTACGGAGAATCTCGCCAGGGGTCCGCCCGCAACGGATCGCGCTCACGTTCGAGAAAGTCCGGCGGCGAACGGTCCGCCACCGCTAGGGTTTTGGAAATCGCATCGAACATGGGGGGTCGATCCGATGCCGGATCCCGGATTCGACGTGTCGCCGCAACAGCTGAAGTTCGCGGCGGACAACGCGTCGTCCATCACCGCCGGCCTGGCCAAACCGGTCCAGACCGCCGGCACCGCCTCGGGGACCGCCGAGACGGCCCTCGGGGGCTGGCAGGTGGCCGGGCAACTGGCTGCCGTGGTGACCTCGTGGACCCAGGGCGTGGAGAAGATCCGTACCGCGCTCGGCAAGGACGAGGAGGCGCTCCGCACGGCCGCCGACGGCTACGGCAGGACCGAGAAGGGGACGGCCAAGGCCCTCCAGTAGGAGAACACGGGGAAGGGGGGCTCCTGTGGTGGACTTCGCGCACCTGCGCGACGTGAAGCTGGAGTCGGTGACGGAGGCCGGCAAGGACTGGCAGGCCGTCGCCAAGGCGTTCGACCAAGCACGGCAGCACATCGAGGAGTCGGTGCTGAAGCCGATCGGCACCTGGACCGGCACCGCCGCGACCGGAGCCCGGCACTCCTTCGGCGAGCAGGAACTGCAACTGCAGGTGGCCGCGCTGGAACTGCAGGCGGTGCAGAAGGTCCTGGACGGCTTCGTCCAGGCCGTGACCGCCGCCCAGCAGGAACTGCAGTGGGCGCTGACGGAGGCGAGCAGGCGAGGCCTCGCGGTCGACGCGAACGGGACGGTCACGGCGACGCCGACACCGGTGGACCAACTGCCCAAGAACGCGGCGCTCCGCCAGGAGGCCGCCGACTCCTACCGGGCGGAGGCCGCCTACGCCGCCACCCTGACCGCCGACATCGCCGCCGCCGTGCAGGCCGCCACCCGGGCGGACGCCAAGTGCGCGGAAGAACTGGGCAAGCTGGCCGGGGAGTCCAAGCTCCTGGACGGCAGTGGGCGGACCGGCCTCGCGGGTGCGGTCCAGGCCGCGACCAAGGACCTCGGCGAGGCCACCCGGCTCGCCGGGGCCGTCGAGGGGGACGCCGTCCCCACGGACCCGGCCGCCCGGTCCGCCTGGTGGGGCGCGCTGACGCCGGACCAGCGGAACCTGTTCCTGGACGCCGCGCCGTGGAAGGTCCAGGGTCTGCCCGGTGTGCCGCCGCTGGAGGAGTACTACAAGCAACTCGCGATGCGGAAGGCCGGGATCGACCCGTCGAAGTGGCACCCGGATCAGGGGCTCGACTTCAACGACGAGACCGTGCAGAAGGTCTATGCCTGGTACCAGAAGCTGTGGGACGAGAACCCGGACTTCCAGTGGGCCGGCATGGCCAAGCTGGCCGGAGCGCCGGTGTACGGGGGGATCCACGACCTCGACGAGTTCATCAAGGGAGCGGACGTCGGCGGGCTGGTGACCCCCGTCCCCGGGGTGGGGCTGCTGTCCACGATGAGTACCGACGAGGTGCAGTGGTTCGAGAACAAGTTCCTGCACATGCAGAAGGACATCTTCGACGACGTCGGCTCCATGCACGCCGCCTACCAGCAGTACGGGGTGGCCGGCATCGAGGCGTTGCAGCAGCAGGACCAGCACAAGTACCCGCCGGAACTGGTCGATGCCTGGCGGGACATCGACTCGGGCGACCCGAAGCGGGTGGCGGCGGGGAACGCCGCTCTGCTGGAGCGTGAGCAGACCAAGGTGCTGCCGGACTCGTACCGGGACGTGGAGAACTACCACGGCCCGGTCGGGGAGACCTTCGCCGAGGTGTTGTCGGCCATGACCAAGTCGCCGATCCCGGGCGGCAAGTCCTTCAACGGCTACTACGGCGGCGAATGGTCGACCTGGTGGGACGACCGCTACGTGACCGATACGAATGACCGGATGGACTGGATCCGCAAGGACATGTTGCCCAAGTATCAGCAGCTCCTGAAGAACCCGGTGGAGGCGAAGACGCTCATCGACACTCCGCTGCTCGACCGAGCCGACCAGTACGAGATCCTGCCATGACGGGCGAGTGGCGGACTCGGAGTCTGCCGGCCCTTCTCTGCGTGGGCGGGTTGATCACCGGATGCGCCCTGACAGGCGGTACGTCGCGTCCCGTCCACTGGGATCTGCGGAACTCGCACCGGGGCGCCGACCTCGGGGTCAAGCTGAACCCGCACAGCGGACACGACTTCGACGACCTGGGGCCGGTGGACATCGACCTGCCGGGTGGCAGGCAGTTCCACGCCGACAAGCTCAAGCTTGTCGTTGCCGCCACCCACGACGACGCTGAGAACATTGACGAGCTCATCTGCTGGTATCCCGCTCTCCCGCTGGACGAGGCGTACGGGAAGGCCATGGAGCTCACCAGGCAGTTCGGGCTGAAGTCTGACGGGATCACCGAGTTCCGGCGGACGGTCCTCGATGGCTTGGCTGCGGGGGACCGGAAGGATCTCGACGGGAAGGACGGTGGGTCCGACTTCCCGTTGCTGACTTCGACCGGGCCGCTGTTCGGGATCGGCCTCAAGTACTCGACCGTCAAGAACATGCAGCCCGTGACTCTCCAGGTCAACATCGCCTGGGGCGACAACCTGAGGCTCACCCTCCGGGACCAGGCCACCCAGTCCGCCACCCCGCCCGCGCCCTGATCGGAGGCCCGATGTCCCACGAGCAACCCGTCCAGCCGACCGCTGTCACCTGGAACCTCCGCAGCGGCCACGGCCGGGGCGATGTCGGCTGGCCCGAGGCCGTTCGGCGCCGCTGGCGCATCCCCGCCGTCGCCGCGACCATCGCGTTGCCGGGCGGGCGCTGGCTCACCGGGCGGGTCGAGCTGCTGGCCACTGCCGAGGGGGAGGCGCTCGACCTGGTCAGTGCGACCTTCCCGGCGGCCACGGTGGAGGACGCGTACCGGCTGGCGGGCGAGCTGGTCGCGTACTGGGGGCTGCCGGTCGAGCCGTTGGAGTCCTGGTACCGCGAGGTCCGGGCGGGACTGGCGGCGGGGAAGGCGATCAACGGGTTCGGGTTGAGCATCCGTGGCCCGCGGCTGGAGGAGCCGTTCGGGCCGACGGTGAACCTGGTGTTCCTGTTCGCGCCGGGCAGCCCGAGGCCGGTGCGGCCGGCGTTGTACTTCGAGTGGTCCTGAGTCGGTGCCCTGCCCGGGGGCGGGGCACCGACTCCACGGCCGGTCGCGTCAGAAGACGCAGGGGATGCCACCGTCGGACTCGGCGTCGACACCGGGGCCCTGCACGGGCAGGTTGGCGGCCGGGTCGCCGCTGGGGGCGGGGCCGGGGGCGGTGGGCTTGTCGGCCGCGACGCCGGTGAAGGAGGTGCCGAGGGTGACCACCACGTGGTCCGCGGCGGTGCCGGCCGACTCGGTGGCGGTGACGCCGTAGCGGGCCGCGATCTGGTCGGCGGCGTCCTTGCCGCCCTTGCCGTAGGTGACCGTGGTGGTCTTCTGCTTGGTGCGGGCCGGGCCGGTGGTGCCCTCCTTGAAGCCCATCGCGACCAGGCTCTTGGCCTCGTTGCCGGAGGAGACTCCGGCGGCCGCGGAGGCGTTGTACACGTCGACGGTGGCCGGGGAGGCGGCCTTGGCCGGGGTGGTCGCGGTCGCCGAGGGGGCGGGGGCTTCGGTGGTCGGGGTGTCGGTGGCGCCGTCGGCCCCGGCGGCGGGCGCGGCGGCGTCGGCGTAGCCGAAGATCTGCTTGACGACCTTCTGGATCTTCGACGGGGTGACGATGTTGACGTCCTGGCCGTTGCGGGTGTCGAACTTGTCGAAGGTCAGGGTGTTGAACTCGACGTTGCCGCCGGTGAGCGCCGGGGCCTGCTGGGCGAAGTCCAGGACGTTCCACTCGTTGTCGATCACCAGGTCCTTCTGGACGACGCCGAAGAGGTCCTTCAGCTTGCCGAGGTCGCTGATGATGCCGTCCTGCTTGAGCTTGTGCACGACGGAGGAGATGAAGGCCTGCTGGCGGTGGGTGCGGGCGAAGTCGCCGCTGTTGCCCTTGCCGTCGTCCAGGTTGTGGCGCTGGCGGACGAAGGCGAGCGCCTGGGAGGCGTTGAGGGTGTTGATGCCCTTCTTGAAGTCGGCGCCGGAGCCCTGGCCCTCCATGGCCGGGTCCTTGGTGTCGTGGGTCAGGCAGACCTGGATCGGCTCGACGGCCTTGGCGATGTCGTAGAAGCCCATCAGGTTGACCTCGGCGACGTGGTCGACCGGCTGGTTCACGAAGGTCTGGACGGTGCGGATGGTGGCCGCGCGGCCGGCGTCGCGGCCGGCCTTCTCCAGGTCGGCGCCCTTGAGGCCCTTGGCCTTGGAGCTCCGGTCGAAGGCGTCCTTGGCGTTGCCGTAGGCCTCCTTGATCTTGTGCATGCCCTGCTGGGAGCCGTCCCCGTTGTAGGTCATGACGTAGTCGTCGCGTGGGATGGAGATCGCCTGCACCTTGCCGCCGCCCGCCGGTATGTGCAGCAGGATCAGCGAGTTGGTGTTGTAGCCGCCGATGTCCGAGCTGTGGCCGGCGTGCAGTTCGTCCTGGACGAACTGCGGGGGCAGGTCGGAGCCGTCCATGTTCTTGCGGCTGTCCAGGCCGATCAGCAGCAGGTTGACCGAGTTGTCCAGGTGCTTGGGGGCGTCCTTCTTGGTCTCGGCGATGGCGTTGGACGTCGTCATGCCGTCGGTGAGGGACGTGTACTCGTACCAGACCACCCCGCTCGCCGCGAACACCGCGAAGCCGACGGTGGTGGCCACCACCCGCCCGGCGATCAGCAGCGGTGAGTTCTTGCGGGGTGCCGCGTTCGTGCTGCGGCGCCCGGCGGCCCGGCCGTCCTCCTGCTGCTCACGGTCCTCAGCCATGCTGCCTCCTCCGGTCCCGGACCACCCGGACCACGATCACCAGCAGGGCCGCCGCCGCGGCCTGCGCCATCACGGGGAAGCCGTGCACCAGCCACTTCGCGGAGCCGGTGGCCAGGCCGTTGCCCTGGTACTTCTCGGTGTTCGCCGAGAATTCGACCACGGCCGTCACGCCGAGCACGACCACCGGCGAGGCGGCGACCACCCACCACCAGCCGCGGTGGGTGCAGAGCGCGGCCGCCAGGCCGGTGCCGAGCGCCGCGCAGAGGGCGAAGACCAGGCCCATGCCCGGCCCGGCGAGCTCGTCGATCACCGCGCCCAGCAGCGGGAGCCCGAGGGCCGCCACGGCGGGCAGGGTGGGTCCGCCGGAGAAGGGACGCGTGGGGCCGGTGGGCCGGGCCGCCGCCCGCCGTCGTGAACCCTGGTCGGACGACCGTCCTCGCTGCCCCGCCACTCACTCACCCCCGGTGTTCCCGTGCTTCGCGCGCCGCCTCGGCGCTGCGCCGGGTCTGCTGTGGAAGAGCGGTAGCGGCGCTGCCAGTACGGGACGCTGGTGTTCGGCCGGCCGGTTCCCGTTCTCGGTTTCCCGCTGCTGCTCGGGGGCAGGCACGTTTTCGGATTTGCTCTACAGAGGTGTAGAGATCGTACGCAGCATAGAGCACGCCTGTTCGGCGGCAAGCCCGTTCGTGAGCGGGCCTGCATACACTACACCGAGCAGTTTCTGAGAGGGTCGGCGGGGGCGCCGACGGAGAAGGAGAGCGTCGTGGCGACCACGGGCGGAGCGGGACGACCGGAGAAGCGCAAGGCGATCACCCGGGCCGCGACCACGGTGTTCGGGCGCGAGGGCTACGTCCGGGCCAGCATGGACGCGATCGCGGCCGAGGCGGGAGTGTCCAAGCGCACGGTCTACAACCACTTCGCCGACAAGGAGACCCTCTTCCTGTCGGTGGCACTGCAGAACTCGGCCGAACTGACCGAGCGGATCCGCGAACTGATGGCGCACCACCTCGACCGGGTGCTGGACCTGCGGCGCGACCTCGTGGCCTTCGCGGTCGAGCGGGCGAACGCCGTGCTGTCCGCGGGCGAGCACGGGGCGCTCGGCCGGGCCATCCGCGCCGAGGTGGCCAACATCCCGGCGGACGTCCTGGAGGCCTGGCTGGAGGCCGGCCCGGTGGCCTCCCAGCGCGATCTCGCGGAGCGCTTCACGGCGCTCGCCGAGCGCGGACTGCTGGCCGTCCGGGACCCTGAGCTGGCCGCCGAGCAGTTCACCCTGCTGACCTTCCACGGCGTGGCCGAACGCTCCTTCTGGGGCGCCCTGCCGGTGGCCGCCGCGGAGGTCGGGCGGATCGCCGAGCAGGGCGTGGACGCCTTCCTGACGATCTACGGCCCGGCGGCGGACTGACCGGGCGGACCGGGCCGGCGGACGCCGGTGGGCGGGGCGGCATCGGGCCGCCCCGCCCACCGGTCGTCGCGGGTCACTTCCAGTTGACGCCCTTGCCCAGGGTGTACGGCTCGCCCCAGTACTCGGCGCCGGACACCTTGGTCGCCTGCGGCGCCAGGGCCAGCACGCAGGAGGTGACCGACTGCCCGTTGGTGAAGCCCTTCGGGAAGGACGGGTGCGGGCACTTGTCGAAGGTGCCGATCAGCATCACCTCGCTGGCCTCCGAGCCGTCCGGCAGGGTGCCCTTCATCTGGGTCAGGCTGGCGAAGGACAGGTCGGTGCTGCCGGTGTTGGTGACCTTGAAGCGGACGTAGTACGGCACCATGCCCGCGGCCTTGTCGCCCAGCTTCAGCGGGGTGAGGTCGGCCGGGTCGCCCTTGTCGATCGAGGTGACCGCGAGCGAGACGGTGCCCTTGGTGCTGCCCGAGACGAACGGGATGGTGGCGGCCTCGCCGATCTTCACCGTGCTGCCCGCGGCCGCGGTCGGACCGGCCTGGGCCGGGGCCCCGCCGGTGGAGCCGCCCGTCGCCCCGTCGGTGGCGGCGCCGGTCGGCGCGGCCGCGGAGGCCACCGGGGTGGTCGGCGCGGCGGACGGCGTGGCCGGCGCCTGGGTGGCGGGCGGGGTGGTCGCGGTGTCGGACGAGGACGCGTCGTCGTTGCAGGCGGTCATGGTGAGCGCGCCGACCACGGCCAGGCCGGCCAGGGCCATGGTGCTGCGACTGGTGCGGATGGTCTTCACGTGATGTCCCCCGTTTTGCGGACCGCCGTCGCGGCGGTCCTCCTGAGGGACGTTCATAGCGCAGGGGGAACGCGGAACGCCATGCCTTTGGGGTCGTCTTGACGCCGCCGTGACGAGTCCCACGCGGGTCCGTGACAAGGGATGCCGAGTCGTGATCAGTGGTGCCCGAACCGCCCGCCACCTCGGGCGATCGGCGCCGTGCGATCCTGTGCGCCACGGCCGAGGGTGCCGCAGACGTCCCGAAGGCGGTCGATCGGGCCCGTCGGCCGGCGCCCGACCGCCTCCCGGACGGCTACGAGGCCCGCAGCACCAGCTCGTTGTACGTCGTGACGGTGGTGAACCCCAGCTGCCGGTAGAGGTGGATCGCCGGGGTGTTGTCCGTGCGGACGTTGAGGCCCAGGTGGTCGGTGGTCGGCGCGAGGTGACGGGCCAGCGCGGTGACGCAGGCGCGGGCGAGGCCGCGGCCGCGGGCGTCCGGGTGGGTGACCACGTTGCCGAGCACGGCGACCCGGTGGGCGGGGGAGTGGACGTGCACCCCGGCGGCGGCCACCAGCCGGCCGTGCTCGCGGACGCCGACGTAGCCGCCGGCCGCCAGCAGCCGCCGGTCGAACCAGGACTCGGGGTAGGCCTCGGCCAGCAGGGCGTGCAGCGCGTCCAGGTCGGCCAGGCTCAACGGCTCGGTGTGGTGGGCGGGTTCGGCGGGGAGCAGGCCCTGGTCCGGGAGGATCATCCGCAGCAGCGGGGTGCGGCGCTCGGCGGTGTAGTCGGGGGCGAGGGCCCGCTCGGCGCCGTCCGGGAGCCCGGCGGTGAAGCGGCGCGGCAGGAACGGCCGCAGCGCGCCCAGCAGTTCCTCCAGCGCGGGGACGGCGGCGGGCCGGGCGAAGGCGAGCAGGACGGGGGTGTCGCCGCCGCTGTAGAGCAGGGCGACCGGCCCGTGGCCGGGATCGGCCGTGTACCAGGCGGTGTTGGGCCACAGGGTGTCGTCCAGGTCGCCGAGTTCGAACAGGTGCAGGGCCGGGTCGGTGCGGAACCGTTCGGCGAGCGCGGTCCGGTCGTGCAGGCTGATGAGGGGCACGCGGTCGAGCTTAGGCCCGGCCCGAACCGGCCCGGCCTGTCCCGGCCCGGCCTGTCCCGGCCCGGCCCGGACCGGGCCCTCCCGGACCGGTCCGTCCGTCGGCCGACAGACGGACCGGGGCCCGCGGGGGTGCCTACTTGTGCCAGCGCTGCGCCGGGTCGTTGCCGTTGCAGGAGGTCACCGAGGTGTACTGGCCGATGCCGTTGCCCTTGAGGCACTGCCCGGTGGCGACGTTGCGGATCAGGTACCAGCCGCGGTCCTCGTCAGTGAGCCGCCACTTCTGGTTGGCGCCCATCCAGGCGCCGTTCTGCTGGTTGAGGCCGTCCCAGCCGCCGGGGGTGTCCCAGAGCTGGACGGCGCCGGTGCCGTGCGAGTCGAGGTCGAGCACCTTGCCGCCGCCGCCGTGCGAGATGGCTGTGGTGCCGTCGCAGTAGTCCCAGAACGTCCAGGTCTGGGCGGGGGACTGGTTGGCGGTGTAGGTGCCGACCAACTGGCCGTTGGCCTCGTTGTTCTGCGGCAGGTCGAGGGCGCCGGCGGAGCCGTTGACGACGCTCACGGTGGCGCCCACGGAGGGCCCGAGGTCGCAGGGGCCGGGCGTGGCGGCCTGGGCGGCCGGGGCGGCGACCAGGACGGTGGTGGCCAGGGCCGCGGCGGCGCCGAGTCCGGCGAGCAGGCGGCGGGTGCGGGTGGGGGTGGTCATGGCGGTTCTCCTGTCAGTGGGTTGTCGCTGTCGGTGTCGCTGTCGATGGCCTGTCGCCGGGGGCGGGCTGCCGCCGGGGCCGGTGTCAGACCTGGCCGAGGGTCAGCACGTAGCGGCCCCGCGTGCTGTCGCCCCGGCGGGGTGCGCGGCCGATGCCGAGGTGGTTGAAGCGCGGGTCGAGCAGGGTGTCGCGGTGCTGCGGGCTGTTCATCCAGCGCTGCATGGCCTCCGGCGCGCTGTCGGCCGCGGCGGTGATCTCGGCGGCGAAGCGGAAGGCGAAGCCGGCCGTCCGGATCCGGCGCCAGGGCGTGCTGCCGTCGGTGCCGTCGTGCTGGAGGAGGTCGTGCGCGGCGAGGTCGTCGGCGTGGCGCTGGGCGGCGGTGTTGAGCCGTTCGTCCAGGTTCAGCAGCCGGGCGCCGGCGTGGACGCGCCGGAAGTTGACGGAGGTCAGCATCTCGGTGCGGAAGTCGCCGCCGGCGGTCCGGCCCGCCGCCGCGGGGGTCAGGACCCGGCCGTCGCGTACGAGCGTGGTCATGGGTGGCGCCTCTCCTCGGGTGGCGCCCCGGGGCCGCGAGCGGCGCGGT
Organism: Streptomyces sp. CBMA123; assembly: GCF_014596465.1. Taxonomy (GTDB): domain Bacteria; phylum Actinomycetota; class Actinomycetes; order Streptomycetales; family Streptomycetaceae; genus Kitasatospora. Next base: position 16,058 of record NZ_MECK01000612.1, on the reverse strand, counting down.
CCGGGGCCGGATGAGGACTACCGTCCCGGACCGCGGTAGACAGGCGGTCAACGCGCGCAGCGGATGATCACCCGAGTCGGGCGAGCTGCCCTTCGACCTGCGCGGCGTCCTCGGCGAGGCCGAGCCGCCGGTACACCTCCAGCGCCTCGGTGAGCAGGGCCCGGGCGCGGCGCGGGCGGCCGAGGCCGGTGAGCGCGGTGCCGAGGGTGCGCAGCAGGGCGGCCTCCAGGGCGGCGCTGGTGCGGCGGGCCTGCGGCAGGACGGCCTCGGCGAGGTCGGCGGCGAGCAGCCAGCGGTCGGCCTCGGCGTGGATGCGGGCGGCGAGGTCCCCGGCGGCGGCCTCGAACACGGTGACCTGGAGGGCGGCGAACTCGTCCCGGGCGGTGAGCGCGTGAGTGAGGGCGGTTTCCGGGTCGCCGCACAGTCGAAGGACCCTGGCGAGGTAGTAGCGGCCGATCGCGGCGGAGACCGGTCCGGAGCCGGTCATCAGGCGGGCGCTGCGCTCGGCGGCTTCCCTGGCTTCGGGGAGCCGTCCGGTGTGGGCGGCGCTGAACGCGAACTCGCCGAGCGCGCTGCCCTCGGCCCGTCGGGCGCCGAGGCGGTGGAACAGTTCGGCGGCGCGGCCCGCGTGTTCGGCGGCCTCGGCGTAGCGGCCCTGGATCCGGGCGTTGCTGCCGAGGTTGATCAGGGCCTTGGCGAGCACGCGTTCGGTCTGTCGGTCGGTGCAGAGGTCGACGGCCCGGCGGATCTCCTCCTCGGACTCGGTGTAGCGGTTGATGTGCCAGAGCATGGTGCCGCGCAGGTAGCGGGCGAGGGCGAGCGGGCCGCGTTCGCCGCGGGTCTCGGCCTCCTGGGCGAGCCGTCCGGCGAGGTCGCCGATGACGCCGGTCTGGGTGCGTTCGGCGAGTACGGCGCCCATCCGGTCGGCGAGTTCGGCGGCGCGGTCGAGCGGCAGGGCGGGGTCGGCGCAGTTGAGCACGATGGCGGCGGCGTGTACGTCGGCCTGGTCGCGCATCCAGCGCACGGCTTCGGCGCCGTCGGTGATCGGACGGCCGGCCGCGGTCACGGACGCGTCGAGCAGGCTGAGTTCGGCGGGTTCGGCCTTGCGGGCGGCCAGGTCGGCGTTGCGGGCGGTGGCGAGGCAGAAGTCGATGAACCGGTCGGCGGCGGCGGTGTGTTCGGCGGGGGGCTCCTCGGCGGCGAGTCGGCCCCGGGCGTAGTCCCGGACGAGGTCGTGGAAGCCGTAGCGGCCGAAGCGGGGGGAGTGCAGCAGGTTGAGGTCGACGAGGGTTTCGAGCAGTCGGTCGGTCTCGTCCTCGGTGCGGCCGAGCAGGGCGGCGGCGCAGGGCAGCGGCAGGTCGGGGGCTTCGGGGAGGGAGAGGAGGCGGAAGGCGCGGGCGAGTTCCGGGTCGAGGCGGTGGTAGGAGAGGGCGAAGGTGGCCTCCACGGTCCTTTCGCCGTCGCAGAGTTGGGCGAGGCGGTGCTCGTGGCGGAGCCCTTCGGCGAGGGCGGCGAGGGTGAGCGCGGGGTCGGCGGCGAGCCGGGAGGCGGCGATGCGGACGGCGAGCGGCAGCAGCCCGCAGGCCCGGACGACCTCCTCGGCGGCCTCCGGTTCGGCGGTGACGCGGTCGGCGCCGACGATCCTGGTGAGCAGTTCGAGGGCCTCGGCGGGCGGCAGGGTGTCCAGCCGCAGGTGGTGGGCGCCGGAGAGGCCGGTGAGCCGCAGCCGGCTGGTGATGAGGACGGCGCAGCCGGCGGCGCCGGGCAGCAGCGGTTCGACGTGCTCGGGGGCGGCGGCGTTGTCGAGGACGACCAGGACGCGCCGTCCGGCGAGGGCGGATCGGTAGAGGGCGCTGCGTTCTCCGGTGGCCGGCGGGATCTCGTCGGGGGCGATGCCGAGGGCGCTGAGGAAGCCGGCCAGCACGGCGCCGGGGTCGGGCGGGGTGCGGTCGGCGCCGCGCAGGTCGGCGAAGAGCTGTCCGTCGGGGAAGCGGTCGCGGACCTGCCGGGCGAGGTGCACGGCGAGGGCGGTCTTGCCGACGCCGCCCATGCCGTCCAGGGCGGAGACCGCCACGGCCCGGCCGCCGGCCCCGGCGAGCTGGTCGGCGAGGGTGTCGAGTTCCTCGGCGCGGCCGATGAAGTCGGGTAGGCCGCTGGGCAGTTGGTCGGGGGCCTGCCAGGGGCCGGCGGCGGGCTCGGGCTCGGTCCTGGGCGGCAGCAGGGCGGCGTCCTCGCGCAGGATGCGCAGCTGGAGCCGGGCCGGTCCGGGGTCGCCGGCGGGCAGGGTGGGGCGGGCGTCCTCGTAGACGGCGAGCGCCTCGGCCTTGCGGCCGGCCTGGTAGAGGGCGTGCATCAGGACGGCGGTGAGCCGGGGGCGGCCCGGGTGCTCCAGGGCGAGGGCGGCGGCCTCCGCGGTCAGGTCGGTGCGGTCGCCGAGTTCGGCGTCCAGTTCGAGCTGGGTTTCCTTGGCCGATATCCGTTGTTCGCCGAGCCGGGTGCGGACGGCTTCGGCGTGCGGTCCGGGCAGTCCGGCGAGGGGTTCGCCGGTCCACAGCCGCTGGGCGCGGAACAGCACGTCCCGGACGTCCTGTGGGGGTGCGTCGGTGCGGCGCAGTTCCTCCGCCTCGGCCAGGAGCGCCTGCCAGGCGAGGGCGTCGACCTCGGCTCCGGGCACCCGCAGCGCGTAGCCGTCGCCGACCCGGACCAGCGGCATCCGCTCCGGGTCGCCCCCGGTATAGGGCCGGAAGGCGGTGCGCAGCCGGGAGACGGCGAGCTGGACGGCCTTGCGCGGGTCGGCCGGCGCGGCCCCGCCCCACACCCCCTCGACCAGCACCGGGACGGCCGCGGCCCGTCCGGCGGCGTCCAGCAGCACGGCGAGCACGGCGCGCTGCTGCGGCCGGCCCAGTTCCAGCTCCTGCTCCCCGTACCAGGCCCGCAGCGGGCCCAGCAGTCCGAAGCGCAGTCCGGCGCCCCCCATGTCAGTCATGTCCCGTCCCGAGAGTCGTCCCTGCGCCGGGATCCCGCCACTTCCGTCCGGACAGCGGCGCCCCCGTGTCCCGGCGACATATGCTCTGTCACAGATTGTGCACCGGATTCCGAGCTTCGAGGGGTGGGCTGTGCGGCTCGAATTCCGCGTGCTGGGGCCGCTGAGCGCCCGGTGCGACGGTGGTGAGATCGAGCTCGGCCGTCCGCAGCAGCGGGCGGTGCTGGCCGCGCTGCTGCTCGCCCCGGGGCAGTTGGTGCCGACGGACCGGCTGGTCGAGGGCCTGTGGGGGGAGGACGACAGCCGCTGGCCGAAGGATCCGGTCGGGCAGATCGGCACCCATGTGCACCGTTTGCGGCGGGCGCTCGGCGCCCCCGAGCTGCTCGTGGCGGCGGCGGGCGGGTACCGGCTGGCGGTGCCGCGGGAGGCGGTGGACCTCTTCCGCTACGAGGCCGCGGTGGCGGAGGCCGTCGCGCTGCGTCACCGGGAGCCGTCGCGGGCGCGGGAGTTGCTGGGGCGGGCGCTCGACGCCTGGACGGGCGGCCGGGCGCTGGACGGCGTGCCGGGGGAGTTCGCCGAGCGGGCGCGGGAGCGGCTGGCGGCCGGGCGCTTCGCGGCGGTGAAGGCGCTGCTCGACCTGGACGTGGCGCTCGGGCGGCACGTGGAGGCGGTGGAGCCGCTGGCCGTGCTGGCGGCGGAGTACCCGCAGGACGAGGAGGTGCACCGGCTGCACCTGCTGGCGCTGCACCGCTGCGGCCACCGGACGGAGGCACTGGCGGTGTACGAGGCGCTGCGGGAGCGGCTGGACCGCGAACTGGGGCTGGAGCCGGGGGCCGCCGTGGTGGAGCTGGCGAACCGGATCCGGAGCGGGGAGGCCCCGGCGTCGCTGCGGCGGCTGCCCCGGCCGAGCCAGCTCCCGTCCGACATTCCGGACCTGGTCGGGCGGGCCGGCCTGGCCCGGCGGGCGGAGCAGGCCCTGCGGGCGGGCGGCGGTGCGCCGGTGGCGGGCGGTGCGCCGCTCGCGGGTGGTTCGCCGGTGGTCGGGCTGTCCGGTCCGGCCGGCAGCGGTAAGTCGGCGTTGGCGGTGCACGTCGCCCATGCCGCCCAGGACGCCTTCCCGGACGGACAGTTGTACGCGAGCGGAGGGGAACCGGGCACGGTCCTGGCGGCCTTCCTGCGAGCCCTGGGGGAGCGGCCCGTGGGCGGCGCCCCGGTCGGGGAGCTGGTCGAGCGCTACCGCGCGGCACTGGCCGGGCGGCGCGTCCTGGTGGTGCTCGACGGGGTGCCCGAGCCCGGGCCGCTGCTGCCCGCGACCAGCGGGTGCGCGGCCGTGGTGACGGGGGCGGACCCGGGGGCGCTGCCCGGCGACGCGGTCCGGCTGACGGTCGGAGCGCTGGAGCCGCACGACGCCCACGAGCTGCTGGCGCGGATCGTGGGCGTGGAGCGGATCAGCCGGGAGCCGGCCGCGGTCGCCGAGCTGGCCGAGATCTGCGGCCACCTGCCCGTCCTGCTGCGGACGGCGGCGACGCGGCTCGCGGCCCGGCCCTGGTGGTCGGTGGCGGACCTGGTCCGGTGGTTCACCGAACGGGGGTGAGGCCGGGCGACGGGGGCGGCTTAGTACGGGTCGGTGCTCTGGAGGGTGACCGAGCTCGGGCTGCTCTCGAACCGGGAGGTGTAGTTGATCCGGAGCCCGCCGAAGCCCCAGACCTCCAGGGTGGCCCGGTCGCCGGGGGAGCTCTTGAAGGTGTCGGTGCGCCAGCAGACGTAGTTGTTGGCGTCGTAGACGACGAAGTTGCCGTCGCCCTGGAGGATCGCCCGGTTGCCGCAGTTCGCGGTGTTCGTCGCCCACCTCGGCTCGTACCGGTTGTCGGTGCGGTAGAGGACGAGGTTGCCGTCGGACTGCATGATCAGCCGGGTCTTGCCGGTGTCGAGGGACTGGCCCTGGTAGAGCGTGAACGGGTCGTTCACGGTGATCCGGGGCTGCTGGTCGGGGTCGAGCGAGTCGGCCTGCGCCGTCCCCGCCGTCGCCACCGACCCGGTCAGCGCCAGGAGGCCCGCCGCCACCGTCATGGCCATGTGCCGCATCGTCTTCGTCGCCTTCATGTCCCCGTGCTGCCTCTCTCACGTGAGTGCGCGCCCGTGAAAGTGACGGGCGCCCTGCGGTGGGGATGATCATGGCGGAAGGCGGTAGACAAACGATAAACGTGACATTGAGGGGCGGGCCCGCGCGGGATCGTTGATCGCATGTCAACCGAGGCACGAGAGCTTCGGGGCATGGAGAACACGACCACCGCAACCGAGGGCGCCCGTACGAAGCGCCCGCTGCGAGCCCTCGCCGCCACCGCCGTCGCGGCCGCCGCGCTCGCGCTCAACCTCGTCTCCGCGGCGCCGAGCAGCGCCGCGGCGCCCACCTGTTCGGGGGTGCCGTCCGGCTGGGACCACCTCACCCAGGGCATGTGCCTGCGGGGCGGCGAGCGGATGTCCTCGCCGATCCAGTACGGCAGCGAGGGTCTGGTGGCCACGGAGGAGGCGAACGTCCTCAGCTACCAGCAGGACGGGAACCTCGTCGTCTCGCACTGGAAGAGCTGGATCCCGCCGGAGGTCGGTGGGGCGCCCGACCTCGGCTCGCTCATCGAGATGATCCAGCGCTGCGTGTCGTTCCACGACTGCCAGGACGGCGAGACGGTCGTCGACATCCTGTGGCAGGCCGGCACCCAGGGCCGGAGCACGGGCGAGGCCGTGATGCAGGACGACGGAAACTTCGTGGTGTACGACGGCAACGGGAACGCGGCGTGGAACAGCGGCACCTATCAGTGCGGCGGCTCCTACGTGTGGGGCCGGATGCAGACCGACGGCAACTTCGTCCTGTACAAGGGCCACGCGGCCGGCGACAACAACTGGAAGCCGGTCTGGTCGACGAAGAACGGGCGCACCGCCGAGCCCTGCTGAACGGTCAGGAGGCGCAGCGCGGCGCGGAGGGCGGGACGGCCGTGCCGCCCTCGTCGGCTTCGGCGTCAGGGGTGTCGGCGCAGCGGGTGACTGGGGCCGACGCCCCTCGACAGTGCAGCCTCCCGGGAGCCGCCTCCCTGTCACGGTGAACCATCCCGGTCACAGCCCTAGTTGTGCAGGTACGGGCAGGTGTTCGTCAGGATCTGCCACACGGTGCAGAAGTCCGTGCCCCCGGCGCGGACGGACGGGACGGACGGGGTGGCCGCGCCGGCGGGCACGGCCAGCGCCCCGAGCAGGGCACAGGTGCCGATGACGAGTGCGGCGATACGGCGCATGGGGCTGCCTTCCCACGAGGCGACTGGTCCACCCGGCCCTACCCGCCGTCCCGGCCCACACGCCCGATGTCGCCGGTGTGAGTGACGGGCCGGCGAAGCGAGCACGGCGCATTCGCGCCCCGCCCGCGCGCTGGCCTCCAGCGAGCGGGCGGGGCTTCGGGGTGGTGCGTCAGCAGCAGCCGGCGTTGCTCCCGGCGAGCTGGGAGTGCGGCGCGGGGGCGGGCGCCGGGGCGGCGCTGCCGGGCGCCGTGGCGAAGAGAAGGGTGGCGGTCAGTGCGAGGCCGCTGGCGGCCGCGATCAGCATCGTGCGCATGGTGAAGTCCCCCTGATGGTCGGTCGGCTCGGGCCTTCAGCCAAGCGGATGTGGCGGAGGACTGTCAATGGACTCGGGGCCGCCCGCCTCGGTGGCCGAGGCGGGCTGGACAGCGCCTGGGAGTGGTGGGACGCCGCCATCGAGGACTCCCAGGAGGGCCGGTGGATCCGCACCGACACCGAGCGCCGGACGATCGACGACATCGCCGCCGCGACCGTCGGTTGCCCGCCCGCGTCCGGTGAACTCCCGTGGCGGGCCCGGCTGGCCCGGATCGTGCGCTGGGCCGCCGTGCTGCGGCTCGCCGCCCGGGCCGGCGGCTGGGAGCTGGTGCCCGTCACCGGCGTGGCTCCGGCCCGGCCGGCCGGCATGGCGACCCTGCTCTCCGCCGTCTACGCGGTCGGGGAGCAGGGTGAGATCTGGCTCGACGCCCTTCGGACGGAGGGCCCGCCGCCGGTCGTCGAGGTCGGCCGGGCGGAGGCCTTCCTCTTCGGGCCGGGCTCGGTCGAGGACCTCCGCCAGTTCTTCTACGACTGACGCGCTACGACTGACGCGCTACGACTGACGCCCGGCTCGGCTTTCTCCCCGTGCGCCGACGGGCCCCCGGCGCCGGAAGTCGGCCCGTCCGACGTCCTGTGCCGTTTGGTGCCGGATGGGTGCAACCGAACACGCGTTTTCACCCGTTTCAGCTGATGTGAATCTCACCGGCACCCCGTTCTTCGTCCTCGCGCTCCTCCTCGTCCCGATCTCCGTGGGTCTGCTGATGTACCTGTGGAACCGGGTGCGCGGCCCGCAGGCCCTGCGCTTCGGGTCGCGGCTGCTGATGGTGGCCTTCGCGCAGGTCACGGCCGTGACGCTGGTGTTCGTGCTGGTGAACAACGACAACCAGCTGTACGGCAACTGGGACGACCTGCTCGGCACCGGCAGCCACGTGCACGCCGTGCCCGCCCCGCCCCCGGCGGACGCGACGGCGGCCGCGAACGCGCCCGACCAGCCCAAGGTGGTGCAGCAGTTCGGGCCGGTGGACGACGACGCGGTGCCGAAGGACGTGAAGACCACCCAGCTGAAGGGCCGGGTGTCCGGGGTCGACGGCGAGGTGCTGGTCTGGACGCCGCCGCAGTACGACGACCCGGCCTACACGGACAAGAAGTTCCCGGTGGTCGAGCTGCTCGCGGGCTTCCCCGGCTCGTCCAGCGCCTGGTTCGGCAGCATGAACGTCTCCAAGCAGCTGGGCCCGCTGATGAAGTCCGGGCAGGTCGCGCCGTTCATCCTGGTCGCGCCGCGGGTCGTGCTGCTCGGCGCGCACGTGGACACCGGCTGCGCGGACGTGCCGGGCAAGGTCAACGCCGAGACCTGGCTGGCGCGGGACGTGCCGCAGATGGTGCTGGACAACTTCCGGGCCGAGCCCGGCCCCGAGCGGTGGGCGGTGGCCGGCTACTCGGCGGGCGCGCACTGCGCGGTGCGGCTGGCGCTGGCGCACCCGAACCGGTACCACGCGGGCGTCGGCCTGTCCGGGTACAACGACCCGATGGGCGAGTCCGCCTCGCTGACCGCCAAGGACCCGCACCTGCGCGAGGTCTCCAACCCGGTCTACCTGCTGCAGCACGCCCAGACCCCGCCGAACGTCGCCCTGTACGTGACCGGGAAGAAGGGCGACGGCTACGAGGACGCCTTGGCGCTGCAGAAGAACGCCAAGGCGCCCACGGCCGTCACCCCGGTGGAGGTCGACGGGCCGCACCTGACGTCCACGTGGCAGCCGCTGGTGCCGTCCGTGTTCACCTGGCTCACCCAGACCGTCGGGAAGGGCTGACGGTCAGCGCGGGGGCAGCTCGCAGCCGTCCGGGCCGCAGGCCTCCGCGTCGCCGGGTACGCCGACCTGGATCAGCGGGGTCGGCACCCGGCTGCCCCAGGCCTGCTCCAACGCCTGGGTGAACGTTTCCGCGGGCTGGGCGCCGGAGACGCCGAGGCGCCGGTCGAGGACGAAGAACGGCACGCCCGTCGCCCCCATGGCGGAGGCCGTCTCCTCGTCCTCGCGCACCGCTTCCGCGTACGCCTCCGGGTCCGCCAGCACGGCGGCCGCCGCGGAGGCGTCCAGCCCGGCCTCGACGGCCAGCTCGGTCAGCCGCCCGGCGTCGAAGGCGGAGCGCTCCTCGGCGAAGTTCGCACGGTACAGCGCGTCCAGCAGTTCGGCCTGCCGACCGTGCTCCTTGGCGAAGTGCAGCAGCCGGTGCATGTCGAAGGAGTTCGCGGCGTCCCGCCCGCCTGCCAGATAGGGCAGGCCCTCGCCGCGGGCGTTCTCGGCGATCCGGGCCTCCGCGGCCTCGGCCTGCTCCAGGCTCATCCCGTACTTGGCGGCGAGCAGCGGGATCACCGGGCGGGCGGTGCGCGGGGCGTTGGGGTCCAGCTCGAACGAGCGGTGGACGACCTCCACCTCCGCGCGGTGCGGGAACACCGCCAGGGCCCGCTCGAACCGGGCCTTGCCGATGTAGCACCACGGGCAGTTGATGTCGCTCCAGATCTCCACGCGCACGGCGCCGCACTCCTCACGGTCTCTCGCGCGGACCGTCCGCGCCGACGCCTACCGGAACGCCGGCCTCCACCTGAATATTTCTCGTCCTGAAATGTTCAGGTGCGAGAGCCGGCGACCGGCCGCTCGTAGCGGCTCATCCAGAGCGCCGGGACGTCCTCCTTCGGCTGCCCCGGCAGGCCGGGCCGGCGCGTGTCGCCGCGGTGGACGAAGCCGCGCCCCTCGTCGTAGTCGCGCAGCGAGCGGTTGTGGGAGACGCAGTCCTGGGAGGCGTCGAGCCGTCGAGGCGTCGAGCGGTCGAGTGGTCGAGCGGACGCCACGGACACCGTTCACCCGATCGGCTGAAGCGCGGAGCGGGAAGTCGGACCGGCCGACTTCCCGCTCCACCGGCCACCAACCCGGCGCTCAGCAGGAGATGTTGCCCCCGCCCACGGTGGTGCCCAGCACACCGACGAACTGCTTGAACAGGTTGATCCGGTCGTTGCGCTCGTCCGGGTTCTTGCCGTTGCACTCCAGGTCGCCGTTGATGCTGCGGATGGTCTCGCCGAAGCCCCGGTTGTCGACGATGGCGTCGTGCGGGGTCACCGTCCCGGCGCCCTTCTGGCTGTCCCAGAACCAGAGGGCGGTCTTCCAGGAGACGGCCGGGTTCTTCTCGACCTGGGAGGGGTCGTGCAGCAGGTCGATGTGGAGGGCGTCGCCGGCGGCCTTGTAGTTGAAGTTCCAGCTGATCTGCAGCGGTCCGCGCCCGTAGTACGCGGACTTCCCCGCCGGGCAGCCGTACGGCTGGGTGGTGTCGCAGTAGTGGCTGTAGTTGGCGGTGTTCTGCTCGACGACGTACCGGAGCCCGCCGGTCTCGTGGCTGACGTTGGCGAGGAACGCGGCTGCTTCGCGCTTGCGGGTGGCCGTGTCGCCGGTGGTGGTGAACTGCGGGTAGGCGCCCAGGGCGTCGGTCAGGCCCCGGTACGTGTAGAAGGGGTTCCGGTTCGGGAACATCTTGTCGAACTGGGCCTCGCTGACCACGAAGGAGCCCGCCGCGGCCGCCTGGCCGGCGGTCGGACCGGTCAGGGCGACGGTGCTCAGGACGGCGGCCGCGGCGGCTGCGGAGAGGGTGCGGGAGAGCTTCATCGTTCCTCGTCGGGGGTCTTGGGGGGAGCGGTGCTTCGCGCTCGAAGCGCCGGTGCCATCGTGGTCGGCGGCACCCCGGCATCCGGGCCGTTCCGAGGTCCAAACCACTCGTACGGGTCCCATCCGGCCCGGGAGTTGTCGCCGCGTTCACCGCAGGGTGATCATCCGGCAGTCATACGCACCGGATAGCCTCATCCGCGCACGGCACGAGAGCGGACCCGGGGGACAGGGCATGGCGCACACCGACGACGAGGGCGACGAGCGGCTGGCAGCCGAGGGCGAGGTGGCCGTCGCCCGGCTGGCGATCGACTCCGGCGACCTCACCCACGCCGCCGACCACCTCTCCGACGCGATCCTCGCCGACCCCCAGCTGCCCGAACTCCACGAGGCACTGGCCGAGTTGTCCGCGGCCGCGGGCGGCCCCGCCAAGGCGCGCGAGCTGTTCCCGCTGGACGGCGAGGTCTACCTGGGCACGGTCGTCTGCCGGGCCCACGTGGAGGCCGCCGCCGGGGACTGGGACACCGCCGTCACCCTGCTCGCCTCGGCGATCCAGTACGAGCCGGCCCGCCCCTGGGCGCACACCGCCTGGCTCGCCCGCGAGGACCTGCCCACCCTGGTCGACCCGGACGCCGTCGCCCAGGCGGTGGCCCGCGCCGCCGGCACCCTGCCCGACCCGCTGCCCACCGAACTCGCCGACGCCGTACGGCCCTTCGAGCGCTTCCTGCGGGCCGTGGTGGCCCGCCACCCCGAGCACCCGCTGCTGCTGGCGATGGCGTCCGGCCTGACCCGCCGCTTCGGCGCCACCGCCCGCGCCGTCGAACTCGCCGAGCGGGCCCACCGCCTGGCCCCCGGCTACCTGCCCTCTGTGATGCTCGGCAACGCCCTGCGCGCCGACGGCCGCCCCGAGGAGGCGCTCGCCGTCTGGGAGGCCGAACTGGCCCGGGTCGCCCCGGACGAGGGCAACTCCAGCAGCTACCTCGCCGTGGACGTCGCCGAGCTGTACGCCACCCTCGGCCGCCCCGCCGAGGGCCTGCCCTGGCTGGAGCGCGTCCTCGCCACCGAGCCCGACCACCCCAAGGCCGCCCCCGCCCGGCACGGGCTGCGGCACGCCGTCGACGGCGACGCCGTCCACCTGCTCGCCCTCGCCGACCACCACCGCGACCACCCCGACCACGAGTACGCCCAGGACCTGCTGGAGCGGCTCAGCCACCGGGAGTCCTGGCTCGGCATGGTCTCCGGCGCCACCGAGGCGACCGTCAACGTGCTGCACCAGGTGCTCGGTTCGGCCGGCGCCGGCCCCGACGCCGAGATCGACTGCACCGCCTCCGCCGTCGAGCCGCCCAGCTCGGTGCTGGCCGTCCACCTCGCCCTGCCGCGCTCCACGGTGTCCTACCGGTCCGTCGGCGAGCCCGACCCCCGGCTGCCGCTGACCGAGCCCACCACCCGGATCTGGGCCTGGGACGGCACCGACCCGCGCCCGGCCGTCGCCGCGCCCGCCCCGTCGAGCGCCGAACTCGTCCGCGCCACCGCCGAGATCGTCTGGCCGACCGTCCCCGCCGCCTACGACCACGCCGTCCGGCTGGCCGGGCTGCCGCTGGACGAACTGCTCGGCGTGCTCGTCCACCCGCCGGCACCCCGCGAGGACGACCTCGGCCGCGCCCTGCTCGCCCACCAGCCCGAGCTGTGGGTGCGCGCCGTCCAGTCCTTCGCCTGCCTCGGCATCGCCCACCACCGCACCGACCAGCCCTGGGAGGGCTCCGAACGCCGCCGGGTGCTGCGCGACCTGCTGCTCGGGCCGGAGGACTGGGTGGTCGAGGCGGCCGGCTTCGCCCTGGTCGCGATCGGCTGGACCCACCCCGCCGCCCGCGCCGACGTCGCCGCACTGCTGCGCCAGCGGCTGGACTACAGCGCCCGGGCGAGCCGCAGCCGGGTGGTGACGATCCTCCGCTCGTACTGCGCCCTGGTGCTGGCCGCGCCCTGGGCGGAGCCGGCCGACCTCGCGCTCGCCCGGCAGCTGCTGGAGGAGGCGGACGCCCGGGACGCCGAGGACGGCGAGGACGGCGACGACGGCGAGGAGGCGGAGGACGCCGACGGGACCGGCGACGCCCGGGACGCCGAGGACGGCGAGGACAGCGAGGACGGCGACGACGGCGAGGAGGCGGAGGACGCCGACGGGACCGGCGACGCCCGGGGCGCCGACGAAGGGCCCGCGCCGGCGGAGCCCGGACCGCCGCAGGACCGGGGGCAGTCCCGCCCCGGCCTGTTCCGCCGCCTCTTCGGCCGCTCGTAGCGCAGCGGGCCGGTGGCAGCGGGCCCCTGCACCCCTGGTGGCAGCAGCGGCCGTTGCTCCCCTGGTGGCAGCAGCGGCCGCTACACCCCCGGCAGCGTCTCCTGGTCCACGTCGAACCGCGCGACCCGCTCCGCCGGATCGCGGCACTCCGGCCCCAGCCGCAGCATCCGCGACTCCGGATCGTGCAGCGGCCGGTGGCAGCGTCGGCAGGTCACCCGGGGGCGGAGGGCCTCGGTGGTGGCCGTGCCGGGCAGGGGCTCAGGGCTGGTCATGGGGAGACGGTAGCGGCCGTCGGCCGTGAAAGGATCCCCGCATGGCCACCGACCGCAGCAGCGCAGGAGACCCGGCGCGCACCCTCGCCCTGCTCTGGGGGCTGACCGCCGAGGAGAAGCCGGGCCGGCGCGGCCCCCGGCAGGCCCGTTCGACCGGCGAGATCGCCGCCGCCGCGATCGCCTTGGCCGACGCCGAGGGCGTGGACGCCGTCACCATGCGCCGGGTCGCCCAGGAGCTGGGGCTGTCCGCGATGGCGCTCTACACCTACGTGCCCGGCAAGGCCGAACTCGTCGACCTGATGCTGGACACGGTCTACGCCACCATGCCCCGCAGCACCCCGGCGGACGAGGGCTGGCGGGCCCGGGCCACCGCCGTCGCCGACGACAACCGGGCGCTGTTCCGCGCCCACCCGTGGGTCGCGGCCGTGTCCACCAGCCGCCCGCCGCTGGGCCCCGGTCTGATGGCCAAGTACGAGTACGAGCTGCGCGCCCTGGAGGGCACCGGCCTGCCCGACGTCGAGCTGGACGCCGCGCTGACCCACCTGCTCGGCTTCGTCCAGACCTGTGCCCGGATGGCCGCCGACGAGCGGGCCGCCCAGCGGGACAGCGCGCTGACCGACGCCCAGTGGTGGCAGGCCAACGCCGAGCTGCTGGCCCGGGTCTTCGACCCCGAGCGCCACCCGGTCGCCGCCCGCGTGGGCGCCGCGGCCGGGGAGGCGCACGGCGGCGCGTACAGCCCGGACCACGCGTACGCCTTCGGCCTGGCCCGCGTCCTGGACGGTCTGGAAGCCCTGATCAGGGAGCGGTAGCCCCCGCCCGGATCAGGCGGTGGCGGCCCGCCCGTCGTACTCCTCGCGGGCCGCGACCACGGAGGCCACCTGCTGCTCCGACCAGTGCGCGAGCGCCGCGACCAGCTCCGCCGCCTCCCGCCCGAGCGGGGTGAGGCTGTAGTCGACCCGGGGCGGGATCACCGGGTGCGCCTCGCGCCGTACGAAGCCGTCCCGCTCCAGCGTCTGCAGGGTCTGGGCGAGCATCTTCTCGCTGACCCCCGAGACCCGCCGCCGCAGTTCGCTGAACCGGTAGCCGCGTTCGCGCAGCGCGCCGAGGACGAGCACGCCCCAGCGGCTGGTGACGTGCTCCAGCACGCCCCGGGACGGGCACATCCGGTCGAAGACGTTCGCGGGCGGGAGTCCGTCCGCGATCCCTGTGCTTACCTTCATGTCAGTACCATACTTTGAAGTGCGTACTTTCGAAAGGTTAGTGCCGTCCCTAAGGTTAGTTGCGAGCCCGAAAGCCCGCGAACCCCCTGAGGAGCACGCCATGTACGTCGTCACCGGAGCCACCGGCCAGCTCGGCCGTCTCGTCGTCGAGGGCCTGCTGGCCGCCGTCCCCGCGAGCGAGGTGGCGGTCGCCGTCCGCTCCGCCGAGAAGGCCGCCGACCTGGCCGCACGCGGGGTCGACGTCCGGGTGGTCGACTACGACCGGCCGCAGACCCTGGCGGGCGCCTTCGCCGCCGGCGACCGGGTGCTGCTGATCTCGGGCAGCGAGGTCGGCCGCCGCATCCCGCAGCACCGGGCCGTGGTGGAGGCCGCGCGGGCGGCCGGGGTCGGCCTGCTCGCCTACACCAGCATCCCGGGCGCCGCGACCTTCGGGCTGGCCGACGAGCACAAGGCGACCGAGGAGCTGATCCTCGCCTCCGGGCTGCCGTACGCCTTCCTGCGCAACGGCTGGTACACCGAGAACTACCTGGGCGACGCGGCCGGCACCGTCGAGCGCGGCGTGGTGCTCGGCAGCGCCGGGGGCGGCCGGGTGGCCACCGCCCCCCGCCGGGACTACGCCGACGCCGCGGTCGCCGTGCTGCTGCGCGAGGGCGAGCGGAACCGGGTCTACGAGCTGAGCGGCGACACCGCCTGGAGCCTGCCCGAGCTGGCCGCGGAACTGGCGCAGGCCTCCGGCAAGCCGGTCGCCCACCGCGACGTGACCCCGGCCGAGCACCTGGAGGTCCTGGTCGGCGCGGGCCTGCCGCAGGGCTTCGCGCAGGCCCTGGTCGACGTGGACGCGGGCATCGCGCGCGGCGAGCTGTCCGGCACCCCGGGCGACCTGGCCCGGCTGATCGGCCGCCCGACCGTCCCGCTGGCGGAGTCCGTCCGTACCGCGCTGGGCGTCTGAGGCACCCCGCCTGAGCAGCGGAAACGACGGGATTCGTCCAGCATTCAGGCGCTGTCATGACCAAAATACGGAAACGGAGATGACAGGCTGCCCTCCCGCCCGCTACCGTCGCCTCGATATTCGCGCGCGCGGGAGGGCACTCGGCCATGCCAGAGACAACCCAGCAGGACAGTGGCCGAGGCCTCTGGTACGGCATGGCGGCCTACGGCATCTGGGGCCTGTTCCCCCTCTTCTGGCCACTGCTGGAGCCCGGCGCCGCCGACGACATCCTGGCCAACCGGATGGTCTGGTCCCTGGTCGCGGTGGTGCTGATGCTGGTCGCCCAGCGGCACTGGAGCTGGATACGCCCGCTGCTGCGCCAGCCCCGCCGGGTCGCCATGCTGGCCGGCGCGGCCGCGGTGATCTCCGTCAACTGGGGCGTCTACATCTGGGCCGTCAACAACGGCCACGTCGTGGAGACCAGCCTCGGCTACTTCATCAACCCGCTGGTCACCATCGGCTTCGGCGTAGTGGTGCTCAAGGAGAAGCTGCGCGGCGCGCAGTGGACGGCCGTCGGCATCGGCGCGGCCGCCGTCGCGGTGCTGACCGCCGCCTTCGGGCAGCTGCCCTGGATCGCGCTCACCCTGGCGCTCTCCTTCGCCACCTACGGCCTGCTGAAGAAGCAGGTCGGGCTGAGCGGGCTGGAGAGCCTGGCCGCGGAGAGCGCCTTCATGTTCCCCTTCGCCCTCGGCTACCTCGTCTACCTGGAGGTCAGCGGGCGCGGCACCTTCGGGCACACGGTGGCCGGCTCGTACGGCTGGGGGCACTCCGGGCTGCTGGTGCTCAGCGGGGTGATCACCGCGATCCCGCTGCTGTTCTTCGGCGCGGCCGCCATCCGGGTGCCGCTGACCGTGATGGGCCTGCTGCAGTACCTGGCGCCGGTGTTCCAGTTCCTGATCGGCGTCGCGGTGTTCCACGAGTCGATGCCGCCCGCGCGCTGGGCCGGCTTCGCCCTGGTGTGGGCCGCGCTGGCGCTGCTCACCTGGGACGCGCTGCGCCAGGTGCGCGCCGACCGGGCCGGGCGGGCCGACGGCGCCGACCGGGACGACGGCGCCGACC